>DATANW010000514.1:0-7517 GCA_036266055.1 Pyrinomonadaceae bacterium | reverse complement strand
CGTCGACTTGTCGTCCAGTGAGCGGACGCGGTGCGTTCGGAGCGGGCGTGGGCGTCGGAGATGCCGTCGGGAAAGGAAACGGGCGCGGGTTCAGACCATAACGCTGCGCTGCCTGCTCATCAGTTTGACGCTTCGCCGGCGGATTCAAATTCACTCCGAGCACCGCAGGTTTTCCGATCAAGACGACGCGATCGCGCACGTTCGCTTTGTTGCTGGCGAAGAAGGCGGTCAACTGCTCCTGCGACGGGCGCTCAGGCAGGATCAGGTGAACCGCGTCGGCAGTGACCGTTCCCTTGGTGCTGGGTGTCCAGGCGAGCGCTTCACAAACGAGCGGGTCTTTCACGGGCGAGATCAGGTGCGCGGAGAGTCGCTCGTTGGCCCAGCCGGGATGTTTGAAGTCCCACGGTTCAAGATGCGCGTTTTCGAGACCCCACGCGGTCATCTGTTTCACGGCCCATTCGGCGGCGGCCTTGTGGTTTGGCGAACCCGTCAGGCGCGGACCGTAAACGTCCGTGAACATGTGCATGGTTTTCATGATCTGCGAACGTTCCGTCGCTTCCTTGCGGATGCGCGAGACCAGTTCTCCGGTCCCGTTTTGTGCGACGACAGGAATTGAAAAGAGCGAGAGAACTAACGCCCAGACTAGCATTAGCGCGGCGAGTCGTTTGAACATCCACTTTTCTCCGGAAGGTAGATTAGGCTGGCTCCTAGCGGCGAGATTATACTTTGTGTCTATCGATTACTAAAACTGGATTCCTAAACCATTGGGAGAATGAAATGAGTTCAGCTGTTAAGTCAGCGTCGCAACCAAACTCGCGTCGCGTTTACGTCGGCGGCCAACTGCCGGGCGTGAGAGTTCCCTTCCGCGAAATCACGCAAACATCTTCGCGCAACTTCGACGGCACTTTGGTGGCGAATCCACCGGTGCGTGTTTACGACACGAGCGGACCGTGGGGCGACAGCGACGTTCAGTGCGACGTGACCAAAGGCGTGCCTGCCTTGCGCTCGGAATGGATTCACGCGCGAGGCGACGTCGAAGAATACGAAGGACGCGAACCGCAGCCGATCGACGACGGTTATCTGACGTTCGACGCTGCAAACCGGGCGCGAGTTAAAGACGTCGGCAAACTGGAAGACTTTCCCGCATTGCGCCGGCGAGTTCTGCGCGCACGATCAGGCTCCTGTGTGACCCAACTACACTATGCTCGCCGAGGGATCATCACTCCCGAGATGGAGTTCATTGCGATTCGGGAAAACATGGGTCGCGAAGCTGCGTGGGACATGGCCGCTGACGCGCCGCGAGATTCGCTGTTGCATCAACATCGCGGGCAGTCGTTTGGCGCGGCGGTTCCGTCGTATGTGTCGCCGGAATTTGTGCGTCAGGAAGTGGCTCGCGGACGCGCCATCATCCCCGCGAACATCAATCATCCCGAGTCGGAGCCGATGATCATCGGGCGAAATTTCCTCGTGAAGATCAACGCAAACATCGGTAACTCGGCGGTCGCGTCGTCGATCGAAGAAGAAGTCGACAAGATGCGGTGGTCCATTCATTGCGGTTCGGATACGGTGATGGATCTCTCCACCGGCAAGAACATTCATGCCACGCGCGAATGGATCATTCGCAACTCGCCTGTGCCGATCGGTACGGTGCCGATTTACCAGGCGCTGGAGAAAGTCGGCGGCAAAGCCGAGGAACTGACGTGGGAGATCTTTCGCGACACGTTGATCGAACAAGCGGAACAAGGCGTCGACTACTTCACAATCCACGCCGGGGTCCGCTTGCCTTACATCCCTCTGACTGCCCGGCGCACCACGGGGATCGTGAGTCGCGGAGGTTCGATCATGGCGAAGTGGTGTTTGGCCCATCACGAGGAGAGTTTTCTTTACACGCGCTTTCGCGAGATCTGCGAGATCATGGCGGCGTATGACGTTTCGTTCTCGCTGGGTGATGGTTTGCGTCCGGGATCGATCGCCGATGCGAATGATGAGGCGCAGTTTGCGGAGCTGGAAACGCTCGGTGAGTTGACGACGATCGCATGGGAGCACGACTGCCAGGTGATGATCGAAGGGCCGGGGCACGTGCCGATGCACTTGATCAAAGAGAACATGGACAAGCAACTCGAGACTTGTCATGAAGCACCGTTCTACACGCTTGGTCCGCTCACGACTGATATCGCGCCCGGATACGATCACATCACGTCGGCGATTGGCGCCGCGATGATTGGTTGGTACGGCACGGCGATGCTTTGTTACGTCACGCCGAAGGAGCATCTTGGTTTGCCGAACAAGAAAGACGTGAAAGATGGCGTAATTGCTTATAAATTGGCGGCGCATGCGGCGGATCTCGCGAAGGGACATCCGGGTGCGCAGTATCGCGACAATGCGTTGTCGAAGGCGCGTTTCGAGTTTCGCTGGGAGGATCAGTTCAATCTGTCACTCGATCCGGAAGTCGCGCGTGAGTTTCACGACGAGACTTTGCCGCAGGAAGGGGCGAAGTTGGCCCACTTCTGTTCGATGTGTGGCCCGCATTTCTGTTCGATGAAGATCACGCAGGACGTCCGCGAGTACGCCGCCCAAAAACAGATCGATGAGGCCGAGGCGCTGGGTGTCGGGATGAAGGAAAAAGCGCGTGAGTTTGTTGAAGCCGGCAGCGAGATCTACCGTCAGTGACGTCACTCCTTCAGCAACTCGACCGCTTTCAGCACACGCGCGACGCCGCGGTTAATGTGAGCGCCGAGGGCGAATAGACCGAGAACGACGATCGAGTAGCAGCTCACGGTCGAGATCAGGAGTAGCAGGTGCAACCGGTTCGAAAGATCGGCGAGCAGGATGAAGCTCAATATAAATAGCACCTCCACAAACCCGGCGCCGAGAAACGCCAGCTTGAAATTTCGTTCGCTGCGATCGACGCGCGCCAGCGCCGCCGCCCTCACCTCGTCAAGTTTTACTCTTTGTGCCATCGCCAAACCTCCATTCGATTACTTCTTGACGCCGTAGATAACCATCACCACCACCACCACAAACTCGACAATCGCAAACGCAATCACCGCATGCTTCAATTTCATGTCTCCAACCTCCGTCTCAAACTTTCCAACCCATAAGCCAATCGCGACTTCACCGTCCCGACCGGAATCTCCAACACCGCTGCCGTTTCAACCAACGACATCTCGTGCAGATAAAAGAGAACTATCACCGCTCGCGAGGCAGGCGATAAATCACCGACCAACTCCGGCAGACGCTGCACCAGTTCCGGTGAATAGACCGGCTCTGCCACCGGCATAACATTCAAGACCGCGTCGTCCCTGATCTGGTCGGTCCATAACCGCTCCCGCTTCAAGAATCGAAACGCTTCTCGCGTCGCAATCTGATAACTCCACGCGCGAAACGCCTGCGGCTCTCGCAACCAGCGCAGCTTTCGATAGATCCGGATGAACACCTCCTGCAGAATGTCTTCCGCGAGATGTTTTTCACTAACGATGCTGACGATGTAGCGAAAGAGCGGCTCCTGCACGCTCTTGAACAGCTCGTCGAGCGCCTCGCGGCTCCCGGACTGTGCCTGCAACACCCACCAGCTTTCGCGTTCCGATGTTGCCTTGCCGGCCATTCAACTATTATGACCCGTGAAACCCGCGCGCGGTTCGGATCACTAACTTAAAAATTTACCTGTGATATTTTCTACAGCCATGCGCCCACTAACCTGTCTTTTACTTACGATTTTGATCCTGGCGCCGCTCGGTCATGCGCAGCGACGCTTTGCCGAGGGGACCGTTCCCCCGCCCAGGTTTGCCGATCCGCAACGCAAACAGAAACTCGCCGCAGCCTTTCCGGAGATCGAAAAACTCTTCACGGCGTATGTTGCAAGATTAAACATGCCGGGCGCGGTGATGGGCATCATCGTCGACGGCGAGCTCGTTTGGGTAAAAGCGATCGGCGTTCGTGAGACGACGGACAAGGCGCCCGTCACGCCCGACACGGTCTTTCGCATCGCCTCGATGACGAAGAGTTTCACGGCGATGTCGATCCTCAAGCTGCGCGACGAAGGCAAGCTGTCGCTCGACGATCCCGTAGCCAGGTACATTCCCGCGCTAGCGGACCTGCCGTACCCGACCAAAGATTCGCCTGTGATCACGATTCGTCACTTGCTGACGCACTCCGAAGGTTTTCCGGAAGACAATCCCTGGGGCGATCGCCAGTTGGCCCAAACCGACGAGACTATCCGCGCGTGGATGCGTGCGGGCATTCCGTTTTCAACCGCACCGGGCACCACGTTCGAGTATTCAAACTACGGTTTCGGAATCCTGGGCCAGGTTGTCACGCGCGTTTCGGGTAAACCGTATGCCGACTACGTACGCGACAACATTCTGCGTCCGCTCGGCATGAACTCGTCGACATTTGATATGAGCGCAGTGCCGAAGGAACGCATCGCGCTCGGTTATCGATTTGAAGACGGCGGGTGGAAGCCGGAGCCGATATTGGCGCACGGCTCGTTTGGGTCAATGGGTGGACTTTGGACCAGCGCTAATGATCTGGCTCGTTACGTCTCGTTTCTGATGTCGGCATATCCACCGCGTGACGAAGGGGAAAACGGTCCGATCAAACGCAGTAGCGCACGCGAGATGCAGCAGGTCGGGCGCTTTCAACCCGGTAGCGCGTTTCGCAGCGCGGTCGATGGTCCGCTGCAAATGAGCGTTGGTGGTTATGGGTACGGGCTTGGTGTTTCGCAGGATTGCAGGTTTGCTCATGTGGTCGGTCATGGTGGCGGTTTGCCCGGTTATGGTTCGCTGATGCGTTGGTTGCCGGAGTACGGCGTTGGGATGATCGCGATGAGCAACCGGACGTACGGTGGATTCGGCGGACTCTTCGGCGATGCGTTGAACGAGTTGTACAAGACTGGCGCGCTGCAGCCACGGATGGTGCAGCCTTCGCCGGCGTTGTTGTCGGCGATGGCGGACGTGTCGCAGTTGATCATCAAGTGGGATGACGCGCTGGCAAATCGCATCGCCGCGGACAATCTGTTTCTCGACGTTCCGGCGGCGACGCGAAAGGAGCGTTGGCAATCGTTGGCGAAGGATCATGGCGTGTGCCGGGCGGGAACGTCGATCGAACCTGAGAACGCTTTGCGTGGAACGTGGAAGATGATGTGTGAACGAGGCTGGCTGGAGGTCGGCATTACTCTCGCGCCGACGATGCCGCCGAAGGTGCAGTCAGTAAATATCGCGCCTGTGTTGCCGCCCGATGCCGAGATGACCAAGACCATTGAAACGATTGGGAAGCTGCTCGTCGCGTGGGATGCGGATGTTGTTAAGTCGACCGCCGCGCCGGCGTTGGACGTGGAGCAAATGCGACGTCAGTTCGTGGCGGCGTCAGCGTGGGGAGCGTGTAAAGTTGGTGAGACGTTGAGTGGGAATGGAACGCGCAGCAGCACCGTGCGACTCACGTGTGCAAAAGGTCCGCTGGCCGCGCGTGTGTTGGTCGACGGGAATACACACAAACTGATGGCTGTTGATTTAATCCCATTGCGCGAACAGAGATGTGCTCCGTAAAAGGAAACGCGGATTAAGCAAGCCCAGCGCGGCGTTGCATCTCGCGCAACGTGTCGGGAATGAACGAGGTGATCTGGTAGGTCTCCTCACGCCCATCA
The DNA here is from genome assembly GCA_036266055.1 of Pyrinomonadaceae bacterium. Classification (GTDB taxonomy): domain Bacteria; phylum Acidobacteriota; class Blastocatellia; order Pyrinomonadales; family Pyrinomonadaceae; genus PSRF01. Next base: position 1,876 of record DATANW010000514.1, on the reverse strand, counting down.
GCGTAAGTCTGGTAGAGATTGAAATCGGGCAATGAAAGACAACTAAGCGGCGACTGCCGTTCGCAACCTGTGTCGAGCCCGACGGCACTATGCGAGATATAAATCCCGTGACGGCCGAGCCGCCCACGCAACGGCAACAACGGCGTCGGCGTATGACCAAACACACACGGCTTCCCGCGATAATTCTTGTAAAAATCCATGTTGCGCATCCATAGCAGCGACATCGGCGAACTCTCACTCGGATGTTTCCCGTCATCAAGCCCCGCATGCACGTAAATCGCATGGTCGTCTTCGTGATAAAACGGCAGATTGCGCATGAACTCGAGATGTTCGGCAGGAACGGCACGTTCGAGCGCGAGTCTCATTTCGGCTTCGCCGGCCTCGGCATCAACCCACGGCGCCTGACCCGTGTACTGCTCGAACGTTCGTTGTCCTCCCACGATCGGCGTTAACCAGATCGTCGGTTCTCCCTCGAGAAAGTCCAGCATCATTTGCTCGTGATTTCCCCGCAGACAGATCACGCGCTCCGGACTCTCGTTACAAAGTTTCATCACGTGTTCGACGCAGCACGGCGCGTCGGCGCCGCGGTCGATCAGGTCGCCGAGTAGAACGAGCGTGTCTGTTTCCAGATCGCGCGGCAGCATGTCGAGCAGGTTGAGGAGCTGCGCGCACCGTCCGTGGATATCACCAACGACGAAAGTTCTCATTCAGACTGGTCCCCGGGCTCTACACTTTGGCTTTTGATGCGCTCCATCAATTCGAGGAAGCGTGGATCCTCGTGCATGTCGGCCCAATTCGGATCAGATTCGAACCAACGATAATTTTCGTTACCGAGATTGATTGCAGTCTCCAGCCATCTGAGTGCTTCTACCTGACGGCCCTGTAAAAGGTAGGCGGAGGCGAGCCAATAAGATATATCGTAATCGCCTTCGGCCACCAGTCTGACTTTCGGAGTTAGCTGTTCATTAGCTTTTGTGTGCTGCCCCTGCGCGCTGAGTCCGATTGCCAGCACCGGGCGAATGCCGTCCATCTGCGGATGGCGCAGCAGCACCTCGGACACGATCTTGATCGACTCGTCGACCGCGCCGCGATAAAAGAGTACGCACGCGCGGATCACCTTGATCATCGGGTGCTCTGGCTCGAGCTCGGCGCCCTGGTCCAACTCCCGCAGCGCCTGATCGTATTCCTTCTGGTACATGAAGATGCGCGCGCGGTTATAACTCGCGAGCACACGCTCGCCGGGATTGAGTTTCACCATCCGATCGTAACTGCGTAATGCCTTGTCGTAATCGCCGTCGAGCCGCGCAACCACGCCGCGGACAAACTGCACGCCCGGATCGTTCGGATATTCCACCCGCAACACTTCGACGGACGTCCGCGCCTTCGGCTTCTGGCCTTCGGTGAGATAGATGAAGACCATTTGCATGCGCGCTTCGAGCAGTCTGGGGTCGAGCGCCAGGGCCTTCTTGAAAGCATTCTTCGCTTTGTCGTGATCGCCCGCCTGGCCCAGTCCTTTCAAAACTCGGTTGATGTACGAACTGCCGAGTGCTGAATAAGCGAGTGCGAAGTTCGGATCGATCTCGATGGCGCGACGGAAATGTTCGATGGACGAGTCGAGCTGTTCGCGTTCGACTGTGTGATAGATAAATTGCGCCAGACAGTTGCGGCCGCGCAGGTATTCTTCGGAAGCGGCGGCGTCGGCAGTGATTCCCTTCGCGAGGGCCACTTTCTCATCCGGACTCAATTCGAGGCGCAGACCTTCGACGATGCGATGCACGATCGTGTCCTGCACGGCGATCACGTCGCTGGCATCGGCGTCGATCCGTTCGCTCCAGAGGATCTCGCTGGTGCGGACGTCGAGCAGTTGAGCAGTCAC
>DATANW010000513.1:0-17588 GCA_036266055.1 Pyrinomonadaceae bacterium | reverse complement strand
GATCAAGGCGCCGTGGAGATCACGCGCCGCCTCTCGTTTCCGGTTGTTGTTGGATCCGATTATGTCGCCGCAACTCGCAACTGTCGCCACAATGTTGCTGGCTGCAGTGCTCGTTTTGAGTAGCACTGTTTCCGCCGATGGCTCGATTGGCGGCGTTTACGATGCGGGCCTGAAACTGGCGGAACGAACCACGGGTCAAACAGAAGCACTTTCACGCGAGATCAGGCCGGCTTCGTCGGAGCAGAACGTGACGCCGCCGCCGCCACAGAAACACGGGAACGATCAACAGCAGGAGCATTCCGGCGCGAAGCAGGATGCCAGCGGCCACAACAACCGGTGAGGAGTTCAAGGTTTTAAGATGATGTACTGTAGCTACCATGCTAAGAACCCGGCTGTTGTTCAGTGCAATCAGTGCGCTCGCTGGTTATGCCCTGCCTGCGATCATCGCGTGCGGGGCTTTCCGTTTTGCCAGGATTGCATAGTCGCCGGCGTTGAGCTGCTGCGGCATTCTTCACACGCGTCTCCGGCAAACATTTTGCGCCGGAAGAGTTCACCGTTTGTCGCGACGGTTCTTTCGTTTGTGCCCGGATTAGGCGCGGCTTACAACGGGCAAACGTCGAAAGCGATCGTCCACTTCGCAATCTTCGCGAGTTTCTTTCAGATGGCGGTGCTGACGAACGGCACGCTCTTTTTCGTTCTCGGTGTTGTCGGGACGTGGCTGTTTGCAGCAGTGGACGCTTGCAGGACGGCGCAGTTGATGCGCGCGGGTCTGTCGCCGGACGCGGAAGATGACGTCATTGCCCGCCGGCTTTACGGAAACCCGTTTGCATGGGGCACGACGCTGATCATCATCGGCACGATGTTTCTGTTGCACACGTTGCTGGGAGTCACGCTGCCGATCAAGCAACTGTTGCCGGTGGCGCTGGTAGCGCTTGGCGCTTACATGCTCTTCGATTACATTCGGCGTGGTAAGTCGTCGGATCGCATCGTTCGTTTCGATTCGCGGCGTCCGCCACCGTCGGTGGTTGCCAACCGGCCCGTTGATACGGCGACTTTTCGCACTGGTGAAACAACGCAGTTCGCTCGGCGCGACGCTACGCCGCTGCCGTTCGAACGCAGGTCCTGAACGTAGGTGTTTAATTAGGGGTCGAATTCATTATGTGTTGCGGCATTCTTAGGTTTTCCGGCGTACTTGGCGCTATCGTTGCTTTGATTCTCGTCATAATCGCTTTGCTGAAACAGTTGATCGCGCTGGTCGGGTTCCTGCTGGCGGCCGTGAAGATCGCCATCGTCGTAATCTTCATCGCGCTCCTGGTGATGATTGTGCTGGCGATCTTCCGCGATCGAGCCCGACGGCGACGAGGCATAGACGAGGTTTAAGAACAACCGATCTTTTTCCTGCGTCTGTCTTATATTTCTCTTCCAAAGTTGCAACACTCACAGGCCCTGTGATAGCGTCGGGGCCTTGCAGAACCGGCCGGATGGGTTTCACCTCGGAGGGACCTTGAGGTTTTCAATCCACCCGCTGCAAATCTCAAGTAGGAACTAAAACAAAACTTTCCCTAATCGCGCAAATCGCTTTTTGGCGAGTTTGTGCTTTTCAGTTGCTGCCGTCGCCCCGACGTATTTGAACCGCGGCAGACAACAGGAGCACCCCCAAAATGGCTAGAGAAGACCGATTTATTTCGTTCATTATTGCCCATACGTCGAAGTCCCGAGCCCGCGTCCAGCGAATCCGAGTCGAGAAAAAATCAGTAACAGTGTTTGTCACCGCTGCTGCCGCGCTGGCCGTTTGCCTGGTTTACGGTCTGTATGGTTTGACCCAGCAGGTCGCCCATCTACGGACCGACATGGAAAATCAGCGGCTGCGGGCTGAAAATGAACGTCAGCGGCAGGAACTGGAAAAACTGAACACGCGGGTCGAGAAAGTTGAAGACACCTCGCGCAAACTCGCGGAAAAATCGGGCGTCGTCGAAAACAACTCGACTCCATCAGGCGCTGGCGGTCCGGAATTGCCGCTTGACGAAATGGCCCTTGAGACCCTGGCCGCCAAGATGAGTCGCCTCGAGGACGACATGTCGGCCCACGAAGCGAGCTTGCGTCTCCGAGGCTATACGCCGACTCTTTGGCCCGTTGAAGGGACGCTCGAAGGTGGTTTTGGTGGACGCCGGAACCCATTCGGCGGTGCCGGATATGAGTTTCATTCGGGCCAGGACATCGAAGCCGCGTGGGGTACGCCAGTGGTTTCGGGAGCGGCGGGCAAGGTATCGTTTGTTGGCTGGCAGAACGGCTACGGACAGCTGGTGATCGTGGACCACGGCGGTGGTCTATCGACACGATACGGGCACCTTTCGCACATCGACGTCTCGCTCGATCAGATGGTTTCGCGCGGCCAAATACTTGGAAAAGTCGGATCTACGGGCCGTTCGACCGGCCCACACCTCCATTACGAAGTGCGCATCAACGACGAGGCTGTGAATCCTTTGCCGTATCTGCTGTTGAGCAGCCGTACTGCCTCAGTTGAGAGATGAAAAAAACCGCGTTACCGGGGTTAACCTGTGCCTTTGGCTTAGTTAGCTTGTGACTATTCTGAAACAATTTATTCTTGACAGGTTTGAGACTTTGGCTTAGTATGCGCCGTCGTTCAGTGCAGGGCGAGCAGTTTGAGGCCCCCGCATTCCCGATCCACCAGCTGTAAGTCAATGAGTTTGGTTAGTTCTGCCCCCGTAAGTCTGTGCATGATGAATTAGCGCGCCCCGCGCTTTTCACCATGCATTTTTTGTTGGTTGTGTGTTTCCGTCTAGCGCCCCTGCGCGACCCGGCTCACAAGCATTCACCAAGCCGATGGGAAAGCTGACAGGCTTTCGCGTCCGTTTTACCGAATCGTTAGGAGGATTCGTTGTTATGTCTAGAATAACCGGTAAGGTCAAGTGGTTTAACAATTCGAAGGGCTATGGTTTCATCGAGCAGCCTGGTTCTTCGGACATCTTCGTTCACTATAGCGCCATCCAGGGCGACGGCTTCAAGACCCTCGAAGAGGGCCAGGAAGTTGAGTTTGAGGTGACACAAGGCCCAAAGGGACCTCAGGCTGAAAAAGTGACAAAGATGTAAGTCTCCCCGGCTTGCTTCCGCAAAGCCACTGACTTGCTTCCGGTCACGGGTCCGGTAGCCACAAGAAAGAAGGCGGCTGTGATAGCCGCCTTTTTTCTTTTGTCTGCTGTAAAAATGATGAGCCTGCTGGCGTGAGTCTCGTGGGTTTACGAAAATCTTTATTCCGCTTTCGCCTTGAAAGCCACGTGGCCGTTCTCGACCGCGACTGAAAACCTCACGCGATCGCATCCATGACGCTCTTTCAGCCCATCCGACTTCGAAGCAATCAAACGATGAAACTGCGGAAAGGAAAGACCGTCGACTGATTCGCCGCACTTCTGTTTGGCCTCGACGAGGGAATCGTATAACTCCCTAACAAGCCCGACTTCCTTGTGCGCATCAACGCAGAGAAATGATACGGGGGAAACGCTCGTTGGTTGGTCCTGCTTGACGTGGGCCCGCGCGGCGGAAACCGGATCGCGACCTTCTTCGCGTCCCTGCATGGTGCGTCGCCAAAGATCGCGAAAGGCGTTGTAGCGCGCCGCCAGTGAGTTGTACCGATATCGTTGCGCAAACGTTAAGGTGCGATCGTCGCCGAGTCGCTTCAGCAGCGTTTCGACGCGCATTTTTGTATCGTACGGCGGACGTTTAGCGGCACCGTTGAAGAAGATGTCGAACTCAACGCGCAGTTTTCGAATGTCGTCTTCGAGACGAGTCAACTGTTCGTCCGGCGTTGGCTGGTTCTCACCGGTGGCATACTTGCTCTTTGTTTGCGCGTGCAGTTTTGAACGGAGCAGCTTGTTGTCGCGTAGTGCCACGTAGTTGATTTTCTCCGTGAACGAGGAATTTGAGGCGGGGCGCCGCTGAATACACCGGCTAATGCAGTCTAGGTGGTTCAAAACTGGAGTGTCAACAGTTTATTATCTGCGTGCGAGATTGCTCGAAAACATTATGGCCGACCCCAATTCAAACCTGCGCCACGTCCCATCTGTGGACCAACTATTGAGGACAGACGCGGCGCGCGAGCTTCGCGCGACGATTGGCATCAAGCGACTGACTGCGATCGCGCGGGCAGTGACGTCGGAACTGCGATCGTCGATTCGCAATGGTCGAGAAGTCTCGACGAATGGGAACGCGGCTGAGTCGCTGCTCGCCGAAGCAGTCACGCGCATGCGCGAAACTGCACAGGTCGAGAGTAAGACTGGGATTACGAGAGTCATCAACGCGACCGGGGTGCTACTGCACACGAATCTTGGTCGCGCGCCGCTATCGACCGCGGCGCGTGACGCGATTATCGAAGCAAGCCGGTTTTGCACGCTCGAGTACGACGTAGCGAGTGGTTCGCGTGGGAAACGAGGCGCGCGAGTCGAATCGTTGTTGAAAGATCTAACGGGCGCTGAAGATGCGCTGGTGGTGAACAACTGCGCCGCCGCGGCGTTGCTGATTCTGTCGGTGCTGGCGGGCAACGGTGAGACGATCGTGTCGCGTGGCGAACTCGTGGAGATTGGCGGTGACTTTCGTGTTCCGGATGTGATGGCGAGCTCCGGAACGCGCATGGTCGAAGTCGGCACGACCAATCGCACGCATCTCGAAGATTACAGCCGCGCAATCAATCCAAAGACGCGGCTATTCATGCACGTGCATCCGTCCAACTATCGAATCGTCGGCTTCGCCAGTTCGCCTGACCTTTCGGAGCTGGCAACACTCGCGCACGAACACGCATTGCTGCTCTATGAAGACGCCGGCTCAGGCCAACTCAGCGATCTCTCGTCGTACGGGATCACCGGCGAACCGATCGTAAGCGAAGCCGTTGCCGGCGGCGCCGACGTGGTGTCTTTCAGCGGCGACAAACTACTGGGCTCGGCGCAGGCGGGGATAATCGTCGGCAAGCACGCGATCGTCGATCGTTTGCGAAAGCACCCGCTCTATCGAGCCTTACGCAGTGACAAATTGCGACTCGCGGCGCTCGAAGCGACGCTTCTTGCACATCAACGCGACGTGGAACCCGCGGATGTGCCGGTGCTTCAGATGTTGGCGTTGACCAATGAAGAGCTTGAGTCGCGAGCGAAGCAGGTGCTGGAGGCGATCGGCGACACGGAACTCGAATTGACGTTGCAGCCGGGCGAATCGGCGATTGGCGGCGGCGCCGGCCCCACGTCAAACCTGCCAACAACACTCATCGCGATCACTCATCCTCGAATGACGGCCCAGGAGATTGAGCGAGCACTCCGCAGTTCGTCTCCGCCGGTAATTGGCCGGATCTCCGAAGCAAAAGTGCTGTTGGATCTTCGTACGGTCTTCGCTGACGAGCTTGCCGAACTCGCCAGAGCGTTGAAACAAGCCGATATTTCGATGGCTTAAACAATGACAAGCATTGTATAATCCCGCCGCGGCTCACTGAGCCGCACAGTACCTAGATCCTAATCCCGGGCGCGACCTCAAGGCCCTTTCACTCGCCAAACGATTTGATTCGAGCTAAGACAGCGACTTCATATCTCTCTGCGGCCGGACTCGGGCTGTTAGCCGGTCTCGCCGGTTACGTGTGCTGGCGGCTCGGCGCGCTGCCGGAACTCTTTCCGCGGTTTGCCCTCGAATCAGCGAATACGCATGCGCTCGAATTATTGTTGAATGCTCCCGCGGCCGCGGCCGTGATCGCGGTTTTCTCGATCGCCATCGCCGTGGTGTTGAATCGCTTCGGCCTGCGCCGGAGCTGGAGCTATCTCCTTTTCGCTATCGCCGTCGGTTGCAGTGCCGCACTCATGGCAGCGCACTTCCTGAAAACGCCGCTGCTTGCCCTTCCGCTACTATTCAGTGGTGCGCTGACAATACTGCTGGTCCAGGTCAGTCGCCTCTGGCAGGTGGACCGTGTGTTGAGTAGCACTCTATTCACTTCCCCGAGCGGCCCTGGCGAACAGATCACGGACGCCAACACGAGAGTCATGAGCGGCTTGAAACTGCTCAACACCATGCTGCCATTGAACGAGGCGGTCGTCTTTCAGTGTGCGGACGGTTCGTTTGAAGCGGTGGCCAGGTTCAAAGGCTCGTCGCAATCGACGCTCGATCCGAAACGCAACTCGGTTTGGCGTGAAGGCATCACGCTCTGCGAACGGGCCGTCTCGACGGGACAACTCGTGAGCGAAGCGACTCCCGGATCTCCAACGGTCGCAGTTCCGTTGCTGCACGAGCGTGAAGCGGCAGGCGCGTTGTTGATTCGACTCGTTTCCGAATTCAGCGCCGACGACAAGTCTCTGCTCGAAGCGATCGGATCGCAGTTTGCTCGCAACCTGAAGCGCGAAAGCTTCTCGCACAATCCTGCACGGTCGCAGTCGCTCGCCTACTTCTCGCAGAGTGCGAACCAGCGAAAGCTCGACGCGCTGAACGTGTTGAAAGCGTTGACTGTCGAACAACGTTGCGAAGCCAGCACGTTGGGCCATATCGAAGACGGTGTTGCGATCGCCTATCTCGACGGCACGCTCGCGCTCGTGAATCCCACGCTGCTCGGCTTTGCTGGTCTAACTTCCGAAAAAGCGCGCCCACTCGATCTGTTCGGACTGTTGGACAAGTTTCGCACGGATATTTTTGACGAACCACAGATCGCCGTGCGACGTGTTTTACAGACCGGAATCGAGTACGAAGGCGAACTCAAGTTTGACCAGAAGAACCAGATTTTGAACCTGCGTCTTTCACTTCTTCGCGATCCGCACACCGACGCGCATGAGCCGATCGGGATCGCCGTCTACGTTCGCGATCTGACGCGGACGAAAGAGTACGATAAGTTGAAGAGCGACATGATCTCGCTAATGTCGCACGAGCTGCGCACGCCGTTGACGAGCATCAACGGATTTGCGGAGTTGCTGACGGCGGACGAAAGCATTCCCGCTTCGGCGCGCGAATTTGTGACGATCATTGCGAATGAGTCGCAACGGATGTCGCGAATGATCAATACGTTTCTCGCGGTGACGCAGTTGGAACGTAAAGACAAGCAGGAAGTGTTGAAGATTCCGCTGCGGTTGGATGAAGTCGTGCGCGAGACGATCTCTTCAATGCAACCGTTTGCGAAGAAGAAGCGGATCCGTTTGATCGAGCAGCCGGCCAGCCGCATTCCTCCTGTTGCGGCTGACAAGAGTCTAATCACACAGGCTGTGAAGAACCTGGTGAACAACGCGATCCGGTACAGTCCGGAACGCACGACCGTGACGGTGTCTACGGCGCTCGAAGCGGAGGCGGTACGGGTGTGTGTTGAAGATCGTGGTTACGGGATTCCGGCTGAAGCCAAGGAGCGTGTGTGGGACAAGTTCTATCGCGTAGTTCGTGAAGGACAGGAGAAAGACGAGGAGTCGACCGGGCTTGGTTTGTCGTTTGTGCGTGAAGTCGTCGAGCAGCACGGCGGGCGCGTTGAGCTCGACTCGGAAGAAGGCCGCGGATCGAAGTTCAGTTTCACGCTGCCGCGATTGTGAACAAACACGGATTTAAGTGCGATTAATCGTGCCGCGACAGCCTTTAGCGCCGCAGATGCAACGCTTGTCGTCGGAGTGAAGCGTTGATTCGTAGTCGATCGTGATCTCTTCGCCGGGTTTTATGTCTCTCAAGGCGAAGAAGAGGATGTGATCGTAGAGGATCTGCATGAAGGCGTTAGGCACGCACGAGTGATTGATGTAATGCGTCCCGTTTCCACCGCGGCTCCCATCGAGGCTCCAGTGGCTATTGATTTCACAGATGCGCAACATCTTCCGATGCGCTCTGCGACGAGCTTCGGCGTTCGTAATCTTCTCGCCCGCGTACTCGGCAATCTTGTGGCGTTTTTTGAAAGGGAGGGTGGCGAAGCAGCCTTTACCGTGTATCGGCGAAGGCTTGATAGTCAGTCCGCGCGCCAGTTGCAGCTTCACTATTTGAGTTTGAAGGTGCGAGCTATCAGGTCGGTTTGATTGCGAATGCGATTCAGTTTATCGCGCAAGCCGGTGAACCGAAGCGAGTAGATGGTCCGGTTATCGCCTTGCAGGTAGTAGGTGCGTCCGAGCATCGGCTTTCCGGCTCGCACAAACTCGTAAGACATCGTGACGCCATCGAGCCGGCCGTTAAACGGATCTTGTTTGCCTTGCACGAAGCCGGGAAGAAACCGGAGTGTCAGATCCTGATCGCGTTGAGCGACATCGCCCGGCGTCGTTCCCGCTTCGACGACTTCTTTGCGAATCGTCAGATAACCATCGAGACGATCGCCGTAAACAAACTCAGGATGCTCGTGGGCCGCATCCGGTTCCGTAATGGACCGCCACGTCGTCGAAGGTAGCTCGAAACTGTATTCAACTTTATCGTGCGTGTAGAGCTGTTGCGCTAAAGCCGGCGGCATCATCAGGCCAACCAACACCAGCGTGAGAGCCACGATGCGTTTCATTTGTTCTCCTCTTGCTCCGGCTCTTTCAGATGCTCACGCAGAGAAGCCTGGTTGCCGAAGATCCAGCGCACCCGTTATCCCACCTGCGAAATGATACTCTTTTGCTTCTCCAGCAGCACTTCGATTCCCGCCATCCCGAGTTGCAACAAGTCGTCCATCTGCTCGCGACTGAAAGGGCCTTTCTCGGCTGTGCCCTGAAGTTCGATAAACAGCCCCTTGCTGGTGCAGACGATGTTCATGTCGACCTGGGCGCGGGAATCTTCGTCGTACTTGAGATCCAGCAAGGGCGTATTCTCGACGATGCCGACGCTTACCGCGGCGACCTGGTCCGTCATCAACGGCCGCGTGATCTTTCCGGCTCGCAGCAGCTTGTTACTCGCGAGCGCGAAGGCCACGTAGGCACCGGTAATTGCGGCGGTGCGAGTGCCTCCGTCAGCATGCAGGACGTCACAGTCGAGGTAAATCGTGCGCTCGCCGAGCGCCCGCAAGTCGGCGATGGCCCGCAGGCTGCGGCCGATGAGCCGTTGGATCTCCTGTGCTCGGCCTTGCGTTTTACCGCGCGAACTGTCGCGCGCTGTGCGAGTGTGGGTCGCACGCGGCAACATCGAGTACTCCGCCGTTATCCATCCTTCGCCCTTGTTTCGCACCCAACGCGGAACACTTTCATCGATAGACGCAGAGCAAACCACGCGCGTGTCGCCCATGATGATCAGCGCCGAGCCTTCTGCGTAAGGCATGAAGTCTGGCTGGATTTCTGTTTCGCGAATTTCGTCCGCGGCTCGTCCGTCAGTGCGTGCGAAGCTCATCGTGTCCCCAAATTTCCACGGCCTCGAGAATTGAAGGTGCAGATCCCAGAAATCTCTCAGCTACTTTAGCAAATCTTTCGGCAGCGTCGGTTACGTAAAAGTGGTCGAGATCATCACAGAGACGCCGCTCCGGGTAAAGTTCCAAAGGTTCATCGTGAGTCAGGTTCAATTTTTCGAGCAGTGTTTCGACGTCGTTAGCGGTGGCGGCGCCTGAGTCGATCAAGTTTACGTCTGCGCCGACAGTTTCGCTGATCACGTCGCGAAGGATCGGGTAGTGGGTGCAGCCAAGCACCAGCGCACCGATCGTCGTTTGCTTGAACTCACTCAAATAGTCTTGAGCGACTGTGCGTGCTACGTCCGAGTTGGCCCAACCTTCTTCTGCTAACGAGACAAACAGCGGGCAGGCGCGTTCGATCACTTCGACGCCTGAGCCCATCGCGGCGATCGCTCCAGCATACGCGTGACTCTGCACCGTCGCTTCGGTGGCGATTACGCCGATCTTCTCGCCGTTTGCGATTTCGATCGCGGCGCGCGAGCCCGGTTCGATCACGCCCATGACTGGAACTGTTACTGCTTTGCGGATCGCCGGAAGTGCGAGTGCGGATGCGGTGTTGCACGCGACGACGAGCAGCTTGATTCCGTGCGCTTGCAGAAAGCGCGAGTTTTCGACGGCGTAACGTTCGACTGTTGCGAGTGATTTTGTACCGTACGGAACGCGGGCGGTGTCACCGAGATAGACGAAACGTTCGTTTGGCAACCGCTCGTGAAGGGCGCGATACACCGTGAGTCCGCCAACGCCGCTGTCGAAGATGCCGATGGGAAGGTTGCGGTCCAAATGTTATCGCTTCTGGTCTATTCGAAGATCTTTGAAACCGGTACGCGAAGGCCGGGGACGGTGTCGTCGACAAGTTCGTCGTGCTCGTGGAAGAGCCGCCGCTCGCCGCTGCTGTGACATACTTCGACCGTCCGCTTTGCTGGATTCACCAACCAAAGAGATCTTGTTCCGAAATCCAACCACATGCTGGACTTGCGCTCGACCTTGCCCCTCCTGTCGCCGGGAGATCGCACTTCGATGGCGAGATCGGGTGGACCGGCAACATAACCTGGCGGATCTGTTATTCGATGTTTCGCGGTGAAGGATACGTCAGGACCGATAACCGTGTCGGGATCGCTTTCGAGCTTGAATCCGCTTTCAGCGCAGACCCTACCAAGGTCGTTGGCTTTCACATGATTCCCTAAAATAATGATGAGGTTCGCGCAAATCCATGCGTGCTCGTGTTTCGGCAGAGGCATCGTGAGGAGTTCCCCTTTTATCAGTTCATGACGAAAGCCGTCATCCGGCATGTTGAGCAGGTCTTCCGCAGTCATCAAGTGAGTAGTTGTGGTGCTCATTGTTCGTCTCTCATTTCAAGGGGAGTGAGGGGTGGCTCTCCCGCATTTAAGATTATGGTGGAGGCGCCGAGAATTGAACTCGGATCCAAAAACCAACGCCGAAGGACTCTACATGCTTGTTCGCTTCTCTTTCTTACCGGCCCGCCGAAGCGCGCCGATAAAAATTCGCTCAATGCCGAGTCAGTGAAGCGACAAGACCTCGACACGAGCTAGCCCGACTTTGATCTCGCCCACTGCCACGGACCGAAGCAGCGGGCCAGCTCATCTAAGTGACATCTCATTCCGCGCGCATGAGCAACTTGCGGCGAGACGCTCGGTGCTTAATTAGGCAGCGAGAGCCAATTCATTGTTATTGGCAGTTGTGTTTCCCTACGCGTTTTAACGAGCTGCATAAGGTAGCCCGGCATGCGTCGCGACGATCGTTCAGGTTCCTGTCGAAGCCTGTCGCCCCCGTTTGCGAAGCGCTGTCATTATAAAGGTTGCGGCTCGATTCCAGAAATCGAGCGGCTCCGCAGTATAATTTTGGGTGCCTGGCGGTTTTAACCGCCCTGTGGGTAGCCACGTTGTCGGTCGGGCCTCAACAGGGGCAAGGTTGTCGTGGGGGAAAATCAATTTATGGCCGTAAATTCCAAATACTCGCCCAAAGCCATCATCAATACACCACCCGAACAACGCAGACACATACTAGCCCGCTTCTGGCTGCCGGCCGTGTTGCTCCTGGCGTTGGCCGCGGGCGGACTGACTGGAATCGTTGCCGCCTACGAACTGAACTACTCGCGCGCCGCAAACGAAGTCGCAGCCCTGGCAACCTATCGTCCCAGCGTGGTGACTCGCGTTTATGCCGACGACGGGGAAACGGTGATCGGCGAATTCGCGCTCGAGAAACGAATCCCGCTCAAGTACGAGGAGATTCCCCCCGTCCTGAGAAATGCGATTCTCGCCGTCGAAGACGTCCGCTTCTACGACCATATCGGCATCGACCCGATTCGCATCATGGGCGCCGCGTGGAAGAACCTCACGACCGACAGAGTCGAAGGTGGTTCGACGTTAACGCAGCAACTTACCAAAAACCTTTTTCTTTCGAAGGAACAGACGTACACCCGTAAAGTCAACGAGTGGATACTCGCTCTCCAGATCGAACGTTACTACACCAAGAACCAGATCATGGAGTTGTACGCCAACCACATGTTTCTCGGCGCAAACGCTTACGGCATGGAGGCAGGTGCAGAAACATACTTCGGTAAACAAGCAAAAGATCTAACACTCGGAGAAGCTGCACTGCTCGCGGGTATTCCCAAAGCCCCGAGTGATTACTCGCCGACATCAAATCCCGGCCGCGCAAAAGAACGTCGCGATCTGGTTTTGGACTTGATGGCGAAGAACGGTTTCGTCACGCAATCCGAAGCCGACGCCGCCAAAGCCAAGCCGATTCAACTCGCGGACACGGCTTACTATCAATCCCAACCAAAGTCGTCGCCGTTTGATTATCCCGTCGAGTTCATTCGCCAGGAACTGGAAGATAAATACACCACGCGCGTCGCGCAGGGTGGACTTTCCGTTTACACGACGATCAATGTCGAAGCGCAGAAGCGTGCGTACGAAGTGGTCCGGGCCGGTTTGCGCAATTACGATCGCAGCCACACCGGCTGGCGCTCCGCGTACACAATGATTCCGACCACGGTCAACAACGGCGAAGGTCCGGCAACGACGCAGGAGCTCAATAACTACAAACATCCGGATTGGTACGGCAACGACTACGAAGCTGGTCGCCACTTGATGGGCCTGATCATGAAAGTCGATCGAGGGCGCAACGAAGCGACAGTGCGTTTTGGAAATTTCACCGCGACGCTGACCGCCGCGGACATGGGTTGGAGTAAACGGCAACCGCGAGACGAGTTCAAGAACGGACATCTCGCGGAGTTTGAGATCAAAGAGGTCGACGAAAAAGACCGCAAGCTGACTGTCGAACTCTCGCAAGTTCCAGCCGTGCAGGGCGCGATGATGACGCTGAACGCCAAGACAGGCGAGATCGTCACGATGGTCGGCGGCTACGATTTCTACACGAACAAATTCAACAACGCTACGCAGGCGTATCGTCAGACCGGTTCGTGTTTCAAACCTTTCATCTACACGGCGGCGGTTGAATGGGGAATGACTCCCGAAACGCCGGTCAGTGGCGCGCCGATCAGCATCGGCGACTGGCAGCCGCACAACTACGACGGCTCGCTCGGCAACGCTGACCTGCCGATGAAGACCGCGCTCGCGAAGTCAATGAACATTCCCGCGGTGCATCTGCTGCAAACAGTCGGCATTCAAACGGGCGCGCAAATGGTGCGACGTTTCGGAATCAAAGTTCCGATGTCGCCGTATCTTCCCTCTGCGCTCGGCGCGACTGAAGTGCCGCTCGATCAAATGGTCTCGGCGTATTCGGCCTTTCCGAACAAAGGCATCCGCGTTGAACCGCACCTGATTCGCCGAGTGCTCGATCGCGATGGTGCGACGCTCGAAGAGTTTCAGCGTGCGACGTACAAGGTCGTTAACGAGTACGTTGCGCTGACGATGGTGTCGATGATGCGCGGAGTCGTCACCGGTGGTACCGCAACTGCGGCAGCAGCGGTTGGCGTTCCCGTTGCCGGAAAGACCGGCACCGTCAACGATCACACTGACGTCTGGTTTATTGGCTACACGCCAACTTACGTGACGGGCGTTTGGATGGGTTATCCCGGAAAGAAGAAACCGCTCGGAAACGACATGACCGGAGGCAAGGGCGCGTTGCCGATGTTTGTCGAGTTCATGAAGACCTTCCTCAAAGACAAGGAGAAGGAAGACTTTCCGAAGGCGCCAAATATGCCTGAGGACATGCGAGAGCTCTTCAAGCAGCGTCAACGAGAACTCGCAGCCGAGCGTGCTGAACTCACGGCTGCGGCGGCAGACGCGGCTGACGAGAACGCGTTGCCCGCAAGCACGACTGAACCCAAGCTCGAACAACTGACGTTGCCGCCTGCGCCGAAAGCGGATGAATCGGCTGCACCGCAACCAAAACCGGAAGTCACAACTCCGAAGGTTGAAACTCCACCGCCACCGACGACACGGCCACGCGAAGCTGAGCCAGCTAAGAAGAAGGGAAAGAAGGGCGACGGCGAACCGTAAACACGGATCCTTCAAGACGGATTCCCACGACGCTTCGATCTGTGATCTTAAAGTAGTTTCCCTAACGCGTACGGCAGCATCTTGCGCCACCAGGGCCAGTCGTGGTCCACGTCTGCTCCCCAAAGATCCAACGTGTGAGGAATGCCTTTGGCGTTAAGAATGTCTGACAACGCCCGGCTGCGTTCCGGAGCCTCGTAGTTTCCCTGCCCTGACATGATCATGATCGCGTCGGCTTTGCGAAGCAGCGGCAGATAGTGGTCGTCGTTCAAGTTGGAAAGATAATCGACGGGATTGTTGAAATAGACGTTATCGTCGTAGTGACCTTTTAAATAAGAGCGCACATCGTAACTGCCGCTCATCGCGATCACCCCACGAAACAGGTCCGGGTGCTTGAAGTACGCGTTAACTGAAAGAAACGCACCCAAACTGGCGCCGGTCGTCAACGGACGGTTCTCGCCGTCGCCGCAGTCTTTGCGAATCAAGGGCAGCACCTCATCGACAATGTAGCGATCGTATCGCGTGAGCAGCTCGGCTTTGAGCGGCGCCGGCATCTGCTCGTTGAGCAGGCTGTAACGATTGACGCTGTTGATTGAGTACGCCCGCAGCTTCCCTGCTTCGATGAACGACTTGATTGCGTCGACGAGATAGAAACGCTCGTACTCGAGATAATCGGCGGCAGCGGTGGGAAACATCAGCAACGGTGGACCGGCATGCCCGTAAGCCACGAGCGGCATGTCAGTGCTTAGATTCTGGCTAAACCAGGATGTAGTGCGGCGTTCCATTCGCTATTTTCCTTCAGGAAGATTGGGCTGGAGATATTCTCGCAGATCAGTGCGGAGCGCAAGTTTGACGGCAGATCACACGGACTGAGCGTCGCCTTGACGCTCGTGGAACCCATTTGCTATAAAACGCCTTCGCGCCCTGCACATAGTTAACTCGCAGCTATGTGAGGGCGCTTATTCCGCAGTAGCTCAATGGCAGAGCATTCGGCTGTTAACCGAAGGGTTGTAGGTTCGAGTCCTACCTGCGGAGCCAGAATTATTACAGAATCGTTTAAGGGTCACCGATTGGTGACCCTTAGTTATTTGTGGTGCGATTCGTGCTAACCGTTGCTGCGGGTCACCGCGTCATCGTCCGGGCAAATTTGAACGGCACTGTCAGCAGCGAGATCGCGAGGGCCATTGCGGCCCTGGCCCATGGGGAGACACCGCGGGCTCCTACTGTCACAAGGAAATCGTACGGTCAAAGGAAGTTCCAGTGATCCACTGAAACTGAACCAATTGGACGATTGGTGACTACTTCCCCAGTTGTTTCTTTCAGAGGCGCCGGGTGGTGTCAGATACGCAACAGCAGAACAATTGCTGTGCTGCGACCCGGTTCAGTGTCGGAGAACTTAAGGGGATACGTTGTCGTAGTGGCTTGAGGAGGTGAAACCCGATGTATTGTTCGACTTGCGGGGTAGCAGTCGCCGAGAGTTTGAGCTACTGCAATCATTGTGGCGCTCGAATCGTTGGTTCCAACAACGACAGAGTAGACACCTCTCGTGATGTCAAACCGGGGCTACTTGTCTCTGCGATGGCGGGAACATTTATATTAGGCATGTTCGCAATCACAGCCCTGCTTGGTGTATTGAAAGCTGTACTCGGACTTCAAGCAGGTCAAATTCTCGGTTTTGCTGCGCTTAGCTTTTTCATATTGATCTTTCTTGAAGGCGTGTATCTGTTTCTTTTATTCCGGCGGAATCGCGATGCTGAGGAACGAGTCTCAACCGAGTCACAGGCGCAACATACGACGAAAGAGCTTGGTGCGCCACAAGCGCATGCGCTAGCAGAACCGCTATCGAGTGTGACGGACCACACCACGCGCGCGTTTGATCCAATCTACGTAAACCGAAACAAGACAACTTGAGACGACGCCCCGGGCGTCGACAAGATTAAAGAGGACATTCAGTTGCTAATTTCACCGACAAAATCTTGCTGTCGGAGCCCACACTTAAGCGTCTTTGATCCTGCGTTTGCCTTCCGCCATCAATAGCTCAGTCGTGTGCTCTGTTACGCTCGAGACTGATGCAACTTGAACGTCTGGGAGCAACTTCCGCTCATCTTCCGGCGAACCTATCCCTGTCGATCTTAACGATTCGTGTTTATTTAACGACTTGCGTAAAGATGAAGCGTAGGCCTTGAGTGCCGACCCGACCGTAATCCCGGTGAGAATCATCAGCAAAGCGAGACCAGCCAGGGCTTGGCCTCCACCAATAATGACTTGATAGATAATTATCCAGCAGAGTGCCACATAGAGGAGCCCCAAACTTCCCAGGAGCAAGTTGGAACCCCACTTCTCTATCATTTGCCCTTTCCCTTGGAGTTCGCGTGGTGAAGCTAAGAGTTGCGCGGCGAGAAATCGAGAAACCTGCTCTAAGTCCAAACCACAAGCGCGGCAGAATTGCTGCGCCCCAGAGATTTTTGATCCGCAGCCAGGACAATGCATAAAGCGCCTCCTCGAATATCGTTATCAGTTACGACTATGAATCAAGTCTGGTTCAATTCATAAGTCTGCATCAATGATTCTGACCTTCATGCTATCCTTCGTGTTATTGCTAAGAAAACGCCGATGACAAGGATCACACGAAGAAGCCTTATCGTCTTCCTGACTATCGTTCTGTTGGCTCTGAGCCTTCCCTTCACCAGCGTTGGGCAGTCAAAGTTTGTCACGCGACGAGGCCAACAGCTTATCGCGCCCGATGGCAAACCTCTGCTCTTGAAAGGCATCAATCTGGGAAACTGGCTGCTGCCCGAAGGTTACATGTTCAAGTTCAAGACGGCCACTTCTCCGCGGATGATTCAGTCCGTCGTGAATGAACTGCTCGGTGAAGATGAGGCGCGACGATTCTGGCAAGCTTTTCGGGAGAACTACATTACGAGGGAAGACATCAGGTTCATCAAACAATCAGGTTTCAACTCTATTCGTGTGCCCTTCAGCTATCGGCTTTTTGTCTCAGAAAGTGATCCGCAAAGGCTGGAAGGTCCGGGATACAAGCTGTTGGACCAAGTTGTCAAATGGTGCACGCAGGAAGGTCTCTCTGTAGTTCTGGACATGCATGCCGCGCCCGGCGGACAGACCGGAGACAACATAGATGACAGTTGGGGTTATCCGTTTCTCTTTGAAAGCGCCGAGAGTCAGCAGTTAACGGTCGATATCTGGCGTACGATCGCCGCGGTTTACAGCAACGAGCCAACGATCATAGGTTACGACCTACTGAACGAGCCGATCGCTCACTACTTCGACAGCGCTTCCCTTAACCCAAAGCTCGAGCCGCTCTATCGCAAAATCGTCGCCGGTATACGCGAGGTCGACAAGAACCATTTGATCTTTCTTGGCGGTGCGCAGTGGAACGGCAACTTCGAAGTTTTTGGACCGCCGTTTGACGATAAGATTGCCTACACCTTTCACAAATACTGGATGAAGGTGAATCAAGAGGCTATTCAGCAATATCTGGATTTTCGCGACAAACACAATGTCCCTGTTTGGATGGGAGAGTCGGGTGAAAACACTGACGAGTGGATTGCATCGTTTCGAACGTTGCTGGAACAACACGACATCGGCTGGTACTTCTGGCCGTACAAGAAGCTCGACGCGACTTCGTGTGTCGCGTCGATAAATCCACCTGCGGACTGGGCGGCGATTGTCGCTTTTGCAAACGGCCCGCGCACTACGTTCGAAGAGGTAAGGAAGAACCGGCCACCAAAGGATAAGACACA
>DATANW010000512.1:0-15544 GCA_036266055.1 Pyrinomonadaceae bacterium | reverse complement strand
CAGGAGTGATGTGGATGTGGACAGTTTGCTGGCGGCGATAGAGGAAGCCGGAAACGAAGCGATAAGCAATTGGTGCAAGGAGTTGATATGAATACAAAGACGACGCATTTCAACGAACGAGGAGGCGACTGGGCGCGACCGAATTTTGTATTCATTCTCGCAGACGATCTAGGTTACGCGGATCTCCACTGCTACGGCGGCAGGGAAGAGTGTTCTCCTAACTTAGATCGCATGGCGAACGAAGGTTTGATGTTTACCAACGGCTATGCCAACTCGTGCATCTGCTCGCCGTCTCGGTTTGCGATCATCACGGGACGCTACCAGCATCGTCTCCGCGGCGGCTTCGACGAGCCGATTGGCAGCGTTTCGCCCGAACTCGGTTTGCCGCCCGAACATCCGACGATGGCCTCACTCTTACGCGACGCAGGTTACGCCACCGCTCTCGTCGGGAAATGGCATCTGGGTTCGCTGCCCTGGTTTAGTCCGCTCAAGAGCGGTTACGACGAGTTTTTCGGACACCGCACTGGCGCGGTTGATTTTTTCTCCCACGCCGGTTTTGGCGGACACGATCTTTGGGACGGCGACGAGGAAGTATTTAAGGAGGGTTACCTGACGGATCTAATGACCGACCGCGCGGTTGATTTTGTGAAACGCCAGTCGGCGGAAAAACCGTTTCTGCTCTCATTGCATTACAACGCGCCGCACTGGCCGTGGGAGACGCGTGACGACGAAGAGGAGTCGAAGAGAATCGGGAATAGAATCGCCCATCTCGACGGCGGTTCGGTAAAAACATACCTGGAAATGATTCGTGTAATGGACGAAGGGATCGGGCGCGTCGTTCATGCACTCGACGAAATTGGCGCGAGCGAAAACACGCTCGTCGTTTTCACGAGCGACAACGGCGGCGAGCGTTTTTCCGATGCCTATCCGCTCGTCGGCAAAAAGTATGACCTGCTTGAAGGCGGCATCCGCGTGCCTTACATCGTTCGCTGGCCTGCCAAACTCCCCGCCGGCAAAACCTACGACCGTCTGGCAACCGGGATGGACTGGATGGCTACTTTTCTCGCCGCAGCCAACGTCGCGGCGCACGCTGATTATCCGCTCGACGGAATTGATCTGTTCGGCGGCGAAGTCGAGCGCAATCTTTACTGGCGAATGGTTTACCGTAATCAAAGGGCCGTGCGTTCGGGTGTCTGGAAATATCTTTCCATCGAAGGCAACGAGTTTCTTTACGATTTGTCGCGCGATTCACGCGAACGGGCGAACATGCGTTATCGCGAGCCGGCGAAGTTCGAGGAACTGCGAAAGGCTTATGCCGAATGGGATGCGAGTATGCCGCCGCGACCCGCAGACGTTGAGGTCCATTTGGAATACACCGAAGCTACGATGGCAAAGTCCGACGGTTAGTTCCGAGCGATAAGTGGAAACGACGCAAACATCCGACCTGGAGCCGGAGGTCAACCAACCCGGACTCAGCGAATTGCGCGAGGCTGTGGCAAACAATCTCGCCGAGCGGCTGCCGCGCCGGGCCCATGTCCGCGAAGACGCAATCGCCGGACTCAATAGCGCCGTCAGCAGCGTTCCTGACGGAATGGCAAGCGGGATTCTGGTAGGTGTCAATCCGATCTATGGACTCTACGCCTGCATGGTTGGACCAATCGCCGGCGGTATCTTCTCCAGCACGCGGCTAATGATCGTCGCTACCACCAGCGCTGCGGCGCTGTCGGCGGGGCAGGCGCTCGGCAGTCTGCAAGGAGACGCACGCGACAATGCTCTGTTTCTGATGGTGATTTTGATCGGCGCCTTGCAGATCGTCCTTGGTCTGGTGCGGACGGGCCAGTTGACCCGCTTCGTCTCTTATTCTGTGATGACCGGCTTCATCATCGGCATCGCAGTCTTAACAATACTCAGTCAACTTCCGACCATCTCAGGTTATGAGCCGACGGCGGGTAGTAATAAGGTCACACAAACGTTCAATCTGCTGTCGAACCTCGACCGCCTTAACCTGTGGTCGCTCGCTACAGCGGGCGTTACCCTCGTGCTCGCCATGGTGCTGCCGCGCACGAAGCTCGGCAACTTCGGCAGGCTGGCGGCGATTATCGTCCCTTCTGTGCTTGTCGCGCTTTTAGGTCTAAAGGGCGTTGCCGTCGTGCGGGACGTGGGCGAAATTCCAAGCGGCATACCGATGCCTCACCTTCCATCGTTCTCCGGCCTCTCTTTCGACGTGCTTACCGGCGCGTTTGCTGTCGCTGTGATCACACTCGTCCAGGGTGCGGGTGTCAGCCAGAGCGTGCCCAATCCGGACGGCTCTCGACGCAGCATGTCACGCGACTTCATTGCTCAAGGGGCGGCTAATGCCGCTTCGGGTTTCTTCCGTGGCCTACCGGTCGGCGGCTCATTAAGTACCACTGCGCTGACTGTCATGTCAGGAGCACGTTCACATTGGGCCGCGATTTTTTCGGGATTATGGATGGCGCTGCTCGTGATTTTTTTTCCTCGTGTGGTGTCTTACGTGGTGATGCCCGGGCTTGGGATGTTGCTGATCCTCGCAAGCGTGAGCACGATCAAACCTGTCGAGGCGCTCTCGATCTGGAAAACGGGTTGGTCGTCGCGTCTGGCAGTCGTCGCCACTTTCCTCTCAACACTCTTGCTGCCGATTCAGGCCGCAGTCGGGTTCGGCGTCGTGCTCTCTGCCTTGCTCTACATAAACGAATCATCTACCGACATTTCGGTGGTCGAACTGGTCAAGCGAGACGACGGACTGATCGAGGAGCGGAAGTCGCCCAAGCAACTGCCGTCGGGCAAGGTGACGGTGCTCGACGTCTATGGACATCTCTTTTATGCAGGCGCGCGGACGCTGGAGCGGCTGTTGCCCAAGCCGGACGGTGCCCAGAGCGCGGTGGTGATCCTGCGCCTGCGCGGCCGCAACACCGTCGGCGCAACTCTTCTCGAAGTCCTTTCCAATTATGCCGATAAGCTACAGCAGGTGGGTGGGCGGCTTTACCTCACCGGGATGAGCGAGCAGGCGCGTGAACAAGTAGTACGGACGGGCAAGCTCAGCCTCAGTGGTCCAGTGCGAGCTTACGAAGCAACTCCCGTCATCTGGGAATCAACGCACGAGGCAGTAGCCCACGCGCGCACCTGGCTGGTTGGGAAGAGCACCGATTCGACTAGCGGAGAGGCGCCGAAGCACACGCGACGATCGAGAAACAGTCAAGATTAGAAAATAAAAGTCAAAAATCGGAAAGAAAGGAAACAGAAGCTCAAATAGACTACAAAATCCCGATTCAGCGAAAGAACGAAAAGGATAGTGAGCAGCTTTAAAAGGGAGACTTATGGATCCGACAAGTGACAGAGAAGCGAACTCCAGGTTTGTCTTCAACCCGACTAACAAGGTAATTGGGATCATAGATGATGCGGGTGAAGCTCGAGCAGCGCTACGAGACTTAAGGGCCGCGGGGTTTACAACGGAACAGCTGGAAGTCCTGACCAATGAAGAAGGGACGCAACGGATTGGGTTAACCGGTGAAGAACGCGAAGTGTCAGTTCACATTATTGGCTCGAATGAGAAACCAGAGGCGTACTACGATGCCCCGGGCCTTATTAAGCAGATCGAGCAGGAGTTGAAGGCTGGTCACTACGGAATCGGAATTGGTCCGACGGACAGCGAAGCGCGTGAGAGAGTGCATCAGATTCTCAAGTCTCACGGCGGGCACTTCATCAATTACTATGGCAGGTGGATGGCTGAGGCATTAGAACCGTGATCATGTGCCAGCGGGTAAGCAAGCTAAGTCTGTATTCTCGCTGAGGGGGGCCATTTGTCATCAACCAACGAAGTGCTTGCTGGTCTGCAGGCAGTCTCCGCATGGCAAGAGTCTGCTTACAAAGATCTCCATGCGAATCCTGAGCTGAGTTTTCAGGAAACCAAAACAGCCGCGCGCGCGGCATCAAAACTCAAGGAAAACGGTTACGAAGTTATCGAAAGGATCGGCCGCACCGGCGTCGTCGGTGTGCTGCGAAACGGCGAAGGCCACACTGTGCTTGCACGCGCCGACATGGACGCGCTTCCTGTTCGGGAGAAAACAGGTTTGCCTTATGCTTCGACAACGACGGCAGTCGATATGGCGGGCGAAACGGTCAGCGTCGCGCACGCTTGCGGCCATGACGTACACGTGACCTCTCTGTTGGGCGCGGCGGAACTGCTGGCTAAAGCTCGTGCGACCTGGGCCGGCACCTTCATCGCATTGTTCCAACCCGCCGAAGAGGTCGCAGGTGGCGCAAAGGCGATGGTTGACGAAGGCTTGCCAGACCGCATTCCAAAACCTGATGTTGCCTTCGCGCAGCACGTACTCGCTTATCCGGCCGGAAAGATCGGGACACAGGCGGGGCCGGTACTTTCCGCCGGAGATAGCATTCGCATCACTCTGCATGGCAAGGGAGCGCATGGGTCCATGCCCCATAACAGCGTGGACACAGTGGTGCTGGCCGCGATGGTGGTCATCCGCCTCCAGACGATTGTCTCGCGCGAAACGAAGCCCGGCGAGTTTGCCGTGCTGACCGTGGGCAGTAATATTGCCGGCTCGAAGAGCAACATCATTCCGGATCGTGCGGTGCTGCTGGTCAATCTACGGACTTACGACATGGGCGTGCGCCGGCGCATGATCGACGCCATCGAACGCATGGTCCGAGCCGAGTGCGAGGCATCCGGTTCAACGAAACCGCCGGAGTTTGAGTATTACGATCAGTATCCGCTCACGGACAACGATCCGCAGGTCACGGAAAGAGTCACTCGAGCATTCAAGGATCATTTCGGGGCAGAAACAATATTCGATCTTGGACACCAGACGGCGAGCGAAGATTTCAGCCTTATTCCCGTCGCCTTCGGCACGCCCTACACCTATTGGGGGATTGGCGGCACAGACCCGGAGCAATACGAACGCGCTCGCAAAGCGGATCGCGTGGAGCAAGACATCCCAGTCAATCATTCGGAGTTTTTTGCGCCCGTCATCGAGCCGACGTTGTCTACTGGCACACGGGCGCTGGTGGTCGCCGCTTTGGCGTACCTGTCTAAGTGACGAAGGAGGACATCCGTACTGATCCAGCAGCAGGCAAGCGAACAGGCATTGAAAGCCTTGGCTGAGTTCAAGGCGTATGCGGCGGGCACGCTGCTGGTGCTGGACCTCATTGGCACATTCGTGTTCGCCCTGAGCGGTGCTGTGGCAGGTGTCAGAGAACGACTCGATCTATTTGGAGTGCTGGTGCTGTCGTTTGCGGCGGCGAGCGCCGGCGGCATTATGCGCGACTTGCTGATCGGCGCGGTCCCGCCCGCGGCAATCAGCGACTGGCGTTATCTCGCAATATCTCTCCTTGCAGGATTGCTCATCTTCTTCTGGTTTCCCCGCAGTAAGCGGCTGCCCAAGTTGCGCGAGCTTGTGCTCATCTTCGATGGCGCCGGTCTGGCCGTCTTCGCTGTGGTCGGCACGCAGACGGCGCTGGGCTACGGTCTCAACCCGATGATGGCCGCGCTGCTCGGCATGCTCACGGGAATCGGTGGCGGAATGCTGCGCGACGTACTCATCGCCCAAATTCCGACCGTTTTGCGTTCCGAGCTTTATGCAGTTGCCGCGCTCGCCGGCGCTTCGGTGGTGGTGGTGGGCCATGTGCTGAACTTTCCGCCTACGGTCATGGCAATCGTCGGAGCTGTCATCTGTTTTGGCATTCGCCTCATTGCCATCTGGCGTGGATGGCACCTCCCAGTGGCTAGGTTTAAAGCTGAACCGCCCGAATGAACGCCCCTCCCTCGAAAGCCTACGGCTGAAAATGTGTCGAACTTCTGAAGCAGTTTGGTAAGTGGCTGGTCCTTTTTCGACCGGTATTCCGTCGTGGACCACGCAACATCTGGAAACCGGGCCTCATTCTCTGTGTTTCATTCAATGTCACGGAACATGGCGGTTAAGCAGACCCACCGCCTTCACGGGAACACTGTCAAACCAGTGGACCATACTGCCGGTGTACGCCACCCAACGCTGAATGCGTGCCCGCCTCGAATCAGGAGATTACACATTGAAATCACTTGCCCCCCACAAGAATACGTCGAACTGGCGTCGCGTCTTAGTGCTTAGTTCATTCATCGTAGCTGCTGTCCTGTTACTAACGACAACCAGCTACATGGCAGCACCCAACACGGGTGCGATTTTCACTACCGACGTTAGCTGCAACGGCACCAACATCAACATCTTTATCAGCAAGAGCGATGTATTCATCGATGGTGGACCAGCGCACGAAGGTGCTGCCGGACTGCCCGATGGCTCCTATTACATTCAGGTGACTGAGCCCGGCGGCGCCTTGCTCGGCACCAGTGTCGGCAGCGCAACTCCCACTCCAATTCACGTTACAAACGGCGAATTCGACGTATGTTATCAACTCGAAGCCGTAGTAATCAAAGCCAGCGACAGCACTCCCGGCTATGACGACACGACCAACGGCGGCGGCGAATACAAAGTTTGGGTCAGCCCGAACTCCGATTTCTCCGGCGGCAAAACCGACAACTTCAAAGTGAAACCCGAGGTCCCTGCAAGCGGCACGCTCAACGTCAACAAGTTCTACGATGCCAATGCCAATGGCATTAACGACGACGGCCAGTCAATCACCGGCTGGAAAATTCGCATCGTAGACGACACGGAGCTGTTTCGTTTCACGCCCGTGAGCGTCATCGTTGCTCCGGATGATTATGTCGTCTCGGAATTCGATCCGTCGGAGACAAACTGGGTGCACACAACGGCGAATCCGGTGAACGTCACAGTGGGAGCAGGCGAAACGAAGACAGTTGAGTTTGGCAATTTGTGTCTCGGACCCGGCGGTGGCCATACACTCGGATTCTGGTCCAACAGGAATGGACTGGCGACCATGAACGATGGTGGTTCAGTTTGTTCCGAACTGGCGCTTCTGAACGGTTTGTATTTGCGCAACGGCGCCGGCACTCGCATGAACTTCGGATGCGATTACAACGCGTTTAGGAACTGGCTGTTGAGCGCGTCAGCTACGAATATGGCTTACATGCTTTCCGCGCAACTTGCAGCCATGGAACTCAACGTCGAAGCCGGTTTCGTTAACGGTAGCGCTCTCGTTTACGCGCCGGGAACAAACAGCGCGAACGGACTTGGGTTTGCGACGGTCAACGCCTTGATGACGGAAGCCAACACCGAGCTTACGTCCCACGCTACCGCATTGGCCGGTGATTCGTGGCGCAGCTATCAGGAAGCGCTCAAGAACGCGCTCGACAAGGCGAACAACAATCAGACCTTTGTACAACCCACTGCCTGTACGTTTACGTTCTGATAAGCAGTGACACAATAAAGTCTGAGGGCGCCGATTTACCGGCGCCCTTTTCTTTTGTGTGATTCACAGCAACCCTGCTCTTTCCGCTCCATCCCGCAGATGCTAAACTCCTCGTACTGATGACGAGCGCGGAGCCAATGACCGAGGAGCAGGAAGTCTTCCTCAAACACATTCAGAAGAAGGGTCTCAAACGAACCTCCCAGCGTGACCTGATTCTGGATGTTTTTCTACGCACCGAGGAGCATCTCTCGAACGAAGATCTCTACCGGCTGGTGCAAAAAGAGGATCCTGGCGTCGGGCAGACTACCGTCTATCGCACCCTCAAACTCCTCACCGAAGCGGGTCTCGCGCGCGAAGTGCGGTTCGGCGACGGACGCACGCATTACGAGCACAACTACAAACACCAGCATCACGATCACATGATCTGCTCCGAGTGTGGGAAAATCATCGAGTTCTACTCAGCAGAGCTCGAAGCGATCCAGGACGCGATGGCGGCCAAACATCGCTTCGAGATCACGCAACACCTGCTGCGGATCATCGGCATCTGCGTCGACTGTCGCCGCGCGATGAAGCAGAACGCGCAGTCGCAGGCTTCCTAAAGCCGCAACCAATCCACGAAGAAACACGGACAACGCGGATTTTCTAAAAACCCGGTACTTCAATCACCCAAACAACTCCCTTTGCCTTTGCCTCAACTAAAGGTGTAATTTCAGCTTGATCTAGCATTGCCAACACGGGGGACTTGCACGATGAGTGTTTCGATCACGTTTGAACCTTCCGGACTCAGCGGAGTCGTTGCGGAGGGGACTTATCTCATAGACGCTGCGCATCGCATGGGCGTCTCTTTGGGAATGGGCTGCACGGTGGGGAAAGGCGAGTGTCCGTCATGTCTCGTAGCCGTCAAATCCGGCGCCGGCTTGCTTTCCGCCCCCAGCGCCGCTGAATTGAAACAACTCGACGTTGAAGATCTGGCCCAGTCCCATCGTCTGGCCTGCCAGGTCAAACTTCAATATCCCGGCGACGTGGTGGTGATGGCCAGCGCTCGCAAACCCGGCAGCGGCACGCCGCGCGACACCGCGTCCGATCTAAAAAGAGACTTCGGCTCGCTGCCACTCGGACAAAAGCTGGCGACACTCGTGCAACTCGAAGCAGTCACAATGTCGGAAGCGTTCGACGCAGCGATCGAAAAACCCCTTGCTCTCGGCGCGAAGACGATGGACGCGATCCTGAGCAAGACACGCGGCAAGAACAACAAGAAGCAGCAGTCACCATAAATGACCCAGGGCATGTCTCGCGATCATTCCCGGCACATCAGCTTTCTCACTCGTGCGTGCAGTGCGCTTCTGCTTGCCTTCGTGCCAATGCTCTTCGCGGCTTGTCCGAAGAACCAGAACCCGCCGCGACAACCGCGCATCGGTGTTTCAACGAACTCGGATCCAGCGACCCGTCTCCCGCCAATCCCGACCGCCTTCAACGGCGAACGCGCGATGGACCATGTTCGCAAGCAGATCGACTTTGGACCACGACCGCCCGCCAGTCCGCCGCTCGAAAAGACCCGTCGCTACATCGTCGACCAGTTGAAGTCCTACGGTTTGACTGTCACGCTGGACGAGTTCACCGCAAAAACACCGCACGGCGAAAAGAGGATGGCCAACATCACCGCCGAACTTCCCGGTGAAACGAGGACGTCGATACTGATCGCCAGTCACTACGACACGAAGTTTTTTAAGGACATGACCTTCGTCGGCGCGAACGATCCGGCGGCATCTGTCGGCACCCTACTCGAGATCGGACGCGTGATCGGCAGTTTGCGCGAGAAGCCGAGAGTCACGGTCAAGCTGGTTTTCTTCGACGGTGAAGAGGCCTTTTGCGAAGGTTGGGACGAGTGTAGTCAGCCTGAAAATCCAGACAACACTTACGGCAGCCGCCGCTACGTTTCGCAGTTAACCGCGAAGGATGAAGTTGAAAACACTTACGCGCTGATACTGCTCGACATGATGGGTTATAAAAAACTCGAACTCGGTCGCGACCCGCAAAGCACTCGCTGGCTGCAGGACATCATCTGGGAAACAGGACGCGAACTAGGTTACGGAAAGGTGTTCGTCGATCGCGAAGAAGGAGTCGGCGGCGACGATCACGAACCGTTTATTGCCGCCGGAATTCACGCGGTGGACCTCATTCAGCTCACCAGTTATCCGCACTGGCACAGGGCGGACGATACGCTCGACAAAATTTCAGCGCAGAGCATGAAGATCGTCGGCGAGACGGTGTTGGCGAGTCTGCCGAAGATCGCGGCGCGCATTGAGAAAGCTACCGATGAAAAGAGTCGCAGTAATCCCCGGTGACGGAATCGGCCCCGAGGTCATACGCGAGGCCGTTCGCGTCATCGATCATCTGAAACAGACACGCGGACTCGAACTCGAGCTGGTCGACTTCGATTGGGGCGCCGAGAAGTTTCTGCGCGAGGGCGTGACGTTGCCCGATGGCGCGCTCGAGATGCTGTCGACGGACTTTCACGCGATCCTCGCCGGCGCGTTCGGCGATCCGCGCATCCCGACAAACAAACACGCGGAAGACATCCTGCTCGGCATGCGACGCGGACTCGATCTCTACATCAATCTCCGTCCGGTGCGTTTGCTTCACGAACGACTGACGCCGCTCCTCAATCGCAAGACGAACGAGATCGACTTCGTCGTCTTTCGTGAAAACACTGAAGGCGCGTACTGCGCTGCCGGTGGTTTTCTGAAACACGGAACTGCCGACGAGATCGCGCTCCAGGACGAGATCAACACGCGACGCGGAGTCGAGCGCATCATCGTCGCTGCTTTCGAGTACGCGCGCGCAAACAACCGCACGCGCGTGACCATGGCTGACAAGTCGAACGTGCAGCGTTTCGGCGGCGATCTGTGGCAGCGCGTGTTCAGGGAAGTTGCCGCCGGTTATCCGGAGATTACGGCGAACCATCAGTATGTCGACGCGATGGCGATGCACATGGTGCTCAATCCCGCGCAGTATGAAGTCATCGTTACCAATAATTTGTTTGGCGATATTCTCACGGACGTCGGCGCGGCGATTCAGGGCGGGCTCGGACTCGCCGCTTCGGGCAACATTCATCCCGGCAGAGCCTCACTTTTCGAGCCGGTGCACGGCAGCGCGCCGCCGATGGCGGGCAAGGGAATCGCGAATCCAATTGGATCTATTCTGACATTGTCGATGATGCTAGAATACCTGGGTTTCCAAAAGCTGAGTGACGAAGTTGAAGAAGCAGTGCGGGCCGCGGTCTCGGAAAACGAGACGACGCGAGATCTTGGCGGGGAACTTTCTACAGAACAGGCGGGCGCGGCGATTATCTCGCGCCTCAGTAAACATTAGGGAAGCAATAAGCATTAACCAGTGGCGTCCTCACGGCCAGGAGCAATAGAAGTGGAGGCGTTATGACGAGTGCGGGGAAACTCACGACGAAGGCGATCGCGGTGATTGTGATAGTGGCGATGCTGGGTATAGTGGGGCTTTCGCCGGTCGTAATGGTCTTCTTTTTTGGTGTCATCCTGGTGATCTGGATCGTGGCGCGGCACACGCAAACGCGCGAGGTCGAACGAATCTTCGATTTCTACGTCGCCGCCGACGCCATCCTGCGCGAAGAGGAACGACGCTGGTACGGTTTCGAAATCGCCGAAGTCATCGAACAGGGCGAAGGGTTGTTGGAGACGATACCTGACGCGCCACCACTCAACTACTTCGTGATCGGCGCGCTGTATCATCGCCTCGGCAATCATCGAGCGACGGTTGAGTATCTGACGCGGCTGGTGGAAGACGAACGTTACGACGAAGTACATCGCACGATGCCATCATCGCAGTTGCGTCGCTACGTTTCGATGTTGCGTCAGATCGAGTATCACCCGTCGACCGCGCCGCAAACTCTCGCGGCCGTCAGAAGTCTCGAACGAGCGCGACAAAAAACCGCCGGCAGACTATTGATGGAGAGTCGCGGGTTGGTCGAAATTGAAAAGCAGGCTTCCGCAACAAAGATAGAAGCTGCCGAAGTTCAGGAGACACCGCCGTCGGCGGAGACGAAGTTTGCGCCGTCGGTGCCGTTGAGCATGATCTCGCCACCACCACCGATTACGAAGGTGCTGCACGACGTCTATCCGGAAGAAACGTCGTCGGCCACGAACTGACATTCGCGCTTGTTTGAAACACTGACAGCTGAAATCATCGCGATCGGGTCCGAGCTCCTCGCGCCCGATCGCACCGACACCAACAGCCTCTGGCTTACCGAAAAACTCAACCGCCTCGGCATCGAAGTCAAACTCAAAACGATCGTCGGCGACGACGACGCGCGCCTCGAAGAAGCGATCAAAGACGCCGTTCGCCGTTCGAAAGTGGTGATTACGACCGGGGGGCTTGGCCCGACTGAAGACGACATAACACGCAAGATCACTGCGCGCGCGCTGGGACGCCGTTTGTTGCTCGACGAGGTTGTGCTCGCGGAGATCCGCCAGCGATTTCAGAGTTTTGGCGTGCCGATGCCGGAGCGCAATTCGCGACAGGCGATGGTGATCGAAGACGCGGAAGTGTTGCCGAATCCGAATGGGACCGCGCCCGGGATGTTCATCGATCATCAAGGGACGGCGATCGTGTTGCTGCCCGGTCCGCCGCGTGAGATGCGTCCGATGTTTGAGAACCACGTCAGTCAGAAACTGGCGGGACGCGCCGGAAGTTTGTGTGTCGTGCGGCGGTTGTTGCGCGTGGCGGGGATGGGTGAGTCGGCGGTGGATGAGAAGATCGCGCCGGTGTACACGCAGTACGACAATCCGGTGACGACGATACTGTTCAATCAGAGTGAGATCGAGATTCATCTGACGGCGCGTGGGCGGACGGAGAAGGAAGCGACTGATTTGCTCGATCGTTTGTCGGCGCAAATTGAGGAGCGTTTGGGCAATGCCATCTTCTCATTTGCGGGTGAGACGATGGAAGAGGTCGTCGGGTTGAAGTTGTCGGTCGGTGGTTACACGCTGTCGGTTGCGGAGAGTTGTACCGGAGGGTTGATCGCAGAGCGGCTGACGGAGGTTCCGGGTTCGTCGAAGTACTTCATCGAGGGCGTTGTGACTTATGCAAACGACGCGAAGACTCGGGCGCTCGGTGTCGAACCGATGTTGTTGATGGAGCACGGCGCCGTCAGTGCGCCGGTTGCGGAAGCGATGGCTGAAGGCATTCGCAAACGCGCGGGCACTGATTTTGGATTGGCGATCACGGGAATCGCCGGGCCCGGTGGAGGAACTGAGGAGAAGCCGGTCGGCACCGTCTTCATCGCGTTATCCGACGAAGTCCAAACCATCCATCGCAAACTTCACGTCCCCGGCGATCGCCACCTGATCCGCTGGCGCTCCTCGCAAGCCGCGCTGGACATGCTACGACGCAGATTGAGTTGAAATCCGTGTTTTTCTTTGCTGACGCCGCCAGTCTTCGGCGAGGATGGCCCAGCGTTCGTGGTCGCGCCAGCGGCCGCAGATCTTGAGATAACGTCGCGAGTAACCCTCCTTCACAAACCCTGCCCGTTTCACCAAGGCGATCGATGCGAGGTTGTGTGGTTGGATGTTTGCTTCGAGTCGATGCAACTTCAGATTCACGAACGCGTGACGAAGCATGAGTTCGATCGCTTCAGTCATGTAGCCTTGCGCCGCGAATTCCGCGCCGATCTGGTAACCGAGATAAGCGCTTTGAAACCCACCATAAAAGATCTGACTTAACGCAATCGATCCCATGATCGCGTCATCAGCCGCCCGGCAGATCAAAAAACACGCAACATCCGGTTGCGTGCTTCTCTTCAAGTACGCGTCAAACTGCCTCGCCGTCGTTGGCGGCGACGCGCGTCCACGGTTGAACTTCGCACTGCGACGATTGACCGCAAGAAACTCCGCGCCGTCGCTTTTGAGCGGCCGCCGCAGCATGACCCACCTGCCATTCAGCATTGTTTTCGCATTCGGACTTGTTTGCGGCATGTGATAGTGTGCCGGTTCCGTTTACAAAACTCGAAGTCGTGCTTTAGGAGCGATCTCAGTTGCGACTGGTGCTGGCCGTCATTATTGCATACTTGATCGGGTCGATTCCGTTTGGCTACCTGATCGTGCGTGCAACAGGCAGAGGCGACGTTCGCGAAACCGGTTCCGGCGGCACCGGCGCGACAAACGTCTCGCGACGAGCAGGCAAAGCGGCGGGCGTGATCACGATGATTCTCGACGCGCTGAAAGGCGTGCTTGCCGTCTTCATCGCGAAGTCAATTTGGAACGCCGATTGGCTGATCGCCGCGGCCGCAGTTGCCGTGATGGTTGGTCACATTTTTCCAATCTGGTTGCGGTTTCGCGGTGGTAAAGGCGTCGCGACAGGCGCCGGTGTTTTTCTGGCGCTCTCGCCGATGGCAGTTCTGTTGGCCGCTTTGGTCTTCGTTGCTCTTGTCTGGTGGAGAAAAATCGTCTCGTTAGGATCGCTCGCAGGAGCAGTGACGATCCCCGCATATGTTTACTTAACACCGCACTCAACACCACTGTTGGTTGCAGCGGTCGCCGGCGCCTCGCTGATCGTGTTTGCACACCGCGAAAACATCGCGAGAATATGGAGCGCCACTGAGCCACGCATTTCTGACCTGAGCAGATGACGAAGCGAATCGCGATCATTGGCGCGGGCAGTTGGGGGACCGCATTGGCGATCATCGCCGCCCGTGCTGGTCATGAAGTGACGCTTTGGTCGCGTGATCCGGCCGTCGTCACGTCGATCAACGAGCAACGCGTCAACTCGCGATATCTAACATCAGTTTCGATTCCCGACCGCGTGACGGCGACGAACCAGATCGCTACCGCGCTCGACAAGGCTTCACTCGTGCTGCTCGCCGCGCCTTCACACGTGGCACGAGATCTCCTGACTCACATGTCGCCGTCGATCGACGAGCCGGCAGTAATTGTCAGCGTGTCGAAAGGCATCGAGATCGAGACGGGAAAGCGGATCTCGGAGATTGTCAAAGAAGTCGTAGGACGCACACACCAGTTCGTCTGTCTTTCTGGTCCATCGTTCGCGAAGGAAGTCGTTGAGGGAACGCCGACCGCCATCGTCGCCGCGAGCAAAGACGCGGCGGCGGCGCGTACGGTGCAATCGGATCTGAGTTTTGAAAACCTGCGAATCTACACAAACGCCGACGTCGTAGGCACCGAGCTCGGTGGCTCGGTCAAGAACGTGATGGCGATCGCGGCGGGCATGACCACGGGACTCGGGCTCGGCTCAAACAGTGTCGCAGCTCTGATCACGCGCGGACTGGCCGAGATCACGCGTCTCGCGCGTCGCGAAGGAGCGCAGACGGAAACGTTGATGGGACTGGCCGGACTCGGCGATCTCGTCCTGACGTGTACCGGAAGTCTTTCGCGGAATCGATACGTCGGCGAGCAACTCGGAAAGGGGATTTCACTTGAGCAGATCACCGCGGATATGAACGAAGTAGCCGAAGGCATCAAGACGACACTTGCCGTGAAGCAGCTAGCCGACCGCGCAGGACTCGAAATGCCGATCACCAACGAAGTAAAAGCGGTGCTTTATGACGGAAAATCCGTGCGTGACGCGGTGGCTGAATTAATGAGCCGTCCACTACGCGAGGAAGTTTAATCTACTTCCACAACATCGCCGACATGCACTTCACCCGTCTTCACGACGCTCGCATACATTCCTAAATCCTGATCGGCTACTTCGACAAGCGAACGGAGCACGCTCGGATCTTTTGGTATCCCTTTCTGCGCATTCGTCGCCATCGCACAGCGCTCGGTACGCATTTCGCACTTCAACTCCACACTGCCAAGCCGCACCACGCGCCAGTCAAACTCAACGAGGCCTGCAATCGCCTCGTCAGTCTCGATGAAAAAATTAGGCCGAAAGCGTCGCACGTCCCACATCGCCGCCGTATTCAATCGCTCCATCGCTGCGAGCGACGCAGTCGTCAACAAATGTATGGGAAAGGCGTCGAAGTGTGTTACATGCGGGGCAACAGCCGGTTGCAACGCCCACAACGAGACCGATCTGTCGAGCAACTCCGACAAACGCGCGTTGACGTTGCTCTCATCACTCGCGACTTCGACGCCATTCGGAAAGCGCATCACAACATGCGGAATCGCACCCGCGCTCGGCGGTTCACGATAAAACGCCTCACACTGCATCAACAGCGGCA
>DATANW010000511.1:0-41979 GCA_036266055.1 Pyrinomonadaceae bacterium | reverse complement strand
ATTGCCGTCCAATACGGCGACAATCGTATTAACCTCTACGGTTTCGCCTTCCTTGAATCGCACTTCCGTTAGTGTCCCCGCCGCGGGAGATGGAATCTCCGCGTCGACCTTGTCAGTCGAGATTTCAAACAGCGGCTCGTCACGATCGACATGCTCGCCGACCTTCTTCAACCACTTCGTAATCGTCCCCTCCGCAATGGACTCGCCCATTTGCGGCATTACCACATCAGTACTCATCTTCTCTCCAGCCTGTTTACTTGGATCTCAGTAGGCCGCAAGCTTTCGCGCGGCATCAACCACGTCTTTGATTTGCGGCAAATAGTAATCTTCGAGCGGCGGCGAATACGGCACCGGCGTATCGATCGACGCGACACGGACCACCGGCGCATCCAGCCATTCAAATGCTTCTTCCGCGAGGATCGCGGCGATCTCTCCGCCGATACCGCCGGTTCGCGAAGCCTCGTGCAACACAATCGCTTTGTTCGTTTTCTTCACGCTCGCGAGCAGGCCGGGCCGATCGAGCGGCGCGAGCGTGCGCAGGTCTATGACCTCGACGTCCAACCCTTCTTTTTCAAGTTCCTCGGCGGCATCGAGCGCAGTCAACACCATCGCGCCAAACGTGATGATCGAAAGATCTCTGCCGCCGCGCGCAACGCGCGACTTTCCGATCTCGACGATGTAATCGTCCGCGGGCAACGCTTCACGCAAACGCGGCAAGCGATACAGTTTCTTGTGCTCGAAAAAGAGCACCGGATCGGGATCGCGAATCGCGGCCTTGATCAAACCCTTCGCATCGTACGCAGTCGCCGGTTCGACGATCTTGAGTCCCGCCGTGTTCAGGAAAAACGACTCCGCGTTAAGCGAATGGAACGGACCAGAACGAACTCCCGAGCCGCATGGTCCACGAAACACGACGGGCAGGTTTGCGCCCCAGCGATAACGACACTTCGCGGCGTAGTTCGTAAGCAGATCGAAACCCGCGGAAATGAAATCGATAAACTGAAACTCCGCGATCGGCCGCAGGCCCATCAACGCGGCGCCACACGCTGCGCCGACGATCGCGCCTTCGGAAATCGGGGTATCGATCACGCGTTCCTTGCCAAACTCGTCGATCAAACCGTCAGTGACTTTGAACGCGCCGCCGTACGCGCCCACGTCTTCGCCGATGACGAAAACGTCTTTGTCGCGTTCCATCTCTTCCCAGATGCCCTGGCGAATCGCTTCGACAAGCGTGGCCTGACCTCCGCGTTCGGGCCGCGCCGATTTGTGTTCTTTTTTGACTGCTGTTGACATGTTAGATACTCAGGCTACGCGTTTGATCCGCGAGGACCCTTGATCCGTTGAAAGCGGATTTACAATGAGTCTCTCTCCCCGGGGATCGATAAATACGTCGAGAACTTCCATTGGAATCGCGCCTAACAGGACCTCGCCAGAGCCCGGTAGTACGATGGCCCTTACAGTTGCGCTGCGATTTTCGAAACGTACCTCGATAGGACCGACCATGTCGACTTGGCGAGTTGTGTCATCAGCCAACCAGATGGTCCGCTGCTCGAGAACAGGCACATCGAGTTGCCGCCGAATGTCTTCGTTTATGACCAGGTCGAATGCACCACTGTCTACGAGCGCCCGGTGCCTGGTGCTGCGTATTTCAGTATCGGCCAGCATGCCGCGCCGGTTGAGCTCAAGGTCGAAGTTGTTTACGAGTTCAATTTCCGCATAGACCAATCCCATCTTTCTTCCTCCGGTAAGTGAGGTACCTTCGGTACGCTTATATTTATGGTAAGAGGTTTTAACTGTCATTGTTTACGCCTCCAAAACTCCGGGCCGAAACGCCGGCGGCACCACGTCGTTATCGAAAACGCCGTATGCCGCATTCTGGCCCTCGGGCAGTGGTGAAGACTCGGCCCAGGCGCAGTCCTCGTCAATCTCGCGGAGAACGGCCGCAACGATCTCCTCGAGCTGCTCTTTTGTCGCCAAATTGCACTCCTCGAGATAACGCTCGTAACGATCGATTGGATCGTTCTGCGTTTCCCACCACTCGATCTCGCCGTCGGCGACGTAGCGCTGATCGTCATGCTCGGCGTGACCTTTGCGGCGATACGTCTTCGCCTCGATCAGCACGGCGCCGCCACCACGACGCGCATAATCAGCGGCGTGCTTCGTCACTTCATAACAGGCAACGACGTCGTTGCCGTCGACGATGTGCGCCGGAATTCCGTAACCCGCAGCCTTTTCGGCGAGGTCGCGGACGGCGGTTTGCAGACTGGTGGGAGTCGAATAGGCGTAGTGGTTGTATTCGGCGATAACGATCAGCGGCAGACGTTGGACCGCCGCGAAGTTGAGACCTTCATGAAACGCGCCCGTGCTCATTCCGCCGTCGCCGATGTAGGCGACGCCGACGAACTGCTTGTTCTTCATTCGCCCGCCCAACAAGATGCCGGTCATCACGGGGATCATGTCGCCGAGATGAGAAATCGGACCGATGAATCCTCGTTCCATGTCGCCGAAGTGGATGTTCAGATCCTTGCCGCCGGATGGACCACCGGCTTTCGCCATGTACTGCGCGAAGATGTCTCGCGGCCGAATGCCTTTGACGAGAACGGCGCCGAGATCGCGGATCAGCGGCGTGATGAAATCCTGCGGTTGCAACGCGTACGCGCTGCCGACGGCGGCCGCTTCCTGGCCCAGGGAACGAAATACACCGCCAACGACTTTCGTCTGGCGGTAGAGATTGACGAGCCGCTCTTCGACGAGACGCGTGAGCTTCAGATAGCGATAGAGTTCGAGATGCTGCTCGGGTTTGAGCGATGTTTCCCTGCTGCAGCTCAGCGGCTTCCCATTCGTCGCTTTGCTGGGTGCGTACTTCGTGCTGATCCGCATCTGGTAACGTCCGCGCACGGGGCGACGGCGACGTCGTTTGTCGTCGCGAGCACCGTTGTTCTGATCCGTGTTCTGCTTTTCGTCCATGTTAAATATGCACTGTCAGGTCGTGAACACCTTCCGCCGCTTCCATCACTGCTTCCGAGACCGTCGGGTGCGCATGGATGGTTCGGCCCAGTTCATCGGCCGTCGATTCGAGTTGCATCGCGACACACGCTTCGGCGATCAATTCCGTCGCATGCGGGCCAATGATGTGCACGCCGAGAATCTCGTCGTACTTCTTCTCGCTGACGATCTTCACGAAACCCTCTTCTTCGCCGAGGATGCGCGCCTTGCCTGACGCCGAGAACGGAAACTTCCCGACCTTCACGTCGTATCCCTGTTCCTTCGCTTTCGCCTCAGTCAGACCAACTGATCCGATTTCCGGATCGCAGTAGGTGCAGTTCGGCACGAGCCGCAGATTGATCGGTCGCACGTCTTTCTTCCCGGCCAGGTGCTCGACTGCGACGATCCCTTCCTTCGACGCGAGGTGCGCGAGCAACGGCGTCGGAACGACGTCGCCAATCGCGTACACACCTTTCTCTCCGGTCTGCTGAAACTCGTCGACCTGAATGAAGCCTCTGTCGACTTTGATCTTCGTTCCTTCGAGACCGAGTCCTTCCGTGTACGGCATGCGGCCGACGGCGACGAGCAACATCTCAGCCTCGAGGCTCACCGCCTCGCCCTTCGACGTTTTCCCGCTCACTCGCACACCGGTTTCGATCCTCTCCATCTTGTCCAGTTTCGTATCGACCTGCGACTTGATCCCGCGTTTACGAAAACTCCGCTCCAGTTCTTTCGAAACTTCTTCGTCTTCAAGCGGAACCAGCCGCGGCAGCAGCTCGACGATCGTCGTCTCCGCGCCGAAACGCGAATAAACGGAAGCAAACTCAACTCCAACCGCGCCCGAACCCATCACGATCAACGACTTCGGAACGTCTTTCAACTCGAGAATGTGATCGCTATTGACGACCCGTTCACCGTCAGTTTCAAAACCGGGAATCGGCCTGACCACCGAACCCGTCGCGATGATGATGTTCTTCGTTTGGATCGTCTGTTTCTTTCCTTCGGCGTCGGTCACTTCAACTTTTCCGGGCAGCGACAGCTTGCCCGTGCCTTTGAACACCGTCGCCTTATTCTTTTTCATCAGGTACTCGATGCCCTTCGAGTTTTTCAACACCACCTTGTCTTTTCTCTTTTGAACGTCGGCGAAAGCGAGCTCAATCCCCGAAGCCTGGACCCCAAAGTCGGCGGCGTGCTGCATCTGTTCGTAGACGTGGGCCGACATCAGCATCGCCTTCGTCGGAATACAACCGCGAAGCGTGCACGTTCCTCCGAGACGGGTATCTTTTTCGATGATTGCTGTTTTCAGACCCAACTGTCCGGCGCGAATGGCGGCTACATAACCGCCTGGTCCACTGCCGATGATCGTTACATCAAACTGTTCATTGGCCAATTTGTAGGAATCCCCTCTAGACGAGTGATAAGTGTTGAAAGACCGGGCATTATAATCATTCAGCTGCCGCTGACCAAAAGCACGCTTAATCCGTGTCTGCTAAACAGCGGAAATGGCCTTCCAAATAGAAATTGGGCGTGCTGCCTGAACAGCACGCCCAACAAAAGCACCGCGTTGGTCGGAGTTTTAGAACTCGAAACGAGCGGCGAACTGCACCTGGCGCTCGCGGAACAACGTGCTGTCAGCACCCGTCACGTTGAAGAACGGATTGGTGCCTGCGCCATTGAAAGTCAACGTCGAACCCGAAAGGTTGTACAGCGTGCTGTTGACCGTAGTCACCTGCGTGCGGTTGAACACGTTGAAGCCTTCCGCAAGCACTTCCAGCTTCACCGACTCACTCAGGCTGAAGCGACGGGAAAGCCGCGCATCAACGTACCAAATGTTCGGTTGCTTGAAGAAGTTGCGGGGGAATTGCGCGAAGCGGCTGGCGCCACCCGAACCGTTCACGCCGCCACCCTGCGTCTGGCTGGAAGCGAAACCGAACGACGTCGGATTGATGTTACCGCTGATGTTGCCGGTGACTCGCGCTCCGGAGAACGCGTTCAGAATCGGCGCGATGGTCCAACCGTTGAAGATCGCCTTGGCCGGGCCATCGGCGAACGGATTCGGGTTGTAAACGATACTTGCGACGAACTTCTGTCTGCGATCGAAGTTCGAGAGAGCATCCTCACCCGACTGATCGAACGCGTTGAACGGCAGGTTGTTCGAAGTGAACGTCACCGAGCTCTGACCGTTGTCTGAAGCTCTGGAGAGCGTGTAGTTGGTCTGGAACTGCAAGCCGTCCGTCAAGCGGCGGTTTGCCTGCAGCACCAACGCGTGATACTTGGACGACACGTCGCTGCGGATTTCGGTCAACTGCGCGAAACGCGTGTCAGGACGTGTGCCGGTAAAGATTGGCGTCAGATAAGTCTGACCGGCCGCCGGCCCGCCGACGACATTAAGCGCTACGGTTCGCGTTGCCGGTCGCAGGTTGGTGTCGACGAAGTTCGGAAGCGAGTTTCCGAAGCTGCCGATGTAGGACACGGAGACTACGGTGTTTCTCGAGATCTCGCGCTCGTAAATGAAGTCCCACTGATGAATCTGCGGGAGTTGGAAGTCGTCGTCAAAGAACTGAACCGCGCCGACTGGCGGATTGCTCGACGGTAGCAGGTTCGGATAGATCGGCAGGAATGCGCAATCGTCCGCGCCGACTGCCGGCGACGCTCCCGTACAAGCAACGGGCAGGTTGTTAGCGCTGGTGGTGAACTGGCGCTGTCCTTGATCGATACCAACGCCGGTGTTTACCAGTGCGTTGTAGATGGTCGAGTTAATCACGCGACCGTAGTAGAGGCCCCAGCCGCCGCGCAAGCTCGATTTGCCATCACCGGTCAGGTCATAAGCAAAGCCAACGCGTGGACCGAAGTTGTTCTTGTCGCTGACGCGATTAGCGGTTTGCGGCAGCAGCGAATTCACATTCACCGGATCCGGA
Source organism: Pyrinomonadaceae bacterium (assembly GCA_036266055.1). Lineage (GTDB taxonomy): Bacteria > Acidobacteriota > Blastocatellia > Pyrinomonadales > Pyrinomonadaceae > PSRF01. The sequence goes on along the minus strand of DATANW010000511.1, from coordinate 36,076 downwards.
TTCCGCTGGTACTCGTAACGCAGACCGAGATTCAAAGTGAGTCTCGGGCTAACGCGCCAGTCGTCCTGGATGAAGTAGTTGAGATCCTGCGTCTTCATTTCCAGGCCCAGGACACCAAAGCCCTGGTTGAAGTTACCGGCGTAGCACTTGCCGGCCCGGCGGAAAGTCGCGGGTGTGTTCGTGTTGATAGCGCTGACGCAACGGCCGATCGGGTTAGTGTTAACCGTGGCAGCCGACAACGCGCGAATCGAACCGTTGGTCTGGAAGTTGACATAGTCGACGATGAAGTCCGCGAGACCAGTGGTCGCACCGGTGTAGTTGAACTCACCGCCGATGAAACGCAGGTTGTTGATGGAGTCTTTGACGAAGTTGATGTCGCCACCGAACTTCACCGTGTGGTTGCCGGAGGTCATGGTGACCGTATCGGCAAACTGCCACCGCTTCTCATCCGGAAACGCCGCGCGATCGAGAAACTCGGGCATGCCGAACGAGAACGTGGTGCTGCCGACGAGAATCGTCTGTGGCGAGCGGCCGCCGACGGCGTTAGTAGGCTCACCGGCGATCGGCGGTTGGCTAAACTGAGTTTCTTTGTCACGTCCCCACTGCATACGGAACTCGTTGAGCAGCGTTGGCGTGAGCGTCGAGGCCAACTTCACGTTGACGGCATCGATGCTGACGAAGTCGTCACCGAAATTGTCAACCGCGCGGGTGTTGGTCGCCTGCGTTTGCACGCCGGCCGGCGATTCCCAGCGGAGCCGGTTGTAGCTGACCGTCAACGTGTTTTTGTCGTTGATGTTCCAGTCAACCTTCGGCAGGAGAAGTTTTTGATCGCCCGTCCTCGGAACTGGTCCGGACAAGCTGGCGAGAAAATTGAGTGTGTTGTCGATCTGTGTGCTGGTCAGGCCGCGAGCAATCAGCGCAGTGCGGTTCGACGAACTGAGGTTCAGGAAACCATTCTGGCCAAACACTGCCAGGCCCGGGAAGTCACGATTCTGCTGATCGTAGCTGAAGAAGAAGAACGCCTTGTCTCGGACGATCGGTCCGCCGATGGTGCCGCCAAACTGGTGCCGGACGTCATCGGGTTTGTAACCGACTGGCGTGAAGACGCCGTTAATCAGCTCCTGACGAACGGCCAGCGGATTACGAGCGCCCCACTTGTTGTTGCGCTGATAGTAGAACGCGCCGCCGTGAAACTCGTTCGTGCCGCTCTTGGTGATGGCGTTGACCACGCCGCCTGCGGAGCGACCATACTCGGCGGAGTAGCTCGAGGTGTTTACCTGAAACTCACGAATCGCGGCCTGGCTGATCGAGTAGCTGATGCGGGTGCGGCCGCGCTCTTCCGCGAAGAACGCCTGGTTGTTGTCGCCGCCATCGATCGTGTTGTTGTTGAGCAGTCCCGAGATGCCGCGGAAGCTGATCAAACCAAACGTTCCATCGGGAACCGCGCCCGGTGTGAGCAGCGCGAAGTTGGACCAGCGACGGCCGTTGATCGGCAGCTCGTTGATCGACGTTTGATTGATGTTGCTGGAGAAGTCCTGCTGGGTGGTGTTGATGACCGGCGCTTCTGCGCTGACGTCAACTGTTCCCGTCACTGGTCCAACCGACAACGCAACCTCGAGGTTGGTCTCACGACCGACTTCGACGACCACGTTTTCCTGGGTCACTTCGCTGAAGCCGGATGAAGTAACCTTGACCTGGTAGACGCCTGGTTGCAGGTTCGCAACCTTGAAGCGTCCGCTGTCGTCCGTGGTGGCGGCATCTTCCTTGTTCGTTCCGACGTTCTTCACGGTGACTGACGCGCCGGGAACGACCTCTTTGTTTGGATTACTGACTACGCCGCCTATTGCGCCGGTGGTCGTTGATTGCGCCGCCGCAATTGAGCTGAGACCAAGCAGCAACAAGCACAGTAAAGAAAGCTTGATAATTTTCGACATACTGGGGAACTCCTTAGCCATTGAGTTAACGTAAACGCGCCTCAGCCCTGCGGGCAGCGCCGGGTTTCTGCTAGCCAAACTTTTGCGAACCTGAAATCAAATTCAAGAGGAAGCGAAGGCGATTGCTTTTAAGACGCGACTTCTATCACGCTTAACTCGCTTTTCGCAAGTCTTAGTATCGGCTGAGTCCATTAAATCTTTATGACTCATTTTGTGCCGAACGAAAGCGAGGTCGGGGCCGTGTTAAGACCATTTCAAATTCGCAATACCTGTGCCGGATCGAACTTTTCGACGGCCCTTCGGACAAAGCGGTGCTATGCCAGTACTTACCTTTAGCTGCGGCATTTACAGCACACCAACCCTAAGCCAAGATTTTGTATTTCATCCGAAAATCAGGACGCGTTTTTTGCAGGAACTTTAACTTCTCAAACGCGCTCTACGATCATCGCGATACCCTGCCCGCCGCCGATGCACGCGGTCGCGAGTCCGTAGCGTCCGCCGCGACGGTGAAGCTCGTGCAACAACGTCAACACGAGACGTGTGCCGGTTGCTCCCAGTGGATGACCCAACGCGATCGCGCCGCCGTTGACGTTCGTGCGGTTCCGGTCCAATCCGAGCTCTTTTTCCACAGCCAGGTACTGCGCTGCAAAAGCCTCGTTCACTTCGACGAGGTCCATGTCGTTGAGCGTCAGTCCTGCTCTCTGCAACGCGGCGCGAGTCGCGGGCACCGGACCGATGCCCATGAGCTCCGGTTCGACGCCGGCATAAGCCCAACTCACGATCCGGCCCATCGGTTTCAGATCGCGCTGCTTCACAAACTCCTCGCCTGCGATCACGAGAGCGGCTGCGCCGTCGACGATTCCCGACGCATTACCCGCCGTGACAAATCCGTCTTTGGCAAACGCGGGTTTCAACTTCGCGAGACCTTCAAGCGTCGTTTCCGGTCGCGGATGATCGTCGTGATCGACTTGCACGGTTCCTTTGCGTGTTTTCACTTCAACGGGAACGATCTCGTCCGCGAAGAAACCAGCGTCGAGCGCGCGTTTTGCTTCCTGTTGCGAACTCAGCGCGTACTGGTCCTGTTCCTCGCGCGAGACTTCAAACTTGCGCGCCAAATTTTCCGCGGTGCCGGCCATCGGCGTGTTGCAGTACGTGTCGAGCAACGCGACCATCAAACTGTCTTCGAGTTTTCCCTGACCGAGCGCAAAGCCGGAACGCGCGCCACGAATGACGTGCGGCGCCTGCGACATCGACTCCATGCCGCCGACCAGACACGTCCGGGCCTCGCCGAGCTGGAGCATATGCGCGCCCGAGACGATCGATTGAATACCGCTGCCGCAGAGCCGGTTGACAGTCAACGCGGGTCGGTCGAACGGAACGCCGGCCTTGAGCGCGACGTGACGAGCGCCGTAGATCGCGTCGCCCGAAGTTTGCAGTGCGTTGCCGATTACGGTGTGGTCGATCTCGTCCGGCTTAACACCTGTCGCTTCGAGCGCGCCACGTGCCGCCACCGCCCCGAGGTCGATTGCCGAAACGTCCTTCAGCACGCCGACGTACTCACCCATCGCCGTGCGTTTGCCGCCAAGTATGAAAACTTCCTTACTCATGATTGACATCCCCTACTGCGTAATCCGTGTTCTAAAAAACCTAGAAGGCTAGCAGACGCATGAATCGGCCGTCAATTTGGGCTGTGGTATGCTGAATGCGACGGACTTGCCCAGCCTCTTTCTTCGGAGAATTGCGATGACTAACCGAATAACCCCCCAATTCCCCAAGTTTCTGGTCACAGTGTGTCTCGTTGCGACCTTCTTGGCCGCGCAGCCCTTCGTACGCGCGCAGGACAAAGTGCAGGATAAAGATCGCGATCGTGCGCTAAGTATGCTGCGACGGATCAAGAACGAACTGAAGAAGAACTACTACGATCCAAAGTTCCACGGCATGGACCTGGAAGCGCGTTTCAAAACCGCGGAAGACAAAATCAAGACCGACACGTCGGTCGGACAGATCTTCGGCACGATCGCGCAGGTGCTGATCGAGTTGGAAGACTCGCACACTTTCTTCCTGCCACCCTCACGCGCGTACACGACAGACTACGGCTGGACCATGCAGATCATCGGCGATCGTTGTTTTGTTTCTACGGTCGACAAAGGTAGCGATGCCGAAGCCCGAGGAGTAAAGCCGGGTGACGAAGTCGTCGAAGCGGGCGGCTATAAAATCGATCGGACCAATCTGTGGAAGTTTCAGTACCTTTACACCGCGCTGCGTCCGCAGCCGCACATCCGCGCGACGCTGCGCAGTCCCAGCGGAGAAATTCGCGAACTGGATCTGCTCGCAAAACGGAGGGACGGCAAGAGAATCACGGATCTGACGAACTATAACGAGTACATGGACCTCGTCAGAAAGTCGCAGCGAGAAGACGACATCGGTCGAGATCGTTACAAGTCATTTGGCGATCAACTGTTGATCTGGAAGATGAATGAATTCGATTTGACGGATTCTCAAGTTGACGATGCGCTGGACCGCGTCCGCAAGCACCAGGCACTGATCCTCGATCTACGCGGGAACGGCGGCGGATGGGTCACGACGATTCAGCGGTTGCTGGCGAACCTGGTCGATCACGACGTAAAGATCGGCGACAGCGTTTCGCGCAAGGAAACAAAACCGCTACTCGCGAAGACGCGCGGCGAGAAGGCGTACAAGGGCAAGCTGGTGATTCTGGTCGATAGTCGTTCCGCGTCTGCGTCGGAGGTGCTGGCGCGAACGATTCAGCTCGAAAAGCGAGGCACTGTGATTGGCGATAGGTCGGCCGGAGCGGTGATGGAGTCGCGGAGGTTTTCAGATGAAGTCGGACTCGACGTGGTCGTTTTTTACGGTGCGAGTATCACGGTTTCCGACTTGATCATGACGGATGGGCAGAGTATGGAACATCTCGGCGTGACGCCCGACGACGTTCGCTTGCCGTCCGCTCAAGATCTCGCGGCGGGTCGCGATACCGTGCTGTCGTATGCGGCGTCGTTATTTGGTGTCACGCTCCGGTTGAGGCAGGCAAGCTGTTTCCGATCGAACGACCGGAGACGCGCAACTAGTTTCGGAAAATCCGTGTAAAAAATAGTCAGGCGCTGAAGCGGTGTTGTTGCAGGTAGCGGTGCAGCAGCTCTTCGAGAAAACCTTCGTAGGTGAACTTCTCGACGTCGTAGACCGGACGAAGCTTGTAAAGGATTGGCAGCGAGACTCGCCAGGCCATCCATTGGCGCGGCACGTCGCCGAGGTCCCAACGCCGGCGCAAGAACGTTTCCACGACCTGGATCTCCGATTCCGTTAAGCTGTTCAAACTCGCCGTGAAGTCTACCGGCTTGAACGATCGCCGCAGCGCGGGATCGCTCACCGGCGAGGCAAACACTTGTGCAAACTCCGGCGCCTCAGCTTCTCTTTCACGCACCACGACCGTACCCGCAACCATGTCGCCGACACGCTGATCGCGCGCGTTTACGAACACCGAGATCAGACCAATCGAATAAAACGGCGCGGGCATCATGTCCATGCTGCGCAGCAAATTTCTGACCGACGCTTCCCAAAATGTTATCGGTCGTCCGTCTTCACGCAGGACGCGCAACTTGAGCCAGCGCTTGCCCGGAGTTTGTCCGCTCCAAATCCATTCGAAGAACGCGAAATACCCGGAGAGCGTCAGGAAGAGCAGGATGATCATCACCGCGTAGATCCACTTCGGCGCCGAAGAAAAATAGAGCCAGATCGCAGTGACGTTAGAAGCGAGCAGTGCGGCCAGCGCGATGATGGCGATCACACAGGCTTGAATCGCGTGGTCCACGGCGCACGCCAGAAAGCGGTTTCCGATCGACGCCAGCGCGAAGTGCAATGGGACGCGTTCCGGCGTTTCGATGATGAGAGTGTCTTCGCTTGTGACGGTGGCCGACATCCGTGTTATCCGTGTTATTCAAACTGAACTCGCACGAACTTGCGCTTACCGACTTGTAGCGTCATCGACATGCCTGGTTTTGGCGTCTGCACTGAATTCACGATAACTTGCCGTTCGCCATCTACGTAGACGCCTCCTTGTTGGATCAATCTACGCGCCTCACCTTTCGATTCTGCTAAACCCGCGGTGAACAATAACTGGGACAGATCCCAACCCTTCGGATAATTCGCAGGAAGTGTTCGTATCTCTATTTCAGCAGGTGTTTCCTTGTTGCGGAAGCGCCTGATAAATTCTTCTTCAGCAGCATCAGCATCAGCTCTTGAATAAAAGTCTGCGACGAGTTTCTTAGCGAGATCGACTTTGATGTCGCGCGGATTGCGATCGCTCGCGCGTAAGGACGCGATTTCCGCCGGCGACAAGTCGGTGCAGAGCTCGTAGTAACGCCACATCAACTCGTCAGAGATTGACATCACCTTGCCGAAGATCTCCTGCGGCGGTTCGTTGATGCCGATGTAGTTGCCGAGACTCTTCGACATCTTCTGCACGCCGTCAGTCCCTTCCAGCAACGGCATGATCACTGCGACCTGCGACTCCTGGTTGTACTCGCGTTGCAGGTTGCGGCCCATTAGCAGGTTGAACTTCTGGTCCGTTCCGCCAAGCTCGACGTCTGCTTCCAACGCGACCGAGTCGTAAGCCATGACGAGCGGATACATCACCTCATGCAACGCGAGCGGACGATTCGCTGCGAGTCGTTGTTGAAAGTCGTCGCGTTCGAGAATCTGACGCACAGTGACGTGCGATGAAAGACGCAGGAATCCCGCCGAACCAAGCGTGTCCATCCAGCGCGAGTTGAAATCGATGACGGTCTTTTCCGGATCGAGCAGTTTGAAGATCTGCTGCTTGTACGTTTCAGCGTTGGCGTTGATCTCTTCGCGCGTCAGTTGCGGTCGCGTAGTGTTCTTGCCCGAAGGATCGCCAATCATTCCCGTGAAATCGCCGATCAAAAAGATCGCGGTGTGGCCGAGCTCCTGAAACGCGCGGAGCTTGCGGATCACGACGGTATGACCGAGATGGATATCCGGCGCGGTCGGGTCTGCACCGAGTTTCACCCGCAGCGGTTTGCCGGTGGCGGCGGACCGCTCGAGTTTCGCGCGCAGTTCCGCCTCACGAATGATCTCCGTGGTGCCTTTGGCGAGGTATGCAAGCTGTTCGTCTGTGTTCATCCGTCAAATCGGTCTTTGATCACTAAGGTCACTGCCTCGGGATAGAGTATGTGTTCTTGCTCCAGAATTCGAGCAGAAAGTGATTCGACTGTGTCGTCGGGCATGACCGGCACGGTGCGCTGCGCGATGATCGGTCCGCCGTCAAGCGTGTTGTCGACGAAGTGCACGGTGCAGCCGCTGACTGTCGCGTCGTGTTCGAGCGCTTGTCGCTGCGCGTCCAGACCGGGAAACGAAGGCAGCAGGCTCGGATGGATGTTGAGGATGCGGTTCCGGAACGCGTCGACGAAGAAAGGGGACAGGACGCGCATGTAACCGGCGAGACAGATCAGATCGACGCGCTCGTCACGCAAGACTGAAACGATCTCGCGTTCGTGCTCTTCACGTTTCCGGCCGCCGCGTAAGCTGACGTACGTTTTAAGTCCGCGTTTTTGTGCGGTTTCGATGCCCTTCGCAGTGAGTTGATCGCTGAGCACGAGCGCAATCTCGGCGTTTGGGATGGCGCCGTTTTGAATCGCATCGGCGAGCGCTACCATGTTCGACCCGCGGCCCGAGATTAGTATCGCGATCCGTGTAGTCATTACTCGATCGAAACGGTGCGATCGCCCGCGACGACCTCGCCGATCTCGAACCACGGATTTTTAAGATCGTCGAGGTGATTGGTGATCGCGGCAAGATTCTCGCGTGCGGCAACAATCACCATGCCCACGCCCATGTTGAACGTGCGATACATCTCGCTGTCAGAAACGTTTCCCAACTCGCGCAGCAGATCGAACAACGGCAGCACGGGCCACGAGCCTTTTTTGATCTTCACCGCCGTACCCTCCGGAAGAATGCGCGGAATGTTGTCGGTTAGACCACCGCCGGTGATATGGGCCAAGCCTTTGATCGCACCCGCGTCGAGCAGGCCGTCGAGGGGTTTGAGATAACTGAGGTGCGGCAACAGCAGCGCTTCAGCTGCCGTCAGTTCCAAACCAGCGAGACGCGTGTCTGGTTGATAACCTGCGACGTCGAAGAATAGTTTCCGTGCAAGCGAGTAACCATTCGTGTGCAGACCGGCAGACGGCAGCGCGAGCAGCACGTCGCCTGCCGCGATCGTCTTTCCGTCGATCACGCGCGCGCGATCGACGACGCCGACAATAAATCCCGCAATGTCGTATTCGCCTTCCTGATAGAAACCCGGCATCTCGGCGGTCTCCCCGCCCAGCAGCACACAGCCATTCTCGCGGCAACCCGTGGTCACACCTTCGACGATGCTCGCGACGACGTCCGGCGACAGCTTTCCGGTGGCAATGTAGTCCAGGAAGAACAGCGGCCGCGCGCCCTGGACCAGTATGTCGTTCACGCAGTGATTCACGAGATCGCGTCCGACGGTGTTGTGCACGCCGCTGACGAACGCGATCTTGAGTTTCGTCCCGACCCCATCCGCCGACGCGACCAGCACCGGCTGCGACATATTCGGAAACGCCCCGTCAAACATCCCGCCGAAGCTGCCGATTTCGGAAAGCGTTCGCTGGTTGAACGTCGTGCGCGCAAGCTCTTTGATTCGGTCAGTCGCGCGCGTTGCAGCGTCGATGTCAACACCTGAATCCGCGTATGAAATTGGTTTGGTCACTTCTGTTCGCTTTGTTGTTGGTTGGGCGTCTTGCGCGGCTTTGGTGGTGGACCGAAGTCGCCATAGGCGATGAAACCGGAGCGCGATGAATCGTCCTTCTGCGCCGTGCGGCCCACCCACAGATCCTCGGCCGCTTCTTTCGCCGTCTTCACTGCGACGTCACCCTGCTTCCCGCGCGTCGTCAGCGTTATCTCGCCGTGCAAGTCGGTGCGATAAAGTTTTAAGGCCGGGTTCGCCGCGCGCAAGCGGTCCAACACGGACTGCGCGGGATGACCGTAACGGTTCCACGCGCCGCACGAGATGATCGCGATCTCGGGTTTGACTCGCTTCAGGAAATCCGCTGTCGAGGCGTATTTCGAACCGTGATGCGACATTTTCAAAACAGGCGCTTCGAGATTCAGATCTTTAGTCAGCAGACGGTGTTCAGTTTGATCTTCTGCGTCCCCGGCTAAGAGCATCGAGAACGATCCGTAATCCAAACGCGCAACGATCGAATTCGCGTTCGGTTCGTTACCGCCACTCTTCATCTGCTCTTTCGTAAAGAATGGTTCTGACGGCGCGAGGATCGTCAGCAGGGCGCCGCCGCCGAGATCGTACTTAGTCCCGGGCTGGGCTTTGGCGTACGTCGCGCCACTTGCGCTCAACCCCGCTTTGTAGTCGTCGTAAAACTTCGTGATCGATGCAGCCTGCTTCGTGGCCTTCGGTTTGGCTGCAACTGGGGCGGGCTTCTTTGCCGGAGCGGGTGGCTTTGGCAAGAGCTCCGGCGGAATGCTCGGCTCTTGCCCGTTGTCGATCACGTTCAATACCTTGAACGCTTTAAAAACTTCAGCGGCGCCGCCGATGTGATCCGGATGTGGATGAGTGGCGATGAAGTAGTCGATCTGCTGCACGTTATTGCGCTTCAACGCTTCGACAACAGCTTTGCCTTTCGTGGTATCGCCCGCGTCAATCAATACTGTCTTTCCGGCTGGTGACGAAATCAGGATTGAATCGCCGTTGACTGGTCCAACATCCAAAATGCGTATCGTGAGTTCCGCTCCCGACGGCGGCGGCGGTTGTTTTGCCAACCACGGACGAACCCACTTCCAATACGCAAACCCAGCACCGGCGACGACGGCTAACAGCACTGCAACTGCACAACCACAGCCTCGCCTGACTCTTCCCATCCGGGGTTAATTCTCCGCGGCCACAGATTCTCGATCGCGTTCCCACATCGTCTCGGCCTCTCGCGTGATTCGCGTCGGATACTGCCCGTTCCAACACGCAACGCACGACGAATCAGGACTCAGACCCGTCGCCGCAATCATTCCTTCGAGCGACAGGTAACCAAGCGAATCGGCCTCGATAAACTCGCAGATCTCCGGCACCGTCATGTTCGCCGCGATCAGCTCCGACTTATTTGGCGTGTCGACGCCGTAGTAACACGGACTGATTGTCGGCGGACAACTGATCCGCACGTGCACTTCACGCGCGCCTGCTTCACGAACCATCCGCACGATCTTTTTCGACGTCGTACCGCGCACGATCGAATCGTCAATCAGCACCACGCGCTTGCCGTTGATGAGATCGCGCACCGGGTTCAACTTGATGCGAACGCCAAACGAACGAATCGATTGTTGCGGCTCGATGAAGGTGCGTCCGACATAGTGATTTCGCACCAGCCCAAAACGAAAACTCAAACCGCTTTCGGCTGCGTAACCAATCGCCGCCGCCACGCCTGAATCAGGCACCGGAACGACGAGATCCGCATCCGCCGGTTGTTCGACTGCCAGCCGGCGACCCATCTTGTGACGCGATTCATTGATCGATCGTCCGTAAATTAATGAATCAGGGCGAGCGAAATAGACGTGCTCGAAAAGACACATCGAATGTTTCTTCTCCGGCAACGCCCGCGTCGATCGCAGTCCGTCCTGATCGACCACGATCATCTCGCCCGGTTCGACGTCGCGGACGTACTGCGCGTCGATCAGATCGAACGCACACGTTTCCGAGGCGATGACCCACGCATCACCCAACCGGCCGAGTGCCAGCGGTCGAAACCCGCGGCTGTCGCGAACGGCGATCAGCTCCGAAGGCGTCAGGAACAACATCGAAAAGGCGCCTTCGTTTTCACTCAAAACCTCCGGTATCGCCTCGCGCAATGGTAAACGCGAACGCGCGACGCCATGCAGCACGACTTCAGTGTCGGACGTTGACGAAAATATCGCACCCTCGAGTTCGAGCCGCTGTCGCTCGTCGTGCGCGAACGGGAGATTTCCGTTATGACAGATGGCGATTTGTCCGTGGTGCGTGTTCGCGAGAAAGGGCTGCGCCTCGTGAATCGACACCTCGCCCGCCGTCGAATAGCGGACGTGACCAATCGCACTCGCGCCACGCAGGCGATCGAGGTGCTCTTGATCGAACGCGTCCGAGACGTGTCCCATCTTGCGTTCCTGCCGGAGTTCGGCGCCGTCAGACGCGACGATGCCGCACGACTCCTGCCCGCGGTGTTGCAACGCATACAAACCCAGGTAAGTCAGGCGCGCGGCCTCGGAGTGACCGTAAATCCCAAAGACGCCACACTCTTCTCGCAGCTTGCTGATCTCGATTTCCGTCAATTGAGTTGTCCTAAGTTGTCCTGCGCTACGGTTTGTGGTTGAAATTTTTGTCACTATACACAAAACTAGCGACCGATGCCGAATCGTATGATGCGAAGTTGCTCTTTGGCGTTTTTAGTTACACTGATTTTGGTGACCTGCCTGGTAGTGTTTGCGAACCATGAAGGTTCGGCGAGCCAGCGCAATAAAAAACCGCGCACCGCTCCCGAGTTGTTTGCGCGTCACTGCGCGTCGTGTCACGGAACGGACGGACGCGCCAAGACCTCGAAAGGTAAGTTTAGTCACGCGCGCGATCTGACCGACGCCAACTGGCACGACGACGTCACGGACGAACGCATCTTCAATTCGATCATGAACGGGCGAAACGTACGCGGCAACATGCCGGCATTCAGTGACAAGCTGAACGAGAAGGACGTGGATTCGCTGGTCAGCTTAGTACGCAAGTTTAAAGGGTAACGTTTGAGGCTTCCTTTCACAGCGCGTGGAGCGGTTATCGCAGCTTTGCAGGCGGCGTTGATCCTCGCGCTCGCCGGCGCCGGATGGATGATTCACCGCCAACTGCCGACGAGCGCTGCCGACCGTTACGATCGCAACCTGACGACTTTGCAGATCGTCTTGCGACAACCGCCCGACAGCTACGTTAACGGGCTCGACGTCGCGGTCAACTTTTACCAGGTTGATATCGTCGCCGTGCGACACGAGTTTTTCACCGAACCGCGCGCGGGGAAGCGGTTTGAAGACTTTCTCCGCGACCGCATCAAAGGCCGTCCGCCAGTCAGTGCCCGACTGGACAAACAGGGACAGGGAAGTGTTGCGTTGACTCCCGGTAGTTGGTTGCTGCACGTGACCCTGCCGGGTGACGAACAGATCGAGTGGCGGTTGCCGGTCAAGGTTGCGGGAACGAAGCAGATCATCGAACTCAATACGCAGAACGCGTACACGCGCAGTAGATCCTTCTGACTTTTTGTGCCTTTTGTGGCTCTGTTTGTGCCTTTTGTGGTTACATGCTCGCCCTCCGCGTAAACAAGAAACATCTTTCCATCCGCGACATTGCTAAACCCGACAACGCTGATGAAGTGTTGGTGCGCGTTCTTTTGTCAGGCATCTGCAACACGGATCTCGAAATCGCGCGGGGATACGCCGGGTTCAACGGGACAATCGGACATGAGTTTGTCGGCATCGATGAAGCGACGGGGCGTCGTGTTGTTGGTGAGATAAACGCCGGCTGCGGAAAGTGCGAACTGTGTAGCGAGGGCGATCCGCGGCATTGTGCGAACCGAACGGTGCTGGGGATCCACGGCAGAGACGGTGCACATGCCGAGTTTCTTCAGCTTCCCGCCGTGAATCTGATCGCCGTCCCTGACAACATTCCCGACGAGCACGCGGCGTTTACCGAACCGCTCGCCGCCGCTTGCGGCATTCTCGAACGCGTGCCCGTGACGCGCGACGATCGCGTTGCGGTGATTGGCGACGGCAAACTCGGTCTGCTGTGCGCGCAAGTCGTCGCACTCACCGGCGCACTAACGCTTCTGATCGGCAAACACGACGAGAAACTCCGGATCGCCGCCCGGCGCGGTATCGAAACGTCCACGCCGAAGGACGCCGCTAAACGCACGCGCGAGTTTGATGTGGTGGTCGAAGCGTCTGGAGCGGCGAGCGGGTTCAACCTCGCGCTCGACCTGCTTCGTCCCAAAGGCAGGTTAGTTTTGAAGTCGACATTTCACGGCACCACCGAGATCAATGCTGCACGTGTCGTTGTCGACGAGATTTCAATCGTCGGATCTCGTTGCGGACGCTTCGCTCCCGCGCTCGATCTGCTGAAACGCAACGCGATCGACGTCGACAGCCTCATCAGCGAAGAATACCCGCTCTCCAAAGGCGTCCACGCGATGAAACGCGCCCGCACAAAGGGCGTTTTGAAGGTCTTATTGCGGCCTTAATCCGCGTCAAACACGGATTCCCGGATAAATTGCTCGCAGACCTACCGTTTAGCTATACTCTACCCCTTTATCGAAAGGTGGTGGAACATGTTTGACCCGTCTGGCAACCACACGACAGAACAAGAGCGAGCAATTCTGCGCAAACTGCGAGTCTGGATCGCAGCGCTTGCCGTCGCGTGCCTGATTGGCGGCATCGGCATTGGCGCGATGCTTTCCGGACGGCCGACGACCGCGCAGAGCGACATTCAAATCGCGCACGCGCCGGAGGCGCTTTCCGCTTCGTTCGCCGAAATCGCCCGCCGGGTTGAACCAGCCGTCGTCAACATCGAAACCACCCAGGCGCAACTCGAAATCAGCGAAAAAGACGACGACAAGGAAGACGAATCCAATCCTTTGCTCGACATGTTTCGCCGGCAACCACGCCGCGCGCCACGAGGCGTCGGCAGCGGCTTCATCGTCAGCACGAAGGGCTTCATCCTGACGAACCATCACGTCATTCAGGACGCATCGCGGATCAGAGTCGGTTTGCAGTCGGGTGAAACGTTCCCGGCGGAGGTTGTCGGCATCGACACTGAGACCGACGTCGCCGTGATCAAGATCGACGCTGGAAAGGATTTGCCGACCGTCACGCTCGGCGACTCGAACGCCGCGCAAGTCGGCGACTGGGTGCTCGCGATGGGTTCGCCATTCGGTCTGGATCAAACAGTCACCGCCGGAATCATTTCCAAGAAAGAACGCGAGAGCCCGTTCTTCAACGTCTTTCAGCGTTTCCTGCAAACTGACGCTGCGATCAATCGCGGCAACAGCGGTGGACCACTCGTCAACATGCGCGGCGAAGTGATCGGCATGAATTCGCAGATTGCGACTTCGACGGGTGATTACAACGGCATCGGCTTCGCCCTTCCGGCAAATGAAACCAACTTCGTCTACAAACAGATCATTGCGCAAGGCAAGGTGAAGCGCGGCTATCTCGGCATCACGCTCGAATCCGTGCACGACGAGTTTGCGAAAGTTTATGGTCTGCCCGAAGCAAAGGGCGCGATCGTGACTTTCGTGGCCGACAGTGAAGCCGGGCAGTCGACTCCGGCGGCGACGGCCGGAATCCAGGCAAACGACATAATCGTCGAATTTGAAGGTCAGCCAGTGCTCAACGCGCAGGACCTGATTCAACGCGTCGCAAGCACACCGGTGGGCCAGCAAGTGAAAATTGGTTTCCTGCGCGACGTCAACGGCAAACTCGAACGGAAGAACGTAGCCGTCACGTTAGGCGAACGTCCGCCGTCACGAGACGTCGTGGAAGCGCCGAAGAACAGTCCGAAGAGCAATGGTCCGAAAGGCAATACGCTGCGACTGGGCGTGACGCTCGCCGAGATCACGCCGCAAGTTATTGCCGATCGGCAAGTCGCCGGTACGCAGGGCATCTACGTGAAAGACGTGGATCCAAACGGACTGATCGCGGAAATCAGGATACCGCCCGCAAACCTGCCGGCACTCGTCGAAGGCGACACAATCAATCGCATCAATCGAGTGCAAGTAACTTCGCTGGCGGACTTCCAACGCGTGCTGAACACGCTCAAGGTCGGCGATCCAATCGTGCTGAACATCACGAGGCTGCAACCAAACGGGAAGGGTGATCGGTTGGTGCCATTGATCGTCCAGTTCACCTATCAATAACGTATTTCCAATTGTCGATTGCCAATTGCCAATTTGCAGTTGGTTCTCGCGGTTGGTTCAGAAATCGGCAATTGGCAATTGGAAACCGGCAATTCTATGGCTCAGGCAAAGAAGGCAATCTCCAAGACAAGCGGGAAGCTGTCCGCACGCAACGCGGCACGCGCCGCAGTCAAAACCTATCAAAACTACATCGACGGCGAGTGGGTCGCGAGTCAGTCGGGCGAGATGTTTGAAAACATCAACCCGGCCGACACGCGCGACATCGTCGGGCGCTTTCCGCTGTCGACCAGCGACGACGTTAACGCGGCCGTCAACGCCGCCCAAAACGCATTCGATCGCTGGCGCAACACACCCGCGCCGAAACGCGCTGAAGTCCTGTTTCGCCTCGGCGAGATTCTGATCCGCGACAAGGAACAGTTCACCGCGGACATGACGCGCGAAATGGGCAAGGTCTTGAAAGAGGCGGGCGGCGACGTGCAGGAAGCGATCGATTGCACGTACTACACGGCCGGCGAAGGCCGTCGCCTGCACGGCTTCACGACTCCGGCCGAGATGCGCAACAAGTTTGCGATGTGCATTCGTCAGCCAGTCGGTCTTTGCGGGCTGATCACGCCGTGGAACTTCCCGATGGCGATCCCGTCGTGGAAACTGATCCCCGCGCTGATCTGCGGCAACACCGTCGTCATCAAACCCGCCGAAGACACGCCGCTGTCCACTTACAATCTCGTGAAAGCGTGCGAAGAAGCAGGCATTCCGCCGGGTGTTGTGAATCTCGTCACCGGCTACGGTGAAAGTGTCGGCGCCGCCATGACGAACCATCCTGCGCTGCGTTTGATCTCGTTCACGGGTTCGACTGAAACGGGCCGCATCGTTGCCTCGGCCTGTGCCGAACGAAACGCGATCTGTTCGCTCGAGATGGGCGGCAAGAACGCCATCATCGTCATGGACGATGCTGATATCGATCTCGCAGTTGAAGGCGCCATTTGGGGCGCCTTTGGTACGTCAGGGCAACGTTGCACGGCTTCGTCGCGCCTCGTTGTGCACAAGAAAGTTTACAAACAGTTCGTCAGCAAGCTCGTCGAGGAGGCGCGCGGACTGCGCGTTGGCAACGGCGCGGATCCGAAGACGGATGTTGGACCAGTAATCAATAACGACGCCGTCGAAAAAGTGATGAACTATATCCGCATCGGACGCAACGACGACGGCGCAAAGCTTGCGTTTGGCGGCAAACGTCTGACGCGCGGCGACTACGCAAACGGTTATTTCATCGAGCCAACCGTCTTCACTGACGCTACGCCCGACATGCGTATCTCGCAGGAAGAGATCTTCGGTCCGGTAACGACCGTCATTCCGGCAAACTCGCTCGAAGACGCGATCCAGATCGCGAACGGCGTCCGCTACGGACTCTCCGCTGCGATCTACACGCAAAACGTGAATCGCGCTTTCAAAGCGATGAACGAAATGTATACCGGCATCTTTTACGTGAACGCTTCGACGATCGGCGCCGAAGTTCATCTCCCGTTCGGCGGCACGAAAGCGACCGGCAATGGACATCGTGAAGCAGGCACGCAGGTGCTCGACATTTTCTCGGAATGGAAGTCCATCTACGTTGATTTCAGCGGCAAGCTGCAACGCGCGCAGATCGACGTCGAATCGCCTCAATAGAAAATGGAGCTTAGTGCTTTGTTCTTTGTACTTTGTTCGCTAGCCCAGCTCTGGTGATAACCTCAACGGCAAACTACCGAACAAAGAACAAAGGACAAAGCACTAAGTACAAATCACGACAGTTCAAACACAAAGGTGACTGGAGAATAAACATTGATCGTCGGTCTGCCCAAAGAAATCAAAGACAACGAATATAGAGTCGGATTAACTCCCGCCGGCGTGCGCGCGCTCAAAGACGCGGGACATCAGGTCATCGTCGAACGCGATGCCGGCGGCGGCTCAGGCTTCGAAAACGCACTTTACGAACGTGCCGGCGCCAGCATTATCGATTCGGCTGACGAAGTTTGGGCCAGGGCCGAGATGATCGTGAAAGTGAAAGAGCCGATCGCGCCGGAGTACCCGCGCATGCGCGAAGGTCAGTTGTTGTTCACCTACCTTCACCTCGCGCCCGACAACGAGCTGACGAAGCAGTTACTCGATCGCAAAGTTACGGGCATCGCTTACGAGACGATCACCGATCGACACGGGCAGTTACCGTTGTTGACGCCGATGTCGGAAGTCGCGGGGCGCATGGCGATCCAGGTTGGCGCACATTATCTCGAGAAGATGAGTGGCGGACGGGGGATTCTGTTGGGTGGCGTTCCCGGTGTGCCCGCGGCGCGCGTCGTGATCATCGGCGGCGGTGTGGTGGGAACGAATGCCGCGAAAATCGCGGTCGGCATGGGCGCGCATGTCACGATCATCGACAACAATCTCGATCGGTTGCGCGAGCTCGACGACATTTTCCTGTCGAAGATTTCGACGCTCGCTTCGAGCGCATACATGATCCAGGACGCGATCTCGCAGGCTGACTTGATCGTCGGCGCCGTGTTGGTGAAAGGCGCGGCCGCGCCGAAGCTGATCACGAAGAACATGCTGAAGGAAGTTCCGAATGGCGCTGTGATCGTCGACGTTGCTGTGGATCAAGGTGGATGTATCGAGACTACGCATCCGACGACGCACTCGAACCCGACGTACTACGTCGAAGGAGTGTTGCACTACTGCGTCGCGAACATGCCGGGCGCCGTGCCCCGAACGTCGACGTTCGCGTTGACCAACGCCACGCTGCCGTATGCTTTGAAACTGGCGAACAAGGGTTTCCTGAACGCCATCGCGAGCGATCCGCATTTGAAGGAAGGCGTGAATACTTACGCGGGTGAGTGCACGTACGAGGCGGTAGCGGCGGCGCAGGGAATCAAGTACACGCCGCTCGACAACCTGATCGAAACCTCAAATCTTGCGAACGCACGTTAGTGTGCGAACGTCCGTTAGCGTTTCAGATCTTTTGAAACGTGTTTCCCGCTTGCGTGAGGCCAGTTTTAAAAGAAATCGTTTTAAACGCAGACCTTGCGAATGCAGTCCAGCAGGCTTTCAGGCGTGATCGGCTTGGCGAGAAACGCATTCACCTGCTCCGTCTCAGCATTCTTCGGATCGAGCCCACTCAACAGAATTATCGGCAAATGACTGAGATGCCGGCTGCTCCTCACAAATCGACATAACTCATACCCGCTCACATTCGGCATCACCGCATCCGTAATCACCACGTCAACAGTCGTCGTCATTAGCGCCTTCATCGCCTCGAGTCCGTCCGCGGCCGGCACAACCTCAAACCCTGCCCGTTCAAGCAACACCTCGATGTAGCGTCGCAGTGCGGCGTCGTCTTCAGCCAGCAGCACACAGCGAGCGCGCCCCGGCGTTTTCGTCGGGTGCAGTACTTCGCCTCTGGCAGTTGCCGCTTTTTCGTGTGTGATCATGGCTGCGTTAGCCGAGACTTTCGAGGCCGTGAGGGCTCTGAAGGTCGGACGAGGCAATGAGACAAGCTCGCGGTCGGCCTCGCCAAAAGCAGATTAGACCGCCGCCCGCGTGATTGTCAATGTTTAACCACAAAAGGCTGAAAGGGTCGATCTCCCTGCCAAATGTTTCTGTGCCTTGTGTGCCTTATGTGCTCTATGTGTTCAATGATCGATGAAAGTGCGGTGCCACAATTCCAGGCCTAAAAGCTGGAAAACCTGGAGGTTATAGTCTTCTCGGCCCGAAAAGTTAGCGTCAACGACCCGTTTGACTTCTTTCGGCCGGAACAGACCGCGGCGTTTCACCGCATCTTCCGAAAGCAGGTCGTCGATGAGGGGTTTCAGCGGCCCGCGCAGCCACGAGCGGATCGGCGCCCCGAACCCGGCTTTTCGCCTCCAGATGACGTCGTTGGGCAGAACGCCTTCGAGCGCGCGCTTGAGGATGTACTTGCGTTTGAGTCCGCGGAGTTTCAGCCGCGGCGGCATGCGCGCGGCCATCTCGATCATCTCGCGATTCAGGAACGGCACGCGGACTTCGAGGTTAGCGGCCATCGACGTTTTGTCCGTGGTCATGAGATTCAGGCACGGCAGGAACGTTTTCAGATCGACATAGAGCAGACGATTTAGGGGCGCGGCGGCAGCGACGCGGGCGAAGTAAGCGCGGTGCGCGGAGTAGGCGTCGGAGTCGCGCGTCATCGAGCGCCAGTCGTCTGAATAGAGGCGGTGCTTCATTTCATCAGTGAAGTAAGTGCCGTAGCCGAGGTAGCGGTCTTCGAAGTCGAGCGCGGCGCTGCGCGCAAACTTTTTCGCGTTGCGCAAGGGCGCGGTGAGTTTTCCCGGCAAACCGCCAGGCAGTGCGTTGGCAACGCTCTTCATCAACGGGCGTCGCAACAGTTGCGGCACCGGATCGAACGCCGACGCGATCTTCATCGCCATCTGACGTGGATAACCTGCGAACACCTCGTCGCCGCCCATGCCGGACAGCATCACCGTCAACGTTTCGCGTGCGGCGCGCGAGATGAGGTAACTCGGGATCGCCATGTCGATGGGCGGTTCTTCCATGTGATAGACGAGCTTCGGCAGCAGATCCGCGACTGACGGTTGCAGCATGATCTCGTGATAGTCAGTCTGCAATTGTTCATTGACGCGGCGGGCCCAGCGCACGTCGTCGGGAATGATGTCGTAACGCAGGTCGCGGCTCTCGATGCCGGCGGTGTAAGTGCTGACGCGTTGACCGTTGACGTGGCGCTGCATCAGTGCGGTGATGCCGGAGGAGTCGATGCCGCCGGAAAGGAAAGATCCCAAAGGCACATCGGAGACCATTTCCATTTTCACGACACGATCGAGCGTTTCGAGAGTTCGTTCTCGCCACCAGGCTTCGTTGTATCCCTCTTCGATGTCGTTGAAGGAGACGTCCCACCATTGGTGTAGGTTGATTTCGTCGGCATGGAAGTGGAGCAAGTGGGCCGGCGGAACTGTCTTGATGTTCTTGAATAGCGTGTTCGGATCGGGCGACCACAGGAATGTCAAAAACTGATGCAACGCTTCCGGATTCAGAGTGGGCGTGATTAGTTTCGTAGCGAGGATCGCCTTGATTTCAGAGCCGAACACGAACGCCGGCGGCGTGTCGTTGTTGCCCGGGATGAAGGCGTAGTACAGAGGTTTGATGCCGACGTGATCGCGTGCGAGCGTGAGCGTGCGCTGCTGGTTGTCCCAAACGGCGAAGGCAAACATGCCGTTGAGACGGCCCACCGCATCCCAGCCCCACTCGACGATCGCCGCCAGCAGGACCTCCGCATCGGTCGCGGTGTGAAACTCGTGGCCCAGCGTCCGCAGTTGTTCGCGCAGTTCGCGGTAGTTGTAGATTTCGCCGTTGTACGTGAGGACGTACCGGCCGTTGTGTGAAAGCATCGGCTCGTGTCCGGCGGGGCTCGTATCGATTATCGCGAGACGTCGATGGCCCAAACAGACAGTTCTCTGATTCTCATCGATCGGTCCTGACGTCCACACGCCCAGATCATCTCGCCCGCGGTGCTCGACGGCGTCGAGCATCCGTGTGATCTGTGTTTCAGGGTTGACGCTGATGATTCCCGCGATGCCACACACGACAGCTAAACCTCAAACGGCCGGTGCTCGCGGAGCGAATCGAGAATACGAAAAGTAGCGCGAGTGGTAGCGGCTAATTGATTCACAGGGATGGGGGACTCTGCACCTTGAAGAATGCTCGCGCAGACTGCGCGGACTTGCGTCTGCTGACCCTTGTCCTGCGCTTTCAGCGTGACTTGTTCTTCGCGCCCGTTCTTGTGAAGTGTTGCGCGGCGATAGTCGTCGAGGACGAAAGCGCGTGCGCCGCCGAAGATCTCGACGCGCTCCTTGGGCAGCGACTTGTCGCCTTCTGCAAGGTACGCAATGGATCCGTTCGAACCGTCCGCGAAACGCAATGTGACGAAGACGGAATCGGCGTCGACTGTCTTATCGGACGAGTTCGCCTGAGCACTCACGGATTCAGCAAAAACAGAGACCGGCGCGGAGTTGGTCAGAAACTGCATCAGATCGATGAAGTGGCAGACTTCGCCGACGATGCGTCCGCCTCCCTCGCGTGCGTCCTGCGTCCAGTGTTCCTTGGGAATGCGTCCGGCGTTCACGCGATAGACGATTGACAGCGGCGAATCGACGCCGTCGAAGAAATCTCGCGCGCGTTGCGCGAGCGGCGAGAAACGGCGATTGAAGCCGACCATCAAGCGTGCGGTTGAATTCGCGGCAGCTTCCAAAACGCCATCGAGTTCGTCGTCGTTAAGAGCGAGTGGCTTCTCGACGAAGACGTTTTTGTTGTGTTCGAGCGCGCGGCGGGCAAGTTCGGCGTGCGAATCGTGACGCGTGCCGATCACGACCAGATTTATGTCCGTATCGTCGAGCACTTCATCGGCGGTCGAAACCGCAAAAGCGAACCCGAAACGCTTGCCAACGTCGTGCGCTGAAACCCCCGACGCCGTCGCGATCGATCGAAACTCCACGCCTTCCGATTTGAAGTGCGGCAGCAACATCGCCGGAACGTAACCGCCCGCGCCAATCACCCCGACACGGATCGCTTTCTCCGCGCGCTGGGTCGACGCAGTCAGCGCTATCCGTCGGGTGATCTCGCGATCCGGATCGTAATTGAGCAGCACTCCGAGATACGGTTCGCTTGAATCTCCGGAAATCAGCGCGTAGGCACGTTCGGCGTCTTCGATGCGAAACCGATGCGTCGTCAGCCGTTCGACGTCGACGCGCCCGTCGCCGACGAGTTCGAGAAAGCTTTCGATGTTTCGTTTTTCGGTCCAGCGAACGTACGGCAGCGGGTAGTCGTGTCCGCGCTCTTCGTAATCGGGATCGTAACGTCCTGGTCCATACGACATCGAAATCATCAGCTTGAGTTCACGACTGAAGAACGGCGCACGCGGGATGTCGAGCCCCGTCATGCCGACGACGATGACGCGACCTTTCAAGCGGGACACACTGGCTGCCAGTTCGACAGGCTGATTCGAATCAGTGGCGGCGGTGATCAGCACGGCATCCGCGCCGCGCCCGCGTGTCCACTTGTCGATTTCGCTCGCTGCTTCTCCATTCGAGACGACCGCACGATCGGCGCCGAGCTCAATCGCCAAGGCGACTCGCGCCGGATCGAGATCCAGTCCGAAAACGCGGCAGCCGTTCGCTTTCAAAAGCTGCACGGTAAGCTGGCCCACCAGCCCGAGACCGATCACGACCACCGATTCGCCCAGCGTCGGCTCCGCCAGACGCACGCCCTGCAACGCGATCGCGCCCAATGTTCCAAACGCGCCGGCCTCGAAACTCACCTGCTCCGGCAGATGCACACACAAGTTCTTAGGCACCGACAGCATTTCCGCGTGCGAAGCAAATCCGACGCCGGCGCACGCGACGCGATCGCCGATGTGAAACTCCGTCACGTCCTCGGCGACTTCAGCAACGATTCCCGCCGCGCTGTAACCCAATGTCGACGACGCGGCCATCTTGTCGCGCACGGATGCAAAGGTGTTCAGCAGTCCTTCACTCTTCACCTTCGCGACGACTGCTTTCACTAGATCCGGCCGTTGCCGCGCTTCCTGTAGCAAACCCTTGCTGACCAGCTCGACGGACGCCCGTTCCGTTCCCGCGCTGATCAGCGAAGCAACTGTGCGCACCAACACGCGGCCGCGTTGTAGCGCGGGCACCGGCACTTCGCCGACGAATGGTCGTCCAGTCTTTCGGTTTTGCAACACCTGCTTCATGCGATTGAGCTTTGTACTTAGTCCTTTGTACTTTGTTACCGATTGCCAGCGACCACTAAATCAGACTCACGTACAAAGAACAAAGCACTAAGTACAAAGAACAAATTACCTAACGCTTCTCCCGCAACACCGATTCAATCAAACCACTCACCCATTCGGCGCGTGCGTCCCATGTTCCCCCTGCTACCGCAGCCTGACGGTTGCGCGGCGCTTCCGGGTCCGTTTCGCGCAGTGCATCTTCGACGAGCGCGATAAAATCGTCGCGCGTCCGCGCAATCCGCAGCACGTCTTTCATCGGTTCATACTCCGGCAGCGGCGAAATGACGACCGGCTTACCCGTCGCAAGATATTCGCGCACTTTGATCGCCGAACCATAGCTCGTAAAAGACTGCTCAGTTTCCCACGGCAACACGCAAACGTCGAATCCCGCGGCGTACGCAGGCAAATCCGGATAAGGCACCGGCGGCAGGAAATGCGTGTTTGGCAGCCCCTCGATCTCCAGCCCGCGTGACTTGTTGCCGATGAACACCCACTGCCATTCGGGCCGTTCACGTGCAGCGCGTTTGACCAGCTCCTGGTCCACCAACCACGGCTCGATCGCGCCAAAGTAACCCAAACGCGGACGCGGGATGCGCGCGATCTCCGGCGCTAGCTCCATGTTGCCGTTGCCGACGTGCTTCCAGTGATCGTAATCGACACCTTGTTCCAGCAGATAAGATCGATCGCGCCCGCGCGTTGCTTCGTCGAACAGTTTTCGTCCGGAATAAAAGACGAGGTCGGCAGCGTCGATCGCGTGATCGTGCAGGCGGCGAATCAGCGCGGGATCAGTCGCGTGGTCCATCGTGTTCGCATCGTACTTGTCGGATACATGATAGACCACCATCGACTCATCGAGACTTCCGATCATCTCGGCGGCAGTCGGAATCGCGATCCAGAGTATCGGTTTCGACAGTCCTCGATTGCGAGCGAGCCGTCCGACCTGCGCACTGAGCGCGCGACGGTTTATCGTGCGCGCCGCGGCGCTGCCGAAGAACGGCAGACTCGCGGGCGACACGACAGTGATCCCTTCTTCGGTTTGGCGCGCGAGTTTGGAATAGCTGCCGAGCTTGCGCTTGATGCGTGGCAGCAGGTCCTTATGGGCCAGCGCGGGCAGCCCCATTGAGATCGAGTTGACGAAGATGACCTTGTTTCCCGCGCGCGCAAACTTGCGCATCAGGTGAGCTTTCGAGTGTGGGTGGTGATACCACCAATCTTCACCGCCAAAACAGATTATCGAGCGATTGAGCAGCATCGGGTCCTTTAAAAAAACTTGTTTCCCGCAAAGGCGCAAAGTCGCAAAGAAGGAGCGATTTCATATGGGTTTTCCTGGCGTCTTTGCGCCTTTGCGCCTTTGCGGGAGATTCTTACTCAAACTGACCCACAACCGCAGCATCGCTATTTCTTGACTCGCGCGACGCACAACCCTGAAACACCGAACGGCAGATTTGTGTACTTCAACACCGTGCTTTCCGCGCCGAGTATTGCGCCGAAGACACCATTCAGCGCAGGCACGTTGATGCTGTTCTCGGTATCGGTCTTGATTCCGGTGACGCGCATAAGTTGTCGCACCAGCAGGATCGGCGCGAAGAAAGTGATGTTTGCGTACGTCGAGCGCTCGATTTCGAAACCAGCCTGTTCGAGTACGCGCCGCAGTTCCGGCAAACGATAACGCCGTCGGTGATTGCTGACCTCGTCCTGCAACCCCCACAAAAACATGAACGTCGGCACAAACAACAGCACGCGTCCGCCTGGCCGCAACACGCGCCGCATTTCCGTCAATCCGGCGAGGTCGTCGTCCATGTGCTCGACGACGTCGAATGCAGTAACGAGATCGAACGTGGCGTCTTCGTAGGGCAGTTCTTCGCCCGCTCCGAGTTTGACCTTGTCGAGCCCGCGAGCGCGACAGAACGCGAGCGCGTCTTCGGAAACGTCGACGCCTTCCGCCTCGCCATATTTCGACAGCAGCAAGAGGTTCGCGCCGGTGCCGCAACCGACGTCGAGGATTCGCGGCCGGCGATCCGTCACCTGACGGCAGATCTGCTCGACGAACCCCGCGATGATGCGGCGCCTGCCGATGTACCACCAGTGCGATTGCTCTACCTCGTAGAGAATCGGGTAGGTGTGCTCCATCATCTCGCGCGGGAGCGGATTGGTGATGCTTTTGACGTCGGCGTTCATTTCCTGAATGTTTGTAATATCCGATCGACCGCCGCGGCTGCAAACACAGTCAACAGACCGTGCATCGGCAACACGTACCGAATCTCGGTGTGCGCAGCAGTCCCGGGCACGAGGTAGTAAAGAATCGTAACGAGAAAAATGACCGTGGCGATCCGGTCTTTGCGAGCCGCGACGTAGATTCCAAAAGCGGCCAGCGGCAAAAAAAGATACCGGGCGACGCTCTGAATCATCCCGAGCACGTTCACGCCAAACGCCACCACGCCGCCTTGCCATGCGGGCGACAAACATTTCTGGCTGGTCACGTTTATGCCGGAGATGCCGCAGTACGGCACCGGATCGCCCGCGACCTTCAGCATGCCCCACATGCGTCCGGCCATCACCCCCGCATACCAAACCGGATGCTGCTTGATAAACGCCATCGATTCGCGCGTGCGTTCCTTATCGCGGCGAATGCCGTCCGGCCATTGCGAATCGAAATGGGTATCCGCCGGCCAGCCCAACTTCACGCGCTCGTATTCGATTAGCTTGTCGTCGCCGAAAAGAAACCCGTGCTGCCGCCCGAACTCGGTCTCGCCGAGTCCTTCCCAAAGGTTGACACCGATCGTTCCGCCCGTCGGCGTGAAATCGGGAAACGTAAGATAGTTGCGGATG
Source organism: Pyrinomonadaceae bacterium (assembly GCA_036266055.1). Classification (GTDB taxonomy): domain Bacteria; phylum Acidobacteriota; class Blastocatellia; order Pyrinomonadales; family Pyrinomonadaceae; genus PSRF01. The sequence continues at coordinate 10,532 of DATANW010000511.1, read as the reverse complement.
ACGATCGGCGAGATGACGAGCACCGTCGCAAACACGGCTGCGCCACTCATCGCGAGCCGCTGACGCCACGGCGCTTGCGCGACCAGCAACAGCGCAACGCCCCAGCCGACGGCGAGGTACAAAGGATTAACGCGAAACCAACAGGCGACGCCAAGCAGCGCTCCCGCCGCGAGTGCGAGCCTGACGTTGTTGCGTTTTGCGGCGAGCAGCAGCAGCCAGTTTCCCGCGAGTACAAACCACATCCCGGGAATGTCCGCTGAAGGATAAGCAGCGTACATAGCGAACAGCGGCAGCAGCGCGGCGAGAAAACCCGCGGCGAAGCCGGCACGCCAGCCGAATGCGGTGACAGTGATCCCGACGATGAGCACTAGCGACAGCACGAGATCGATCGCCCACTGGACCAACTGCACCACGTAAGCTGAGCGTTCGCCAGTGATGCCGTAAACCGCGGCCACCGATGCCGGAAACGCGGGCGGATACTGCGCCAGATCCGTTCGCGTTGGGTCGTCAATCAGAAAAACCCGCTGCCGTCCGTCGAGAATGTCGCGTGCCTGTCGATCGAATTTGGAGTAGGAGCCGGTTTGAAACCAGGCAGGATCGTTGAGATGCGCGCGCATGAACATCAGCGTCAACACGCGAACGCTGAGCAACGTTACCAGGAGGAGTAATACGGGAAGTACTTGAGTTTTGATCCGTGTTCCCATTCGGACGTTATGAACGGCTTTCAACGAACACGGATTGGGCTTGTTTGTTGGCCGGGAAACCGAGTCGCTCCTGGACCACGTAAAGCGGACGTCGTTTCACTTCGGTGTAGATGCGGCCGAGATACTCGCCCAGTATCCCGAGCGACACGAGCTGCACGCCGCCCATGAATAGCACCGCGACGAACAGCGACGCCCAACCGCGCGTGAGTTGTTTGTTGAGCATACGGTCGACGATCGCGACGATGATTCCCGCAACGGCGATCCAGATTGCGAGAAACCCAGTCCAGATCGCGAGCTTCAGCGGCACCAGCGAAAACGAGATGATGCCGTCCATCGCGAAATGAATCATCTTCGTCAGCGGATACTTGCTCGTGCCTGCGTGACGCGCCGCTCGTTCGTACGGCAGTGAAACCTGCTTGAAACCAGCCCAGCTAACCATGCCGCGCAGGAAGCGAGCCCGTTCGGGCATCGCATTGATCACTTCGACGACGCGTCGATCGAGCAGCCGGAAGTCGCCGGCGTCAAACGGCATTTTCGTTTCGGAGAGTCGATTGATCAGGCGGTAGAAAACTTTCGCGGTCCAGAGTTTGAACGTGCTTTCGCCCTGGCGGTCAGTGCGCAAACCGTAAACGACGTCGTTGCCGTCGCGCCACAGTTGGACCATCTGCGGGATAACTTCGGGCGGATCCTGCAAGTCGGCGTCGATGATCACGACCGCATCTCCGGCGGCTTCTTCCAGTCCGGCGGTGACAGCGATTTGATGTCCGAAGTTGCGCGAAAGGAGCAGCACCCGGACGTGCGGGTCGACAAGCTGGAGTTGTGTCAGGATCGATTGCGTGTCGTCGTAACTGCCGTCGTTGACGAAGATCAGTTCGTAATCCAGCTCCGGCATGCCGGCGAGAACGGACGTGAGCCGCTCGTGAGTCGCGTGCAGCACGTCTTGCTCGTTGTAGCAGGGTACGATGACTGAAAGCAGCATTCTATTTTGTGGCCGTGACGATGACGTTCCAGCCGATGCGTTTCCGCAGACGTTCAAACATCGTGTCGGAAACCAGCGGCGACAAAAATCGCAATTCCGCGCGAGTTAACTGTTCGACGTCGATCACGACCTCGCGAAACATCTTGAAAAGCGCTCGCGTCTGCCCGCGGCTGTAGACTTTCACCAGCGGCCGCGCGCCGTGATCGCTGAACTCGATGACGCGGCTCATTATCTGTTCGGCCGATCGTCCGCGTAGAAACTCGCCGCCCAACAACCCGCGCCGCAGGATAATCTCGATCCAGTAGTTAAGCGAATTGCGATGGTAAAGCATTATCTTCGCAGTGCCACCCGGCCGCAGCACGCGATGCACCTCGCGAATCGCGCCCGCGGTGTCCGGCGTGTGATGCAAGACGCCGTTTGAGTAGACCACGTCGAAGCTCTCCGTGCGAAACGGCAAACGCTCGCCGTCGGAGATCATGAACGTGCCATCGGCGTCGTAAAGCTTAAACCGATGGCGCGTGATCTCGACAGAACGCGGCGTCAGATCGATGCCGGTGCAGCGCGCGCCGCCACGCGCGAACTGCAGCAGGTCGGTGCCCATGCCGCAGCCGATCTCCAGCAGTCGTTTTCCGGCGAACTTGTCAAACTCCATCAACCGCGGCATCCACGGCGCGTACTCCGTGTAGCGATGTCGCTCGACAGCATCGAAAAACTCGCGCGTCCCCAGCTCGTGATCGCGCTCATACTCCGCGCCACACGGATCCTGGCTCCACTGTTCGCGCGCCCGAAGTTTTTCCTCAGCGAGACTGCTCATTTACTTCATCAAATGCCTGCAACACGCGTGCGGCGTTGCGTCGCCAGGTGTGTTTTTCGATCGCGACTTCGCGCGCACTCGCGCCGAGACGCGCGCGTAACTCAGGTGACTCAACCAGTTTCACAATCGCGCTCGCAAGCTCGGAAACATTTCCCGGTTCCACCAGTAGCGCCGTTTCACTGTCCGCGAGCACCTCGCCGATCTGCCCCAACCGGCTCGCGACGATCGCTTTCCCCATCGCCATGTATTCAAAAATCTTCGTCGGCGAGCCGAAGAAGTCACTGCCGTCGGCCAGCGGAATATGAGGCGACACGAGGATATCGCAAGCGTCAAGCAGCTTGGGCACGCGCCCGTGCGGCACGGCGCCCGTAAAAATCACCCGCAGCGACGCCGCTTCCTCCTGCAAGAGTCGCTCGACTTCACCATGCAAACTGCCGCTGCCGACGAGCAAAAACGTGACCGGCACCTTTGCCGGAATCTGTTTTATCGCTTCGGCAAGTTGCACCACACCGTGCCATGGACCAAACGTGCCGACGAATCCCACGACCACTTCCGAGTCGCCGACGGCGTACAGTTCGCGATACTCATCACCGCCGATTCCGGGCCTAAACAGCTCGGTATCGACGCCATTCGGATTCACCACGATCTTCGAGGCCGGCACACCCCGCGCCTCGAGGTTCTTTCGTTCGACGTCCGAGACGACAAAAATACGCGCCGCCGCGCGAAGGTTCAATCGCTCGTACCGTTCCAGCAGGTCGAGACTGCCGACGTGGTCCCAATGACGTCCGACCCAGACTTCCGAGCCGTTGTATTCGAGAAACAGCGGTCGCTGCACGCGACCAGCCGCGACGACGCCGGCCCAGCTGAATCGCGCGTAACGTTGATAAATGAAATCGGGGTTTGACTGTTCGATCAACGGCACCGCGGCGCGTGTGAAAACGAGGTTGTTGTGAATGTCGAACAGCGCGCGGGTCGCGCCGACAGTCTCCGGCGGAACGATCGTCGAGCGATACTTCGCCAGGTTGAAACCGGCGATCGCGTCGTTGCTGATGATCTCGACTTCAGAACCGAGCGCCGCCAGGCCCTCGACGACACCCTTGATGTGACTTGCAGCGCCGCCGGCTTGCGTGCCCGGCCCGGGTGTCGAACGGAGATACACGATGCGCGGCGCTCGATCAGTTTTGATTTTCTTAAAGCCGTGTCGTTGATGTTCGAGCGATAACAACTCACGTCGCGAAAACAACAAATCAGTCAGCCCCGTAATCGCTTCGTTTGCGATCGCCGCGGGAGCACTCGCCAGCAGATCGAAACGGGATTCGCGCCGCACCGCGCCGTGCGAGTCGATCATGACAACCTCGCGTGCGCCGGCGAGTGCGCCAAAGATCATGAACAGGTTCTGTCCGCGTTGCCACGCCAGCCGTTCAGTCGCGATTGCAAACACGTCCGGTCGCCGCGCACGCAACGATGCTAGACGCGCGCGCAAACTGCCAGTCTCGAATTCTGCTCGTGAAATGGACTCGATTGAAGCGTCGGGAAAGAGTTGGGCGAGTTTCTCGTCGGCCGCATCGCCGCTGAGAGCAAGCAACACGACTTTCATCCGCGCAAGCTCCTGCTGTCTGCCCCGACAAGCGTCGACACACTAAACAACTGTCGCAACTCGCTTCGTTTCAGTATGAAAACATTCGAAAACGACAGCCTCGTTGACGTGAGGAACTGCCACGTCACTAACGCGAAGATCAACGCATAACTAACAGTCGACGCCACGGCCGCGCCTTGTGCGCCCAACCGCGGCACAAGAGAAAAAACGAGAACGAGATTAATGATCAGCGTCATGACCCAGTAAACCGGAATCACTCGCGGCAACCCGAGCGCGTTGAAGTGTTGGACCAGCACCGACTCCAGTCCGATGAGATAAACACCCGGCAACAGTATCAGCAACAAGCGCGACGCGTCAGTGAATTCCGCGCCGTAGATCAGCGGCAACAAAAAGCTAAACGGCACCGCCGCCACACAACAGAAGAACGTGACAAAAGCCGTAAATCGCACGACCAGCGCCGTCGTCTCGCCTCGCTGATCCTGCTGCGCTGCGACTCGCGGAAACAGCAGCGTCGCACTCACACTCGGCAGCAACATCAGCAACATCCCAAACTGCGTCGCGACACTGTAAACACCCGCTTCGTCCACGCCGCGAAAATGGTTCACGACAAGCAGATCGGCGCGAAAGATGATCGCGCCCGCGAGAATCGAAATGTGAAACTTGAGGCCGTAGCGAATCATCTGCGCCAGCAGCGAAGCATCGGGCCGCCACTGCGAACGCGCGATTCGTCGCGCCGCGATCCAGATCAAGACGCCAACCGACAAGCTGACAACAAGCGCCGCCGCTGTGTTCAGCAAAACCAGTGTCGTCAGCCCGCGACGAAAAACAACCAACGCGAGCAGCGCATTGATCAGCACGAACGACTGGCCCACGAGGTCCAGCAAGTTGAACTCCCGTATCTTCCCGACCGCCAGCAGGATGTTCAACCCAATCAACGTGATCAGTTGCGACGGAATCGAAACGGAGGCGATGCGAATAAGTGTCGCGGGCACAAACCCAAACCAGTCCGGCCGCAGCTCCGCGACGTAATTCAAGCCGAGCGCCAGCAGCGACCCGACGAAAAGCGCAAGGACCAGCGAGTTGATCGCTGCCTTGCGAAGCTGGTTTTGGTCCTGCGAGATGAAGTAGGTATTCGCGGAAGGCAAGCCGAAGCTGCAAACCTGCACGACGGTCGCGATGGCGACATTAATCACCGCCAACTGGCCCACGCCTTTCGCGCCCAGCCAGTGCGCCACAATGATTCCGGCGCCGACGCTGTTGACGATCATCAAAACGCGCGTCGCCAACGTCCAGGCTATCTGACTTTTAAGCCGGGTCGATCCAGCGTTCATACCAGAGACTCAGATTCAGCAGCGCCCAAAGATGAAAGCCCCAGTCTTTCGTCCGCTTCCGATGCTCGTCCAACATGCGTCCGACAAACTCGTAATCGAGCAAGTCGCGCCGCCGCATCGTCGAATTCATCAAGTGCTCGTCAAACCACACGCCGAGTCCTTCACGGAACCACTCGCGCACGGGCGCGCCAAAACCGCGCTTGCGTTCGTAAAGGAGATCGTGCGGCAGGACCTCCTCCAGCGCGCGTTTCAAAATGTGCTTGCCCGTGACACCCTGGACCTTCAACGACCGCGGCAACGCGAGCGCGTACTCAACCAGATGATGGTCCAAGAAAGGCACACGGGCCTCGACGCTTGTCGCCATCGTTATCTTATCAACGCGCATGAGCAGCAGCTCCGGCAAGCGCAGCTTCAACTCGAGGTACGTCATGCGCGCCAGAAAATCCGAATTGGGCTGCCGCCCCTCGATCGTTTCCAGATATTCTTCGACTACTTGCAGCGACGACAGACCATTCACGCGCTTGCGCATCTCTCGCGACAACACGCGCGGCTTGAACGATTCGTCGTAAACCATGGCGCCGCCCCAGAACAACGGCTCGCCGGCGCCGAGCCGCCGAATCAACTCGATCGCCGCGCGCTTGCGACCGGTCGCCTCGAGCACCGGCCGCGAAAGGTTCGAGAACGCGCGGCGCAACCCGAGCGGCAGTTTCTCAGCATGCCGCCAGAAGTTTTCGTAAATGCGAAGATGGCGGACGTAGTTCTCATAACCGCTGAAGATCTCGTCGGCGCCTTCGCCGACCTGCACGACGATAGTGCCCGACTCGCGCGCGAGTTTCGAGACGTAATACAGGGGGACGCAAACGGGATCCGCGATCGGCTCGTCTTGATGAAACACGAGCCCCGGAAGAAAATCCTGCATCTCCTTTTCGGAGATGATCACTTCGTGATGGTTCGTCGCGAACTGCTTTGCGATGCGACGCGCGGAGTCGAGCTCGTTGAGATACTCGGCGTCACTGAATCCCACGGTGAACGTCTCGACCGGCCGCGTCATTTGTTCAGACATGAGGGCGACGTTGGCCGACGAATCGACCCCGCCGGAAAGAAACACACCAAACGGCACGTCTGACATCATCCGTTTGCGAATGGAGTCGCGCAGCAGGCGAAGAATCTCGGCGCGGTGCTCAGCTTCGCTGCGCTCCGGCGGATGCGGGGAAGGCAGCGCATCCCAGTAGCACTGCATTTTGATCGTGCCATCGCGTTTCAAAACGATCATGTGGCCTGCCGGGAGTTTTTGAATGTCGCGAAAGAGGGTCGACGGCGCGGGCGTTGTTAAGAAACTCAGATAGTCGTACAACGATTCTTCATCGATGTCGGGCGTGACAGCGGGATGCTGAAGAATCGCTTTGATCTCGGATGCGAAGATGAAGCGACCGTCGCGGTGATAGAAGTAGAGTGGCTTGACGCCGATACGATCGCGCACGAGCACGAGTTGTTGCGCGCGGGCGTCCCAGATCGCGATCGCGTAATCGCCTTCTATGTCGTGAATGAAGTCGAGACCGCGTTCTTCGTAGAGGTGCAGGATCGTTTCTGAGTCGGTGCGCGAGGCGTAACGGTGACCGCGTTCTTCGAGACCGGCGCGTAGCGTGGCGTGGTTGTAGATCTCGCCGTTGAAGACAAGCCATGTTTGATCGTCGCAGCCGTGCATTGGCTGGTGTCCGGCGGGCGAGAGGTCGATGATCGAGAGCCGTCGAAAACCGAAGCCGCCGCGGTGGTCGTCGAAGATCAACTCACCCGCATCGTCCGGGCCGCGATGCGTCATCTGATCGCGCATGCGCACAAGCAGCCCGGACTCGATCGAGGCGTCGATCGAGCCTGGGCTGGCGCCGTATTCCCAGACTCCACAGATTCCGCACATCTACAGACTCAGTTTCCAACTCAGCTTGCGCGGCGGACCGGAAAACCGCCAGCAGGCCGTAAACGATTCTTGAAGTTCGCCGTAATTGCGCGACGTAAACTGCTGTTCCAGCGCCGGCGAAACCGCAAGACTCAACGAACGAACATGCAAAGTCAAATCCGTATGAGGATCGCGTATCTCGAGATTCGTTTCATCCGTGTCTACCTGCAAACCTGGTGCGAAATGAAATCGAATCTCGAACTCGTGATCGACGGCCGCGCCGTCAAATTCATCTTCAATCAACCACGATCGTTCCGGCTTGTGGAAAATCACAGTGCGACGGTGCGTGATCGGGTGTTTGAGTCGTCGATAACCGTAATGTTCCGCAACGATCCGATCGATCTGTGGTTCAGTTTCCCACAGCAAGACTCGCGGGCGCGCTTCGTCGCCGATCACGAAAGGCGCGTCGCGCCCGATCGTGTTCTGCTCGACGCCGTCAATCTTCACAGTTGAATGATACGCAGTCGAACGAAACTCGTGCCGTTTTTGCAGGTCGCCGGTGTAGACATAAGTGCCGGGATCGACGATGAACGCGACGCCGCCTGCGGAGACTTCAATACTCAACGCGTCGTTGTGTCCATGCGAACCGCGTCCGTTGATGCCCGCGCCACTCGCGTTGAAACACAGATAAAGATCGTCGCGCCGCATGATGTAGATGCCGGCCTGCGGAAACGCTTTCGATCCGGGTTCCGGATCGCACAACGAGGGATCGTTGAATACGTCCGCGCCAATTTCCAGTAGATATCCGTGGTCGTCCGCGCGCCGTTGCTGAAGCAGAGGAAATTGGCCGCCATCCGTGTCCCCGATCAATGGTGCAAATCCATCCGGCCGCAAGTAAGCGCGAATGTAAAGCAGCATTGAATGAAGTTTGCGCCAGTACTTTTCACCGATCTCAATATCGTTCACGCGGCACAGCAGAAACGAGTAAAGGAAAAGCTCGGTGACGAAGCGGTGATAGCCGGTTGACGCTTCGAAGTCGGCGCCGTCTTCGAGGACCTGCTTGTCCATCTCGCGCAGTAGTTCTTTGAGTCCGAAGTCACGCCAACGTGTCGCGTCGCAAAGCTCCGGCGCCATCACGCCGAGCCATAGCAATCCTGCGACGTCGGAAAGATAGTGATTGCTGGTGGCGATGTAAGAGAACTCGAGATTGCTGCGAATGTAGTTACCATGTTGTTGAAAAAGACGCAGCAAAAACCGAGCGTCCAGTTGCGGTGAATCACGAAACAGTTCACGCGCGACGATCAGGTTGACCGCGCGGAGTGCGACCTCCATCGCGCACGTCCAGTTTGGACCACGGCCATACGGGTTCGCTTCGCTCCAACTGTGGAGCTGCGTCAGAAATTGATCCGTGTATTTTTCATCTCGTGTGAGTCGATAAGCTTGACCGAGGTTTATCAAGTGACCGAGACGATTGAGTTCCCACACGACGCGCACGTCTGAGCCATCAGAGCGCATTAACTGGATGTCGCGGTGATAATCCAGGGGCCAGAGGTAACCGGATCGCGGATCGCGGTTCCATTCGGTCGGCTCGTTGAAGGTAATCGGTTCGGGAGCTTCGATTAATTCCGGAGGGAAGAACTTTGCGACGCGGTCAGGCGAACACAGATTTAAAGAATCTTGTTTGTCGAGCTCGGCGCGCTCTCGGCGACTTACAAGCGAAGCGCGCGTGCGGCGCAGCGCTTCCAAAACCGCGGTGGTGAGTTTTACTTCACCGCGAAGCGCGTGTTTGATTTTTCGCAGCGTGCTCACAGTGAGATTTCTTCGAGTACGTCGAGGATACGTTCCGAGGCGTGACCGTCCCACAATGGCAGGGGTTGTGAAGATTTTCGACCGGCGCCGTTCAACGCCGCCGACGCAGCGTTCACGATCCGCGCGGTGTCCGTCCCGACGACAACATTTGTCCCCAACTCGACCGTGATCGGACGCTCAGTATTCTCGCGCAAGGTGAGGCACGGGATGTTAAGCGCCGTGGTCTCTTCCTGGATACCGCCGGAATCAGTCAAAACGAGGCGCGCCTGGCTGTAGAGCGCGAGAAAATCGAGGTATCCAAGTGGATCGACCACGCGCAGGTTCTTCATCGCACTGACACGTTCGCCGAGGCCCAGCGCCGCGATCGTTTTGCGCGTCCGCGGATGCACTGGGAAAACGACCGGCAACTGCTCAGTAATACTTTCGAGCGCCGACAGAATGCGAGCGAACGTCGCCGGAACGTCGACGTTCGACGGACGATGCAACGTCATGACTGCGTAATCAACATCACTTACACCCAACGCTGCACGAATCGTCGACTGTCTCGCTCGCTCGAGATTTTGCTGCAGCGAATCGATCATCACGTTGCCGACAAATCGAATTCGTTCTTCGGGAATTCCTTCCGCGCGCAGGTTCTCATCCGCATCCGGCGAAGGCGTGAACAGCAGATCCGCGATCTGGTCCGTCAGCAGCCGATTGATCTCTTCCGGCATCGTGCGGTCGCGACTGCGCAGGCCCGCCTCGACGTGCGCCACCTTCACTCCGAGCTTCACGCAGACGAGCGCGCAGGCGATCGTCGAATTGACGTCGCCGACTACGAGCACCCAATCGGGTTTCTCGCGCAGCACGACGGGCTCGAAACGCTCCATCACGGCCGCGGTCTGTGCCGCGTGCGAACCCGAACCGACGCCGAGATGAGTATCAGGTTGTGGGAGTTGAAGATCGCGGAAGAAGGAGTCGGACATGTCCGCGTCGTAATGTTGTCCGGTATGGACCACGAGCGGTTGAAACTTCGCGGGCCGCGCCTTCATCGCAGCCACGATCGGCGCAACCTTCATGAAGTTGGGCCGCGCCCCAACGACATTCAATATTTTTAACACGGATTACAATCGAATAATTCGCGCTTTACTGTCGCGTCGCAGATCTCCATTCAACGCGTTGCGCGTGTCTACAATCAGCGGCGCCAGGGAACAAATGCGCTTGTAATCGATCTCGCTGTGGTCCGTGACGATAATCAGACAATCCGTGGCACCCAACTCATCGTCGGAAAGTGGTACTGACGACAGCGGCTCGCCGCCGGAGTCGGTGTGCGCGTCGTCGAACCGAACCTCTTTCACAAACGGATCGTGATAGCGAACGTTTGCGCCCTTCGCCCGCAGCCGATCGATGATCGAAAGCGCCGGA
>DATANW010000510.1:0-6395 GCA_036266055.1 Pyrinomonadaceae bacterium | reverse complement strand
TTTTCGAAGGTCGGAATTGTCAGCGCCGCCTCGCTCGACGAAGAGGGGCGGCGTTTGAAAGAGTGGCTGGCCCGCGGCTATCACGGCACGATGTCGTGGATGGCGCGCGACGTCGAAAAGCGCATCAGTCCGCGCGAGATCTTTCCCGCGGCGCGTTCCGTTGTTGTTGTAGCGCTTAACTACTACACACCTCACCAGCACGAACAAAATCCAGCGACAGGAAAAGTCTCTCGTTACGCGTGGGGTGACGACTATCACGACGTTGTCGCCGGGAAAATGCGTGCGTTACTGGCGTGGATCAAAGAGCAGGACCGCCATGGGGACGGAAAAGTTTGTGTCGACATTCAGCCGGTGATGGACAAGGCCTGGGCCGTTCGCGCCGGGCTTGGCTGGCTCGGCAAGCATTCAAACGTGATCACGCTCGAGTACGGTTCGTGGGTGTTCATCGGCGAACTACTTCTGAATCTTGAACTGGAATATGACGTCGAGCCGATCGAAGACCACTGCGGCACGTGCACGTTGTGTATCGACGCATGTCCGACTGACGCGATCACCGAACCTTACGTTGTCGACTCAAACAGATGCATTTCGTATGCGACGATAGAACTGCGCGCGCCCGAACTACCGCGGGAGATCGAGCAAAATCTGTCGGGTTGGATGTACGGTTGCGACATCTGTCAGGACGTATGTCCGTGGAATCGTTTTGAGCAAGTGACCGCCGAACCGCAGTTCGCGCCGCGCGAGGGAAACGTAAACGCTCCGCTTCGTGATATTGTCCAACTCAGCCACGACGCTTACGTCAAACGTTTTCGCGGCAGCGCGATGAAGCGCGCCAAACTTTCCGGTTTGCAACGCAACGCCCTTGCTTTGTTAGATCAGCACAATGACAAACCTTAAATCCCTCCTAATCGCTATTGGTTTACTAATCGTGTCAGTCACAACAGCAACAGCCCAAACTCCCGGCGATCTCAAACGCATGGCGGACGAGTATTACCGCTGGCGCAACCAGAATTTTCCGACCGCGTCGAGCGACATGGGTCTGCACACCTGGGACGATAAGCTGACCGACTATTCGCTGTCGGCCGTACTGGCGAGACGTCTCTACGTCACGGACCTGCTCAACAAAGTGCGGGCGATGCCCGCAGCGAGTTGGTCCAAGGACGATCGGATCGACTGGTTGTTGTTTCGTTCGCAGCTCGAAGGCGTGGCCTTCTTCAATCGTGTGAACGATCCGGAGGCGACGGACCCGCAGGTTTACGTGAACGAATGCAGCACCGGGATCTTTTCGTTGTTGAAGAAAGAGTACGACACGCCACGCGTGCGCGCGCTCGCCGCGACGGCGCGGTTGAAGCAGATGCCGTTCGTAATCGAGAAGGCGAAGTCGAACCTCACCAAGCCCGTTCAGCTTTACGCGCGACTCGCGATCGATTCCGCGCGCTCAATCGACGGTCTTTTCAACGACAGCATGATGTCGCTGGCTAAAGATCTCACGCCCGCGGAGAAGAACGCGCTTGTCGCCGCGCGTGACGCGGCGCTGAAATCGATTCACGGTTTTGCCGACTGGCTCGAGCAACGTTTGCCGGGCATGGTGCCGTTCAAGCCAATGGGCGCGGAGAACTACAACTACCTGCTCAAGAACGTCTATCTGTTGCCGCTCGACGCGGGTCAGGTCGAGATGTTGGGCCAAACGGAGCTTGCGCGTTATCGTGCGTTGGAGTCGTTACTTTCAGATCCGTCGCTCGCCGATCCGAACCCAGCGCGCAGCAAGAGCATTCCGACGGACCAGCAGGACTTTCTCAAGAAGTACGAAAGCCGTCAGGCCGAGATGATCGAGTTTCTGAAAAGCCGTCATCTGGTGACGATGCCGTCGTACCTTGGGCCGTTTCAGATTCGACAGTTGCCCGAAGCGTTCAAGCCGACGAGTCCCGGCGGTTTTATGAATCCGCCCGGCGTCTACGACAAAGACAACACCGGTTTCTATTTCATTCCGACGTACAACCCGGCGAGCAAGAATTTCTACATCCGAGCGGCGATCGAAGACCCGCGGCCCATCCTGGGCCACGAAGGTATTCCCGGTCACTTCCTGCAGCTTTCGATCGCGAATCACATTGCCGACGAGATTCGGCGGCAACATTCGGATGGGATCATCATCGAGGGTTGGGCGCTGTATACCGAGGAGATGTTGATGCGCACCGGGCTTTACCCTGACAACTCGGTAGCGCAGGCGCAGATCTTGCGGCTCTCGCGTTATCGCGCGGCGCGCATCGGCGTTGACGTTAATTTGCACACGGGCAAGTGGACGTTTGAGCAGGCCGTCAAGTATTTCATGGAAGCGGGTGGGCTCGATCGCGAAGCTGCGGAAGGTGAAGCGGCGGGTGCGGCGTCGAATCCGACGCAGAAGATCACGTACATCACGGGCAAGTGGCAGATCATGCGATTGCTTGGAAGGTATCGTGATAAGAAAGGGTCGAGTTTTCAACTCGGTCAGTTTCACGATGATCTGTTGAAGAACGGCAGCTTGCCGCTTTCGATCGTCGAATGGATCCTGCTGGACGATTCTTCGAGTTTGGACCAGGCGTTGAAGTAAATTAGTTTTTAGATCCGTGTTTTTATTTTAAAAAATGATGCCACAAGCAAGTAATCCGGCGTTTGCTGAAGAAGTAAGACGAAGCTTTGCGAAGCAGGCGATCATGGGATTGATCGGCGGCGAACTGATCCGTGTCGAACCCGGTGTCGTGGAGATCCGCTTACCGTATCGACCCGATCTGACACAGCAGGATGGCTTCGTTCATGCAGGCATCATCGCGACGATCGCCGACTCCGCGTGCGGGTACGCAGCGTATAGCTTGATGCCCCCGGAGTCGGAAGTGCTGGCAGTGGAGTTCAAAGTAAACCTGCTGCGCCCGGCGAAAGGCGACACGTTTCTTGCGCGCGCCGAAGTAATCAAACCCGGCCGGACGCTGACCGTCGTTCGTGCCGACGTCTTTGCGACGAGCGGCCTCGAGGAACGAAAGTTGGTCGCGACGATGCAGGGCACGATGATGCGTCTACCCAGACGCAGCAACTGATCGAATGTGTCTCATCCACCAAAGCCGCCGTGTTCACAAGAGACCCCGCCAATTAACCAAAATTGCTCTTTAATCGGTGTTTCCTTATCATCGTCCCACGATGTTGGTTTTAAGGGATTCATTCGGCCGCGCCATTCGCGATCTCCGTGTTTCGCTCACGGATCGCTGCAATTTCCGCTGTTTTTATTGCCTGCCGCACGGCGAACCGCCAATCGCGCCGAAGGAGCAGATGCTCTCGTACGAGGAGATTGAGTATGTCTGCGACATCTTCGTCTCGCTCGGTATCGAGAAGCTTCGTCTGACCGGCGGCGAGCCAATGATGCGTCGCGACATCGAAACGATCATCAGCAAACTCGCGAAACTCAAACCCGCCGGTCTGCAAGACCTCGCGCTGACGACAAACGGTTACTTCCTGCCCGACCGCGCTCGCGGGTTGAAGGAAGCCGGACTCGATCGCGTGACCATCAGTCTCGACAGCTTGAAGCGAAACGTGTTCAAGCAGATGACGGGCGTCGATGTGCTGGAAAAAGTGCTGGCGGGAATTGCCGCTGCGAAAGATGCAGGTCTCGAACCGATCAAGATCAACGCCGTGATCGTGCGCGGTCACAATGAAGACGAGGTTGCCGACTTCGCCGCGTTTGCTCGTGAGCACAACGTGAAGATGCGTTTTATCGAGTTCATGCCGCTGGATTCAGGGCACGACTGGGCGCGCGAAGACGTCGTGTCCGGAAGAGAGATTCACGATCGAATTAACGAACGATTCCCGCTGGTGAAACTCGACGTGAAGCGCGGTTCGGAGACGTCGTCGCGGTATCGTTTTGCTGACGGCGCGCCGGGCGAGGTCGGAATCATTGCTCCCGTCACTGAGCCATTCTGCGGCGCGTGTTCCCGAATCCGGTTGACGGCTGACGGGCAGATCCGAACGTGTCTTTTCTCGACTGTCGAACACTCGTTACGCGACGTTGTTCGCAGCGGCGCCACGCGTGCCGAGATCGTCGAGTTCATCGAATCCGTGGTTTACAAGAAAGAACCGCGCCACTACATCAACGACGCGGATTTCGTCGCACCCTCACGCTCGATGAGCTTCATTGGCGGCTAAGGCCAACTCCACATCCGCGGTCTCATCGATCTGTTTCACGGCGCGCAAACTCGACGCCAACGCTCCCTGAATCCACGAAAAATATGGCGACATGTGCTCGCCCGCGAAGTAGATGCGTCCGTCGGGCGCTGACGCCGTCATCATTTCGAGAACGCCGACAAATCCCCACGCACCGCGCGACCACTCATCCTCCAGCCAGCACTTTGTCGTGCCGCGTTCGAAGTTCGCGCGCAACCCGCTGAAGATCGGATCGAGCATGTTCACCGTCTGCGTTATGCGTTCGCTCTCCTTCAGCGACGTGATTCGTTCAGCTTCGCCAGGCCGCGCGTAAGTCATCAAGATTCCGCGTGGGCCGGGCTGGCTCCAGGTCGGCTGCCAGATCTCGATCGCTCCTTGCGTAAACGCAAACCCGTTCAGCCCATTCGACTCCCAGAAACGCGTTTTTGTTTGCACGTACACTCGCGCCACCGCGGAGTATTGAGTTCGTTTGATGAGATCCTTCTTGCGCGTCGACAACGCAGGCAGCTCGAGCCGACGCAACACCGAAAACGGAATCGTGCAAAGAACAACATCCGCCGAGAGCGCGTGTGTCGTACGGTCCTGGACAAACTTCACGGTCGCCTGTTTCGCGTCCTGCTCGATTCTCACTACCGCGGCGCCGTAGTGGATCTTGTCTCCAAGCCGGGCGGCGAACGCCTTCGGCAGCAGATCCATGCCGCCTTTGATCTTGTGCCAGATCTCAGGACCGTCGCCGAGTTCGCCACCGTAATGCTGCGTCATCGCATCGGTGTAACCGTCGATCGGCACTTCCTCGCGTCCACCCTGATCGAGACGCACGGCCTTGAGTTTCGACGGATAAAACGGCTCGAGCGGGAGATCGAAAGCCTTGATGTATTTGAGCGTGAGGTTGTGATTGTCGCGAACGCGAGCGGCGCCTGCTTCAGCATAAAGCCCGTCGGCGAATGGTTCGCGCAACGTGAAGACGCGGCCGCCGGGTCGTGAGCGTGCTTCGAGTAGGGTTACGTCGTGACCGAGTTTTGAGAGCTCGTATCCGGCAACAAGCCCGGCCATTCCGGCGCCCAGGATGAGCACCTTCTTAGCCGGGCCTTGGAGAACTACTCGCGATGGGGCCAGACCGACACTCGCAACCGCGAGCGCGCCACGCCTCAGAAACTGACGGCGAGTTAAACCCAATTGATTGCCTTCCGATCCGTGTTAATCCCGTCTCGGCGAATCCGACGAACTCGATCTCGTACTCGGACGCGCGGGCGTCGCCGGCGTCGTCCCTTCTTCAGCCGGCTTGGGCGGCATGTCCGCCGCCGCCAGTCGGGGCAGCAGATCGTCGCGCATCGCCAACTGGTAAACGGACCACGCAACGATCATCGCGTTCTTCTTCACATCATCTTCGAGAATACGCTCGTAAGTGTCGAGGTTCGTGTGCCAGGTGTGCGAGTTGTACTCGATCGGATCCTGGCCCATGCCGATACCCGGCAGTCCAGCCTGGTTGAACGACGTGTTGTCGGAACCACCAAGCCTGCGACTGCGCGTCGGCACGGCGCCCGCGACGCCGTCGTCTTTGAACGGCGCCAGAATGTCGCGCATGATGCTCGCCGCTTCCGGTGGTCCAAACACAGACGCGCCCCGCACTCGGCCCGTGCCGGAGTCGATATTGAAGTAACCACCAAACTTCTCGTAGCCGGGTTTCTTCTCTTCAAACAAACCGAAATGCTCCTTGACGTACGCTTGCGAACCGAGCAGTCCTTGCTCCTCGCCGCTCCACAACGCCACGCGAATCGTGCGCCGAGGTTTGACGTCGAGTGCCTTCAGAATGCGCGCGGCTTCCATCATGATGGCGCAGCCAATGGCATTGTCGGTCGCGCCGGTCGCTGCGTGCCACGAATCGAGGTGACCGCCGAGCATGATCACTTCGTCAGCTTTATCGCTGCCGCGAATCTCGCCGATCGTGTTGTAAGACGTTGCGCCTTCAGGATAGACGCGGTTGACGATGTTGAACTCCAGTACGACCTGTGTACCGTCGTTCAGAATGCGCGCGATGCGTCCGAAGTCTTCATTGCTCATCACGACGGTGGGCACGACCTTCGTCACGTCGAACGTTCTATTATTGAAAGCCCGAATCTGACGAAACTCACGTCCGGCGTCGTTCACCCGAACGGCCGCGCCATTAGTTTTCAAAAACGCGTCGAGCTGTTCGTCGACTTGTCGTCCAG
>DATANW010000509.1:0-21955 GCA_036266055.1 Pyrinomonadaceae bacterium | reverse complement strand
CGACGTCGCGAACAGTGGTGAATCCGGCGAGTAGGGTGCGGCGAACGTAATTGGTCGCCTCGATTGCGAGGTCGGCATTTCTGCTGAGCACGAGGTCCTTCAGTGTGCGCCCTTTGTCCAACTGAAAAGTTGTATGGGTATGACAATCGATAAAACCAGGCATCACGGTCGACTCGCTCAGATCGACAATCTCGGCGTCGGGCAACGATACTTTTCCGCTGAGTACTTCACGTATTCGTCCGCCCTCGATGATCACAGACATATTGGTCTGGACCCGATCACTGACGCCGTCGATCAGTCTTCCGGCGTAAACGATTTTGCTGCTTTGGTTTTGCATGGTTCATCCTACAGTCTGAATGAGTGCGGCGGGAAAAACATTTCGCAATTATTGGGAAACTTCTCGTTCTGTAGTCGTGTAACTTCGTGAGCGAATGGAAGTGCAGAAGACACACAAGCTTTGGTTGATAGTGCTGACGACGTCCTGCGTCGTGCTCGTCTTGTGTGCGCGACTCGGTGGGGCGGCGCGCAACGTTGGCCCGACGGCGATGTTCGCTTCAGAGAAGCCACAGGGGCTTTATGAGCCGCAGGCAGTTTGTGTTTACTCGGCGGATCCGCAGGATCCATGGAACCGCATCTTCCGCGTGTTGTTCACCAGCAGTTTTCAGGTTCGCCTTTCAGATGCCTTTCCCGAAGGCGCACCCTTTGATCGTTTTCAGGTTCGAATGGGTTCATTCCCGATTCTGCTCAGCCGGCTGTCGTTCACCAGATTCGAACTTGGTGATCGCGCCATCGAACCGGTTTATCCCGCTTTCTTCACCAATGACAGATCGCGGCCGGTTTTCTACGAACAAGCCCTCGACGAACTCACTGCCGGCGTTCAGCTCGCGCTTCTCGAAACGAAGACCCGATCTCCAATTGAACGCGCGCTGATGCAGGCTGACGTTTGGGCCGCTTACGATCTAATTTACAAGAAGGGCGCTGATTCACCAGTAGACATTCAGGAACGCAAGCCCTTTCTTCTAAGTCTGTTGCGCCGGTTCATTCGAAAACTTGCGTTGACGAACGAAGAGATCAAGACGCTGAGGAACAACTACCGCGATGCCGTCAAGGAAAGCAAATTGCCGAACCTGTTTTCAATCGAGAGCGGTTGGTTAGAGATTGAGTTGCTGCCGGATCGTTCACACGATTACGCCGCGGATTATCGACGTGCTACGCGAGTGTTTGTGAAGCCTCGGACGACGCCGGCGAATCCTGATCAGTTCGTCGAAAGCCTCAAGTACAATCAACATCACGATCAGGTAGAGGCGGTCGCACTCGTGATGCAGAATTTATTGATCGATACAGCGGGTCGAGTCGTTCCTTCACCTCTTTTCGTCGAAGCTCAGTTTCGCTTTTACAAGAATTCAGACAGAGGTGCGATTACTGCGGAGCCGCAACAATTCGAATTGAGCCGGCGAAAGTTGTTGACTGACCCGTCGTCAGGTGGATTTGTTGAGTACTCGCCGACGAGCCCGGCGTTCCTTACCGCCGCGGGTAATGACTTTGGTTTTGCCAGTTGGATTGACGAAGCCGATGCGGTAGTGATGGTGCCGCTGCGTGTCCGTTGCACGCAATGTCACAATCGTTCGTTAACGACGATCATGACTTACTCTCTCCATTACTTTCCGCCAGTTCCCACCACGCGCGTGCTCAAGCCGTGGGATGAGGAGCACGCGCGTTATGTGGCACGGCAAAAAGAAACGCGCGACGATTTCAAGTCGTTCATCACGGGGCGGTAATTTCCGAACGCTCGTTCAGCTGATGAAGCTCGACAAGTACCAGATATTTCCAAACTCATCGTTGACCCATGCCATCCGCTCGCCGTAAGGCTGGTCGGCCGGCGCCATCGCTGACGTCGCGCCCGCGCTCAGTGCCTGTTGATACGTAGCATCAACGTCTTCGACGAACATGTAAATGGCCGACCGCATCGGCTGCCATTGGTCGTGCGCTTCACCCATTTCGACAATCGCGTCGCCGATACGCACCTTTGCGTGATACATAAAATCTTCGTTTGACTGATGTCGCTCAACCACCTGCGCCCCGAACGCCTGCTCGAGGAAGTCGATAAACTTCGGCGCACCGACGGGATGGAAGTAGAGCGTGACCCTGTGCAGATCGGGAACCGGCGTCTCGTCAAAACGGGTCGCGATGTACCACTCGTTGCCGCCAATATCTTTCACGCCGGCGCTGCGTTCGCCGTATTCTTGATCGGACGGCGCTCCCAGAGATGTTGCGCCGGCCGCCATCGCGCGTGCGTAAACGTCGTCGACGTCCGGCACGTAGAGATGAATGGCGGCGGGCTTCGGGTCAAAGCCTGGACCACCTCCGATAAGAACTTTCGAATCCCCAATCGTGAGTTCGCAATGCAGTCCTCCCGCTGAACCGGTTGCGCGGAACGATTCAACCGCTCCGAACGCCTCCTTCACGAAGTCTACCAATTCAACCGCAGGCTGCACTGTCAGATATGGGTTGACTGTGTAGAACCCTTCGCGTTTGAACTTCTTCGGCTCCGGCTTACTCTCATGCCGACCCAGCCACTCGTCGAACGCGTTTTGCATGTCGGCGACGGGAACGTCTTTTTGACGCGTCGCTATCACCCACGAGTAACCAAACGGATCTCTCAGTTGTCCGGTACGATCGCCGTAAAACTGATCGGCTACGGGTCGGGCCAGTGTCGCACCCTCGGCCACTGCGCGCTCGGCAAACTGGTCCACATCTGCTACGTACAGGTGAAGCTTGATCGGCGAGCCGCCGAGTGTTTCAGCGCTGATCGCGCCGTAATCCGGATACTCATCGGCGATCATAAACATACCTTCGCCGATCTTGAGTTCGGCATGACCGATCTTTCCGCTTGGTTCTGCCAGTCGCATCAACTCCGTCGCACCGAAAGCACGTTTATAAAAATCGATTGCAGCCGCCGCATCGCGGTATGTCAAATAGGGAGTAATCGTCTGTGCTGGTGGTGTCGATTCGGTCTGTTTAGTTGCAGTGCTCATGTCGTCCGTGCCTCCTAGTTGTTCCTTCAGCCGTTCCTTCAACGAACTGCGAAACTCTGCCGACGGCAGGCCGCGCAATTCGCGCGCAACCGCCACCAGCTCAGCCAACTCGCGATCCGTCGCGCTAACTGCGGGTTCGCGTTTCGCGAGCAACACGGTGACAGCGTCGTCCAGTTGATCGATGATGGAACGTTCAGCCATTTACTTAAACTCAACCTCGCGCAATCGTGTCCGCAGAGTTTCCAGGCCTCTAAATTGAAGTTGCTTGATCGCACCTTCGCTGCGATTCAACTCGGAGGCGATTTCGCGAATACTCTTCTCCTCCGCGAAACGCAGGAGGATTACTTTGTGCTGGTCGTCGGGCAGCGCTTCCACTGCGCGAAAGAGTCGCGCGCGACGTTCTACTTGTTCGAGACCAGAATCCACTGACGTGTCCGTCGTCGCAACTTCCATTTCCGCCACTTCGCGTGACTGCTTCCGTGCCTGGTCGGCGATTGCGTTTGCGGCAATCCGGTAGAGCCAGGTGACGAAGGGCGCGCCGCGCCATTTGAACTTGCCAATGTTCGCCAGGGCTTGTTGAAAAACGTGCGCGGTGAGATCCTGTCGTTGCGAACGGTCCTGAACCCGGCACGAGACGTAAGCATAGACCTTATGGAAGTTCTGCTCATAGAGCTCCGCAAAGCGGCCCGGATCCCGTTGAGCAGCCTCTACAGCCAAGCGTTCGTCCGATTCAGTAACCCGACTCAAGTCAACCTCGCGCCAGTTTTCTAAAGAGAGAAACTGCGTTGGACGCGAAAAGTTACGGTGTTTTTTCGAGAAGTCTTAGTCTAAATGAATTTCCCGGCAAAACCTTCGATATTGTTTGTTTGGGCGATAATTCTCACTCTGGTACTCGCGAGTATTTTGCCGTGTGGGGTGCGAGCGCAGACAGCGGAAACCGCCACCAACACCGAAAAGGAAAAACAAGCAGCCGAACTGCAAAAGAAGACGCTCGTCCTCTTGAACGACCTCGCCGCCGCCTCGTGGAGTCTCAAACTTCCCCAAAACCGTTTGTTGATAATGTCGGGTGCGGCCGACCTGCTATGGCCCATCGATGAGAAACGAGCGCGGACGGTCTACTGGGACGCGCTCAACGCGCTCAATTCGATCAGCTCTTCAGTCCGCAGCACCGGGCCGCCGCTCTCGAAGGAAGAGCGGATGAAAGCGATCCAGAATTATCTTTCGACGTTTGAGTTGAGACAGAAACTGCTGCGGCAAGTTGCGAGGCGAGATGCTCAACTCGCGCTCGAAATGTTACGCGCGAGCCGGCAGGTGCCACCGCGGCAGCTCGGGACCGAATTCACGTTTCCCGACGATGCCCAACTCGAACAGGGAATTGCCTCTGAGCTCGCGGCGCGTGATCCGGCGCAAGCGTTCCAGCTCGCTCGTCAGAGTCTTGCGAAAGGCCTCACGGTCGAAGTGCTCAACCTCTTGCAACGGCTCAACTATATCGATTCGGAGAAGGGTTCGCAGTTTGCCGGAGAGCTAGTCGCGAAACTGCGCACGACCAATGTTGCGAACGACAATCAAGCCTCGATCATTGCGGTTCAGCTATTACAGGAGAGCAGGACACCCGACTCAAACCGGCGCGCGAGTTTGGCGCCTGTAAACGGTGACTATCGAGGTTCACTGAAGCCACTTAGTCTGAGCGACGAACAAAAGAGAGATCTGGTGGAGGTGCTAACAGACGCTGCGCTTAGTGCGACAGTCGCGCCCCACGTGCTTTGGCAAGTCATGATCGTCATGCCCGAGGTCGAAAAATTCTTTCCCGAACGTCGTGCAGCACTCGAAAAAAAATTAACGGGTCTAAACCTGAGACGGAGTCAACCGGATCAGGGTGAGGTTGTGATCAATCGTCCTGACACACCGGAAGAAATCGTCCGCCTGGCTCGCGCGGCCGGCAACGCAACTCCTTCCGCCTCGTATTATGAAGCGGCGATACTCTCGGTTGCTCAGGGAAAAACGGACTGGTTTCGCGACGTCCTAAACAAAGATATCGTCAACTCTGACGAGCGCGCGAAGCTCATTGATTTTCTGGATTCGGAGGAAATCTCAACCGTTGTTTACCGCAAGCAAGCCGATCAGTTAGAGAACCTTCTGCCAAAAATACGTCGCAAGGAAGAACGTGCGCGGGCGATGATTGAGCTGGCGTTGATGTTGAAGGCCAAGAGCCGTGATGAAGATGCTGCCGCGTTGCTTGACGAAGCGGAAACTCTGATCAAGACCGATCTAACCGACGAAAAGCAGACGAACGCTCTACTCACTCTCCTGTGCGCTTACGCCGTGATCGATCCACCCAAGGCATTTGCCCTCGCCGAACGCACTGTCGACAAAGCGAACGCGCAGATTACGTTGCTGCTGTTGCTCGACAAAGTCGTTAAGAGCGGCGCTGTGAAGAAGAATGAAATCGTTCTGGAACAGCCGGGGGTAATGCCGCTCGATTTCTTCCTTTTCAAATACGGCAAGGGCGTAACGGCGCTAGCAAAGGCTGACTTCGGCCGGACCCGGGCATTGACCGAAAGGTTTGAGCGGAACGAACTAAGACTCGTGGCCCAGCTCATGGTGCTCAGGGGGCTGCTCCAGCCGCCCTCTCCATCACTCACCGCGGCGAATTAGTTTTCACTTCTCCTGGATCATCAGCGGAAGTTGCATCGACGTTTGCAAATCCATCAAGGCGTAGAGCCGGCGATCGATCTGGAAAAACAGCGCTGCCTTTCGACCCGGAATCACCTTTTCGACGATCGGAACGTACTTTTGCCGCGTCTGCGACACCTTCACCTGAAGGTCCGCCCACTTCGCGATCATGGCCGTCGCTTCGGCATCGGTGATTGTCTTTTGTTTCTGGACATAATCTTTGATCAGCAGGTAGAACTCGTCGTTGTGCTTGGCCATGTCAGCTGCGTACTGGTCGTACACCGGCCAAAACTTGGTGGCTTCCGTTTCCGTTAAGGGTAAGTTCATTGCGATTAATTTCTTCTTATCGGTCCGCAGGTCGCGACGCAGTAAGGCCATGTCTGTTTCGACGTTGACACCCGCGCTGGTCTCCGTCTGAGCCAGAGCGGTACTGTTCGTCGCCACGAGCGCCACCGCCAATACAAAGAACGCAACGAGTAACTTTTTCATCTTCTTCTCCTTGGTGTTTGGGATCCGGCAATTCAGGAAATTTTAGTAACGGCGGCTGGGCAGGAGACCTGTCAGAGTTGACAGGTTGAGGATCTTGGCACTATTGAGAATGGGTACCATTCAATAAAAGGGAGGGGAACTATGCCGTCAAGGAAAGCGGAAGCTGAGTGGGAAGGTAATCTCGCGGAGGGTAGTGGCCGATTAAAACTGGGGAGTGGGGCCTTCGAAGGTCCTTACTCGTTCAAGTCTCGTTTCGAAGAAGGAGAATCGGCGACCAATCCGGAGGAGTTGATTGGCGCGGCACACGCGGGTTGTTTCACCATGGCGCTCACCGCGGCGCTCACACGTGCGGGCCAGCCACCAAAACGCATTCATACGACTGCTCAAGTCAAACTCGAAAAAGTTAACGACGCATTCTCGATCACGAATATCGACCTGAACACGGAAGCTGAAATTCCGGAAATGGATGATGCAACGTTTCAACGATTCGCGCAGGATGCGAAGCAGAATTGTCCGGTGTCGAAGGCGCTCGCCGGAACGCAGATCAGTCTCAATGCGAAGCTGCAATAGGCAGGTCAATCTATGAGCCAACAGCGAGAAGCCGGCGCGGATTTGTTGCGCCGGCTTAACGACGCGGTTGCTGAAGTCGTCGCGCAGCCTGCGTTTAGCCAGGTTGTCGACGACCTCAAGGCGCAACTGCAACACACATCCGAGCCGTTTGTCTGGTCCACGATTGATCTACAATCGCTGACGTCGCCGCTGCCGGACAACATCCGCTCGGGTTGGATCTTCGTGCTGAAGAAAGACGTTGCTTCCGGCTGTCATTATCATCCGAACAGCGTTCAGCACATGGTGATGATCGAAGGTGAGGGAACGTCGAAAGTCGGCACTATCTCGGGAGAGATGAAACGGTTCGGCGAGCCGGTTGGGGCGTTGGATGAGACGTGGTACGTCATTCCCGAAAATATGCCGCACGAATTTTTTCCGCGGGGACGAGACGTCGTTGTCGTCTCGTTCCATTCTTGCGACTCGGAAGAGTTGGAAGAGATAAGCTGCGACTCGGGCGCGACCCGCAATTACGAAACGCGCGTCTGAATTTCTGACTTCAACAAAAAAACAGGTTGCTGCATGAACATCAAGTCACTGGGCGTTGCGCTCATCTGTCTGTTGTTTGCGAGCGGGGCGCAAGCGCAAGCTCAGGCGATCCGCAACGCCGTCCCCGATGTCGCGCGGCCGTTGCCTCTGTCCGCCGTGCGCGTAACCGGTGGTCCCTTGAAACACGCGCAGGATCTGAACGCCGCATATCTGCTAAAGCTCGAACCAGATCGGATGATGGCATATTACCGCAAGCGCGCCGGACTCGAACCAAAGGCGCAAGGCTATTCCGGATGGGACGACGACGGCCGTAATCTCACGGGACACATCGCCGGACATTATCTGTCGGGTGTGTCGCTGATGTATGCAGCGACGGGCGATCCGCGTTTCAAAGAACGCGCGGATTATCTCGTCAAAGAGATGAAGGAGGTTCAGGACAAGAACGGCGACGGTTATCTCGGCGCGGTTGACGGGCTGCGCGAGGCGTTTGCCGAAGTTGCGAAAGGGAAGATCAAGTCGACGTTTTTTGATCTGAATGGCCTGTGGTCGCCGTGGTACACGTTGCACAAAACGTATGCGGGGCTGCGCGATGCTTACCGGTTCACGGGGAACCGGACCGCGCTCGAGCTCGAGATCAAGTTTGCTGCCTGGGCCGAGACGATCATGTCGAAGCTCAACGCGGAGCAGACGCAGCAAATGCTCAACACCGAGTTTGGCGGCATGAACGAAGTGCTGGCGGATCTCTACGCCGACACGGGCGACAAGCGATGGCTCGCGCTTTCGCATCGCTTCGATCATCACGCGTTTCTCGGTCCGCTCACACGCCGCGAAGACAAGCTCGCCGGACAGCACGGCAACACGCAAGTGCCAAAGATGCTCGGCGTGCTGATGCAGTACATCTACACCGGCGACAAGCCGGCGGGTGTTGCCGCGGAGTTCTTCTGGGACGCGGTCGTGAACGATCACTCGTATGCTACCGGCGGACACGGCAAGGACGAATACTTTGGACCACCCGATCAGTTGGCGGAGCGTGTGGACGGCCGGACCAACGAGACCTGCAACGTTTACAACATGCTGAAGATGACGCGGCGCCTGTTCGCGCTGCATCCTGACATCAAGTACGCCGAGTTCGAAGAGCGCGCGTTGTTCAATCACATTCTCGCGTCGATGGATCCGGAAGACGGACGCACGTGTTACATGGTGCCGGTCGGCCGCGGCGTGCGGCACGAATACCAGGACATGTTTCGTTCGTTTACGTGCTGTGTCGGCAGCGGCATGGAGAGTCACAGTCTGCATGGCGATGGGATTTACTTCGAGGCAGGCGATCGTTTCTGGATAAACCTTTACGTTCCTTCGACGGCAAGTTGGAAAGAAGCAGGCGCGACGGTAACGACGACCACGAATTTTCCCGAAGGCGATGCAGCGACGGTGAACTTGACTCTGCAACGACCGAAATCTTTCACGTTGCTTTTGCGACGACCATCGTGGGCGGGTGATGGATTCGCGGTGAAAGTGAACGGAAAGAACGTCGCGCAGTTGCCGCGTGCCGGATCGTATGTCGAACTCAAACGGACGTGGAAAACCGGCGACAGCGTTTCGCTTGTTCTACCGAAGACCTTGCGAGTCGAAGGACTGGCGGACAACGGGCGGCGCGCGGCGCTGATGTGGGGCCCGCTGGTGCTCGCCGCGGATCTTGGACCAGAGCGGCGCGGTGGACCAGTGACTGAATCTACGTCGCTCGTCACAGCGGAAAAGCCGGTAACGGAGTGGTTGCAGCCGGTCGCTGACAATCTCGGTGTGTTTCGTACGGTGGGCGTCGGCCGCAGCGCCGATGATAAAGCGAGCGAGGTAGAGTTTGTTCCGTTCTACCGTCTGCACCGCCGGACTTATTCCATTTACTGGGACCTCTATTCAAACGACGGTTGGACCAAAAAGCTCGAGGAGCTGGCCACGGAGCGCGCGCGACAACAGAAGTTGGAAGCGGCAACGATCGTGTTCCTGACGCCGGGAGATGCGGAGAAGGAGAAGAGTTTCAATCCCCGGAGCGAAGAGTCGTCGGCTGATCGCGTGCTGGGTCGCGTGGGGCGACGATCGAAGAAATGGTTTTCGTATGAGTTGCCGGTTGACGCTGCGAAGCCGTTGGCGCTGGTGGTGACGTTGAATCCTGAAGAACGCGCGAAACGATCGTTTGAAATCGTGGTCGATGGTCGGCGGATCGGTGAAGGTTCAGTAGATCGCTTTCAGCCGGGCAGTCCGACGGGCCGGTTCTATGATGTTGATTACGTGATTCCGGCTGAAGTTGTGAAAGACAAGCAGAAGGTTACGGTCCGTGTTCAGTCGATTGGCGGGAATGAAACCGCGGCGGTATATGGCATTCGCATCGTGCGGGCTGATGAACGATGAGACTGATCCTTGCCGGCCCTATTGTGCTCTTGATCTGTGTTATCTGTGGTTTCGGACAAAACACGGATTATCTCGATTTCGACACTCCTGATTTCAAATTGAGATTAGTGAAAGCGTCGCAAACCGTTGCCGCACTCGAACCCAGGAGCGCTCCGGGATTTGATTTCACGCCGTCAGATCGTTTGGCGCAACGGGAAGCGAATGGCTACCACCACCTCGGAGACTTGATCCTCCGCGCGCGCGTTGGTGGCGAGGGCGCGTGGCAGAAGTACGACACGGCCGACGCTCGCAGGCCTGTTCAGGCGCTGGGGCCGTTTGGTCCAGGTCTGGCAACGGCCGATCTGGCGCCGACATTGCCGCCTGACATTCCGCTCCAAATTACGCGGACGTGGCTGATCGACAATGGCCGTCTCGTTCTGCGCTTCGACATCAAGAATAGAATCGCGCAACCGGTGGAAATCGGCGCGTTAGGGCTGCCGCTGGTCTTCAACAACATCATCACCGGTCGCAACCTCAAGGAAGCTCACGAAAAGTGTACCTTCTCCGATCCTTACATCGGCGAGGATGCCGGCTACGTGCAGGTGACGCGACTGAACGGCGCCGGTCCGGCGTTACTCGTGGTGCCGCATACGCGCGCGGGCTTCGAGGCCTACCAACCGTTGACTGAACCAACCAGACCGGGTCAAACATTCGAAGGAACATTCGCGTGGATGGTCCACTCGAAAGCCCTGGCCGAGGAAGAGTGGGCCGGTGTTGTGCCGTGGAATGCGGCCAGCACGGTAACGTTATACCCGGGTGCGACCGAAACTTACGCGGTTGAGTTTCTCCTCGCCGACACGATCCGAAATATCGAAACGACACTCGCGCAGCACAACCGGCCGGTCGCGATCGGAATTCCCGGCTATGTGTTACCCCTGGACATCGACGCGCGTCTCTTCGTCAAGCACACGCGACACGTCGCCAGTTTCAGCGTCAACCCCGCGGGCGCACTGGACGTAACCGTAGACCGCCCCACTCCGCAGAAATGGCAAGCATTCCGGCTGCGCGGAAAAAAGTGGGGCCGCGCGCGTCTCACGCTCACGTACGACGACCATTCAACGCAAACGATCAGTTACTACGTGACCAAACCGTCGGCCCAGGCAGTCGCGAATCTCGGAAACTTTCTCTTCACGCGGCAGTGGTTTGACGATCCAAACGATCCGTTTCATCGCAGTCCTTCCGTCATGAGCTACGATCGCGAAGCCAACAAAATCGTGACGCAGGACAGCCGTGTGTGGATCGCCGGGCTCGGCGACGAAGGCGGTTCGGGATCGTGGCTGGCGGCGGCGATGAAACAGTTTGGCCAGCCGCGAAAGGAAGAGATCGAGAAGTACCAACAGTTCATCGACCGGGTTCTGTGGGGCGGCCTGCAATACAAAGACGGGCCAAACCGGTACGGCGTAAGAAAAAGCCTCTTTTACTACTCGCCGCAGGATGTGCCGGAGTTCAAATACGATCCCTCGCTGAACTGGACCACGTGGACCAGCTGGAAGAAAGCTGATGCCGAGTCGATCGGCCGCGGCTACAACTATCCGCACGTGATCGCCGCTTACTGGTCCATGTACCGTGTCGCGCGCAATCATCCGGGTCTGGTTACGAACCATCCGTGGGATTGGTATCTGGATCATGCGTATGAGACCGCCAAATTCATGTTTGGCAGACAAGCAAACGGACGCCGTCGCGTCGGCTACGTCGAACTGGGCTTGATGGAGGGCGACATCATCGTCGCTCTGCTCGACGATCTGAAACGTGAAGCCTGGGCTGAAAAGGCGCAGGTCATCGAAGGCTTAATGCGCGAACGCACCGACCGTTGGAAGCAGGATCCGTATCCGTTCGGCAGCGAAATGGCCTGGGATTCGACCGGTCAGGAAGAAGTTTACGCGTGGTGCAAGTACTTCGGTGACGACGACAAGGCGCTCGTCTCACTGAACTCGATTATCGGCTACATGCCGACGTTGCCGCACTGGGGCTACAACGGCAACGCGCGTCGTTACTGGGACTTTCTCTACGGCGGCAAGATTCGGCGCATCGAGCGGCAGTTGCATCATTACGGCTCCGGGCTCAATGCGATTCCCGTTCTCGCGCACTATCGCGAACATCCCGACGACGAATACCTCCTGCGTGTTGGTTACGGCGGCACGATGGGCGCGCTGTCAAACATCGATGAGGAAGGTTTTGCTTCCGCGGCATTTCATTCATTTCCTGCGACGCTGAAATGGGACCCTTACAGTGGCGACTATGGTCCAAACTTCTTTGGTCACGCGTTCAACGTCGCGACTTACGTTGTCAATCATCCTGAGTTCGGCTGGCAGTCGTTTGGCGGAAACCTCAGCGTTAAGGGCAACTGGGTGAACGTGCAGCCGCTCGATTCGTTTCGCCAGCGCGTTTACATCGCCCCGCTTGGTTTGTGGCTAACACTGGATGCGGGCACGTTCGAACAGATCGCTATTAACACGAAGTCGAATGTAGTGCGAGTCACGCTCTCTCGCGCGGACGATTACACGCCCAACGCTCGACTTGGCGTACAACAACCGGCGAAGATCGCGCGCGTGGGAACTTATGCACCGCGACGGAGTTTTGTTAACGAGCGTGGCGCGTTTACGATTCCGTTGGGACGCTCGACGACAATGATCGAGCTTATTCGTGGTTAACTTATGACCTGGGAAGAGCGATGGCATCCGCTGCGCGAAGAGTGGGTGATAGTCGCAGCACACCGGCAAGATCGTCCGTGGAGTGGCAGCACGGTTACGAAGAGTGCGCCCGAGCTGCCGCCGTACGTCGCGGACTGCTATCTCTGTCCCGGCAACATGCGCGTCAGCGGCGCAGTCAATCCTCAATACCAGCAGACATTTGTTTTCGATAACGATCATCCGTGCGTTTCGCTCGCGGCGCCGTCGTCGCTCGAAACGCCGACGGGTCTTTATCAAAATCGTCCGGCCCAGGGAGTCGCGCGGGTCGTCTGCTACAGTCCGCAACACAATCTGACTCTCGCGGAACTCAGCGTCGATCAGGTTCAGCAACTGCTGTACGTCTGGCGAGAGCAGTATGAGGAACTTAGTCGCCGGCCGGGCATCAAGCACGTGCTCATCTTCGAAAACAAAGGCGAGGTCGTCGGCGTATCGAATCCGCATCCGCATTGCCAGATCTACGCGACGAACTTTGTCTTCAAGACAATCGAGACGGAGGCTCGAGTAAGCCAGAAGTATTTGGACCAGACCGGCCGCGTGCTTTTCCAGGACATCATCGCCGCGGAACGCGAAGCCGGCACGCGCATCGTCGCCGAGAACGATTCAGCGATCGCCTTCGTGCCTTACTTCGCACGTTACGCTTACGAAGTCTTCATCGCTCCTAAAGGCACGCATCCGAGTCTGGCGACGCTCTCGGCCGGCGAGATCGCCGATTTTGCGAGCGTGCTGAAAGACGTGCTGGTGCGGTTCGATAATCTGTGGCAAATGCCGTTTCCCTACGTGATGCCGTTGCATCAGGCGCCGGCAGATGGTGGCGATCACAGTGGGTTCCATTTTCATATCGAGTTTCATCCCCCGTTGCGCAAGCCGGATCTGTTGAAGTTTCTGGCGGGGCCGGAAATCGGTGGCGGCAATTTTCTGAGCGACACTTCGCCCGAAGAGAAAGCCGCCGAGCTGCGCGCGCAAGCGAACGTTCATTACAAAGAGTGGGCGAGATGACAAGCATGAACGATGTGCGGCAGCTTCTCGAGCCAGTGCGCCGGCTGCACGAGCAGATTCGCGCGTCGGTGATCGACGCTTGCGAGCGTGCGACTGCGGGTGAAATGGCGGCGGTCGTGAGCGAGCAGGAAGGAGACACGATCTTCGCGCTCGATCGTGTCAGTGAAGATCTGTTGCTTGATTTCTTCGAGCGCGAAGTGGCGCCGGTCGCGCCTCTGCTGCTCATCGCCGAGGGATTGAGCGATGGTCAGATCGTTTTGCCGCGCGGAACGGCGGAGGCTGATGTTGTTTGGCGCATCATCGTGGATCCGATCGACGGTACACGCAATTTGATGTATCAGAAGCGCAGTGGCTGGATCCTCACCGGGGTCGCGCTGAATCGTGGTCCGGAGACGAGCCTGAAGGACATTGAACTCGCCGTGCAGACCGAGATCCCGCTCGCGAAGCAACATCTTTCCGATGTGCTTTGGGCTGTTAGCGGCGAGGGATTTCACGTCGAGCGATTCAATCGTTGGACCGGCGAGAGCAGCGCCCTGCAGTTGCATCCGTCGCAGGCGCGCGACATCGCACAGAGCTACTCGCAGGTCGTTAGGTTTTTTCCCGGTGTACGAGACGTACTGGCGGCGATTGACGACGAGATCGTCCGCGGCGCACTTGGTACGCCGCAACCTGGGAAAGCATTGTGTTTCGAAGATCAGTACACGTCGACTGGCGGACAGCTTTACGAGTTGATCGCCGGGCACGATCGCTTTACAGCAGATCTGAGAGCACATCTCGGCCCAGTCACGAATGAACGCGGACTGCCGCGGCTCTTGTGTTGTCATCCTTACGATCTGTGCACCGAGCTGATCGCGTGTGAAGCGGGTGTGATTGTGACCAGCGTTGATGATGGTCCTTTGGACGCTCGCCTGGCAGTTGAGCCTGACGTGAGTTGGGTGGGTTACGCAAACCAGCACATTCGCGAAACGATCGAACCGCTGCTTCAGGCCGCGCTCGAGAAGCGCGGTTTATCCGGATCCGCCAGCAAGGGTTGAGCATGTATCGCGTCGTTCACGGTAATCCGAATGCAACGCCGGACGTGCAGGACTTGATCGATCTTCTCGACAATCTAGCCGGTCATCCTTTTCCTCCGGCTCGCGATTTATTCAACGCAGAAAGTGATCTTATCGTCGCTCGTGCACCCGGACGGCTGGACGTGATGGGCGGGATTGCCGATTACTCCGGTTCGCACGTGCTGGAGTTTCCGATCGCGGAAGCGACGTTTGCTGCCCTCCAGCTGAACACCGAGCGCACGCTGAACATCGTCACTCTATTGCACGACGATTGGAGTCATAGAGTTTTTACGATGCCCTTGCGCGCGTTCGATGGACCACTGGGCTACGAGGATGCACGTGAATTCTTCCGGCACGGTACCGCCAATCACTGGGCAGCGTACGTAGCGGGCGTGTTCCTGGTGTTGATGCGTGAAGCAGATGCGAGCTTCGCGTCGGGCGCGAATATCCTGATCTCATCGCGAGTGCCGCCGGGGAAAGGGGTCAGCTCATCGGCCGCGCTCGAAGTGGCGGTGATGCAGGCAGTGACAGCAGCTTTCGATGTTCGGGTTGAAGTTCGTGAAAAAGCGTTGCTCTGTCAAAAAGTTGAAAATCTCGTGGTCGGTGCGCCATGCGGCGTGATGGACCAGATGACAGCCGTATTCGGCGAACCCGATCGACTCCTCTTGTTACTCTGTCAACCCGCTGAAATTCAACGGATGTTAACCGTTCCGCGGCAACTGCTGCTCTGGGGTATCGATTCGGGGATACGTCACTCGGTTGGCGGCTCAGATTACGGATCGGTGCGCGCTGCTACGTTTGCGGGTCTGCAAATCATCGACGATTTGCGTGGCGGAACCAACTATCTCGCAAACATCTCACCCACAGAATTCGAGAGTGAACATCTCAGTCAGCTACCGGAACATCTCAGAATCGCAACCGGCCATCCGATTTACGAAAACGCACGCGTCCAGCGCTTCGTCGAGTTGTTGGACCAATGTGATTCCGCTAACGATCCGAAGCCGTTCTTCACCGAACTCGGTGAGCTCATGTACGAGTCGCATCGGAGTTACACGGCTCTTGGCCTTAACTCCTCCGGCACCGATCTGCTTGTCGAACTGGTACGAAAAGAAGGACCAGACGCTGGTCTGTTTGGCGCGAAGATAACCGGCGGCGGCAGTGGTGGCACGGTCGCAGTGCTCGGCGATCAAAACTCACGTGCCGCGATCGAACGCGTCGCTGCAAGTTATGCGAACGAAACCGGTCATCAACCCTATATCTTCCACGGCTCCTCACCCGGGAGCCTCGCCTTCGGCCACCTGCGACTTCGACAAGCCAGGTGATCCAACCGCTTAATCCGCGTCCACCATCGTCTCAACCAGACGTTGCAGCGCGTTCGCGGGGTCGTGACACCTGCCGGTGTGAACTGGAGATGTTTGAATGATCGTGCTGCGCGGAGCGACGAGCCAGTGAAAACGTTGGCGCTGTGGTAGCTGGCCGATCGATCCGGCCTCCTCGCCACCGCGACAGATGGTGGGAATCGATTCCAGGTGGTTTCTCACGAGATCGAGATCGATGCCTGGATCGAGAGCAAGCAGCCGCGACTCGTTCAGTTTGATGCGGGCTTCGAGAAACGACAGATCGGGACACGAGACGATCACGCCGGCGTTGATAAACTCTTCGCGGTCTACCTTCGGCACGACGCGAATCACGGCGTAGTCATACCGGTACTTATCACGCTCGGGCACGGATAGCCTCCTCGACGAACCGGCGCGGCGCTTCGAGACGCCTCGTTAAGTAATCGACGTAAGCCTGTCTGTTCTCGGCAACGGACGCAAACGGCGCGCTCGCTTTCATGCCGTCGTCCTGCAGCCACTCGTCCGGCACCAGGTCAACGATCCGTTTTATTTCCTCTTGCGTGATCGCTTTCGTCATCGCGTTGTCGGCTGCTTCGATCTGTGTGGCGAAGGGAAGCAGAATATGTTCTTTGATCAAGCGAAACGGATCCTTGCTCCGTTGGTCCATGTCGCTCCACGCGTGATGAAAGTACAAGGCCGCGCCGTGATCGATCAACCACAGTCTGCGATGCCACATCAACATGTTCGCATTTCGCGGCGTGCGATCGACGTTCGTCACATAGGCGTCGAACCAGACAATGCGTGACGCCAGATCAGCATCGAGTTTCTCCGCGACGGGATCGAACATCACCGAGCCCGGAAGATAATCGAGTCCGAGATTCAATCCACCACTTGCGCGAATTAGATCTTGTATCTCCGGATCAGGCTCGGTCTTCGCAATTTCCGGATCGAGTTCGACAAACACCAGCTCCGGCACGAGAAAGCCGGCGACCCTGGCAATCTCCCCGGCAATCAGTTCGGCAATGAGCGCCTTCTTGCCCTGTCCCGCTCCCCGGAATTTGAGCACATACATCCCGTCATCATCCGCCTCAATGATCGCCGGCAGCGATCCTCCTTCACGGAGCGGAGTGACGTAACGTGCAGCATTAACAGTTCGCATTGTGGTTCCGCAAATTATGAGGCAGAAATTTTGAGGTGCCAAATTGGCACCTCAAAGTGACGGTAGCAGCTGCTAAAATCATTTTCCGTTTTCACTGACCTGAGCATCAATCAATTAGGCTCAGCTCGTATCTTCACCTTTTGTCGCAGTCGGTGTTCGACCTCATCTCGGCTTAACTGGCTCGATGCGATCGCAAGAAAAAATTCCACAATCTCTTCGTTGGTCATTTCCAATTGAAGTCCATTGGTTTCGAGGAAAGCTTCAGTGATCGCGGCCGCGACCCGCTTGTTACCATCGAAAAACGCGTGCGTCTGAGTCAGGTGATACGCGTATGTCGCGGCACAACTAACCGTATCGGCAGATTCATAGCGGTGACGGTTCCTGGCTGCGTCGAGAGCGGACTCGAGTAAGGCTTCATCCCTGACGCCACTTCTCCCGCCAGTCTCGGCGATCAATGTCGCATGCACCGTCAGGACGTCGAGCTTCTCGGGAAATATCATTCAGCGGGGAAGACTACCGATCAGGGCCTTTAGCTAATTCGTCGTACGCCGTGCGACGTCTCGAGAGGATTAATTCAAAGGCACTCATGAATTCACGCGAACGCCGGGCTTCGTCGACGGAACGAACTACTAAAGCGCGTCCCACGATCTCTACCTCCAGTTCGGCCCCAGCTTCGACGCCAAGAGCGTCAAGCGCCTCAGGCGGAAGCGCAACTGATGAGCGTTGGTCTACTGTGGTAAAGCGTTTAGACATGCGGGGATTGTAACATGCCGCGAAGACAGTACCGCATTTCTGAATCGCAGATTACACACACGAACTCGGATTCGTCACTGCGTAGTGTAGAATGGCCGCTCGCTTAACGACACCAAACTTCTGAACAGATGAATAAGACCATCAGTCGATCATAATGCCGCTTCCCGTTGCCCATTCAGTGATCGGCGCAAGCGTGGCTGCGGCGCTCCAGCAGAAGACCGAAGGATGGTGGAAGCTTTTGGCCTTGTGTGCCTTTCTCGGCGTCTGCCCCGACTTCGACTACGTTCTGAACTGGCTAAACGTCGGGCGCGGTGGTTGGCACCACGGGTTTACAGATTCGATCGTGTTCGCACTGATCGTGGGTGCGGTGATAAGCCTGCTGAGCCGGTGGCGAAGTGTGCAGGGGTTCATCATCTTCAGTGCTGCCACCGCTTCACACACACTACTCGATTATCTGATGACCGAGTCGCGCGGCGTCTCGCTGTGGTGGCCGTTCACGGATCACCGCTACAAACTCGAGGGACCGAATCCGATTAATTACACGTGGAGCACCACGTCATTCTCGGCCGCAGTCGTGGACATACTGCGCATCAGTCTTACGGAGCTACTCATCTTCGGACCAATATTGCTCGTCGTCGTTGTGTTGAGGAGTATGAGCATCCGAAAGGGGAAAACACTGCATGGAATGGATCACTGACCCACACGCGTGGGTCGCGTTCTTGACGCTGCTCGCACTCGAGATCGTACTCGGCATCGACAACATCATCTTCATCTCGATTCTGGCCGGAAAACTGCCCGTCGAACAGCAGTCGCGCGCGCGTTTCATCGGCCTGAGCCTGGCGCTCATCATTCGCGTGGCGTTGCTTTTCTCACTCTCGTGGGTGATCGGCCTGACTGCGCCTCTGTTCTCAGTTCTCGGTCAGGAGATATCGGGACGCGATCTGATCCTCATCGGCGGTGGTCTGTTCCTGCTCGCGAAAGCGACATTCGAAATACACGAGAGCCTCGAAGGCGAGGAAGGCCATGTGTCGAAGAAAGTCGCCGCGAGTTTCCTCAGTGTAATCATTCAGATCATCCTGCTCGATGCGGTGTTCTCGCTCGACTCAGTGATTACGGCGATCGGAATGGTCGATCAGGTGGGACTCATGATCAGCGCCGTCGTGGTAGCGATCGCTTTCATGATGTTGTTTGCAGCGCCGGTGGGCGCCTTCGTCGCAAGGCATCCGACGATCAAGATGCTGGCATTGAGTTTTCTCTTGCTGATTGGGTTAACGCTGCTGGTCGAAGCGTTTGACGTGCACATTCCAAAGGGTTACATCTATTTCGCGATGGGATTCTCTGTGTTCGTGGAGATGTTGAATCTGCGTCTGCGCAAGAAGTCGCCGCCGGTGAAGTTGCACGAACGTTATGCGCCCGACCACGCGAGCGAATAGAGATCACGGACTTCCCTTAATTGGGAAAGCGTTTGATTTGATCCGGCAGGTTTGTAATCGGGAATGCGGCCGCGGTTTCGGATCCGGCCCCGATTTTCACCGTAAGCGATCCGGCCATCGATCGCGTTCGCTCGGGTAGAGTTTTTTCGTCGACCAGCAGAATGTGCTCGCCGGGCGGCAGGTCGCCGATCAGGAAGTTACCATTCACGTCGGTGAGTGTGTCGCGGCCACTGCCGGTTACGACTCGCACGTCAGCCAATAATCTTTCACCTTCATCCACGCGTCCATTCTCATTCGTGTCGAGCCATACGACACCACTCACGCGACCCGTACGTACGACACGAAAATCGACCACCACATCACGACTCGAATCGAGCGTGATCTGTTGCTGCGTGCCGTCGAGCAACGTCAGATCGGCGCGTACCGACAACAGATCCAGGTAGACTGCATGCTCACCTTGCAAAACACTCTCGATGCGAAAGTTTCCTGTCGCATCTGAGACCGCGTAGCGACTGCCATCGACGCGAACGCGCGCATTCGCCTGCGGCTGGTCCACACCCGGATCGAAGCGCCCGTTGAGATTGATGTCCTGGTAAACCCTGCCCGACACCGATGCGTACGAGTTCAAATCCGCGAGTGGTCCACTGAGGGCGCGCTCGGCTCGCTTCGTCGAGAAAAACAGACCGCGTAACGAAAGCAATGCCGTCGTACCGGTCTGCGTGCGCAAGTAACTGAATTGCAGCGAGCTACTGCGTGGCAACTTAACGGATGCCGTTAGGTGGGTTGAAAGATCGAGCGGCGCACTATTGCTCGTTTGATAACCCATCCCGCCGCTGAAGCTGACGCGATTACGAAACAGATTCGACATGTGCCACGTCGCGAGACCGCTGTACAAGTGATTGCTACCCGCCGACTGACTTACCTCGAGACTGTTCGATTCATTGATCCGAACATTTCCGCCAACCTGGAAATTCAGACTCGTCGCGCGAAACGATTGAACCCGCGCAGCGTTGACGAACAGTTGCCAGCGGTCGAATCTCTTCGTTGCCGTGAGCAACGTGAACGCGGCGTTCCGCAAGTGAGTCGAACCGCTTTCAGTGTGCGAGAAAAATATGGCCGGCCACCGATCCCCGCGCGGCGTTAGATTCACAGTGGCGGTGATGTACTTACTAAACTGCTCGGCTCTTCCCGGTATGGTCGCGGTGCTGCCGCTGAGTGTCGCCGTCATCCATCGTCGCGGTTGCCAACTCACGCTTGCGGCGGCGAGGTTGTTCGGCGTGTGCAGTCCGCTTTGGGGGCTCATAAATCTCGGTCCAACGTACGTGTAACGCCCTTGCAACAGCACCTCGTCGGTCAGGTGATAAGAACCGGTGAGATTAATGCCCGCGCCGGTCCCTGATGTTTGCGTCGCCGCCGGGCCGTCGCTCGAGAATTGGCCCACCGCAACGTCAGCCTGAAAACGATTAGCACCCGGCGTGTACTGCATGCTGCCGGCGAGCATGTTGCCCGAGCGGTGTTGACCACCGAAATGCATTGCGCCGCCAGAGAAGGTGAAGTCTGATTCCTGTGGAGTGTGCCCCGCCGTCGTCGCGATCGCGCCAAAGATCGCCGTGTCGTAGCGAATGGGCAGCAGCGTCGTTTGGGTGGTAGCAGTGGTCCCTGGTGGCAACAACACTGTCGCGAGTCCGGAAGTTGTCTGACCGCCAAACAAATCCAGTCGCACTCGATGCAACGGTAGTTGCACCAAGCCGCCACGCACGCCCGCCGCAAGAAATTCGAGGTCCGTACCGGTACCAAACTCGCCGCCAACGAAGCTCTGACCATTCGGACGATCCAGCCTGACACTGCCGCCATACAAATTACCGCGCGAGAAATTCTGCGTGACGCCTACCGTTGTGTTGGCGATGAAACTCAACCGCGCGTCGCCGACACGTCCGGTGCCGCGCAGGACGAGACTGTGATCGCCCGACGACGTGTACCGGCTGAAGTTGTAGTCGTACTCGATCTGAAACAGTTCCCAGGGCGCACGCTTGGCGCCGGCGCGGATCGTTTCGACCGGAACGCCTTTGCGACTAATCACGATCGCGTGGTTCTCGTCGCGGCGCACGACAACGTCCAACAGCGCCGCAACGATCTCGGCGGGTAACATCAGGTCGTTCGATGTCGGCGGAAAGATCAAATCAGCCGTACCTGAAAGCGTGAGAATCACGGCGCCGTTCTCGCGCACTTCATTCAACTGAGCATTGAAAACGGCGGTCGTGCCGTTCTGCCGGCGAACGGTCGCGACGCGCGTCGTCGAATCGGAGCTGAACGTGTCGCCGAGAGCCTGGGCGATAGCGGCAACCGGAAGAAACAGCCGTCCACCACGCAGCTGTGCCGCACTGTTTGGTCCAACCAGCGCGCGTTCGTTAACGATGATTACGGAGTTTTCCTGAGTTCCGTTGGGTACCGCAAGCACACCTGGTCGAGCCATCGCGAGACAGCAGAGAGTAAAAATCACGATTCCTCGAAGCAGGTTAGGCATTTTCTAGAAGCGGGCGGCCTTTGAGCGTGTTATAAAGATCAAAATGCCAAAGGATTTGTCTCAGCACATCGGTGTTTCGTGTGTCCGTCTGTGTATTCTGGCGTGGCTTCTCACGGTGATAAGCGGGGTCGAGGCCCAAACGGTTACGCTAAACGCCAGGGTCAGCGAAACCGTCAATCTGTCGGTCGACCGGAACTCGACTCAAGGCGATGTCTATGTCCATGTCGTAAGTAGCGGCAACACGGTTCGAATGACTTTGTCGGGGAAGGGTGAGCGG
>DATANW010000508.1:0-11013 GCA_036266055.1 Pyrinomonadaceae bacterium | reverse complement strand
CGCCGGCACCACGCGTTCTCTGAAGGGTTAGCGTTGGTCTACCTGGGTGACCAATGCGCTTACATCGACAAGTCGGGAAAGGTTGTGATCAGAGTCAACTGTAGCGACGCGGAACAATTCTCGGGAGGCATCGCGTTAGTCACAATTCGTACGGAGAAGAGTGAAAAGCGTGGCTACATCAACAAGCAGGGGCGATACGTGTTTGGACCAGTCGCGTTCAAATACAAAACCATGGAAGAGATCTCGGCGCGCGCCGAGAAGAACGCGAAGGTTGAGGAAATACTCACGCCTTTAACCGCCGAGCAGCGCGCACTCGATCCTCGTACAGTGATTTCAAACCAACCCGACTTTGTAGCAGATCTAATCTTCTTCGTCGGTGAAGGCTTTGGTGGCCACGGCTTCTCGCAGCGATTGGCTCGGAAAGGAAACAGATATCGCGAAGAGAGTGAATTCTGGATTTTCGTCGGCGAACTCGGTAAACCATCCGCCCGTCTGTTTCCCACGGCCAAGTTGTACGACGACTTCGAACCACCTCGCGGTGGATCGGCGGATCATACTCCCATCAATCCGGCTGCACTCGCGAAAGAGGACGGCGTTTCATTCACTGCGTTGGGAGCTCGGGTTATCGATGGTCACGACTGTCTCAAAATTGAAGCAGCCCGCAATGGCAAACCGGAGAAGTTCTACTTTTACGCGGCGCTCGACTTGAAGAACCTCGTGATCCTGGCGCAGATACTCGAACCCAGACGAAGCACAGTGCAGCGACTCGGGAACATTTCCTTCGAAGTGCCCGATGAGCTGGTCCGGATTCCTCCGGACTACAAATCGATCCCCCACGATCGATGGGTCAAAGTGGAAAATGCGCAGGTCAAGTACGGCGGTAAAGTTTCGCGAGACTTCGTCGTGTTTCGGGCGCCTGGCGGACAGCTTTTCGTGCGCATTAACGACGCGCGTTATGAGTGGAGTTACCTGGTGCGTCCGAAAGAGGCGACCGTCGAAACGGCGTTTCAGGGGTTGATCGTGACCCGCGAGGGCGAATTCATCTGGCGCACGAAAGAGACCGAGGGCTTCAGCGCTATCCAATATCAAAACCCGAGACCGCCTTCCGAGTGGGAAAAACCGGAGGAAAAGCGCGTGATCGTCAAGCCTAACTCCGTCACGTTTCGATCCACCGACTACGACAAGACCAAGGCAATGATCGAAGTGCGCTGGTAGCAACCCCCCCCCTACGCGCACCGCGAGAAAGTACTTGGCATAGCAAAGTACTTGTGGTATTAATCGTCGTGTGTCGTTGCCGAACCCCGCAACCTTCGTAATCGGAGCGCTCGTCGCGCTTGTCTGGTCCTATTCCTGCCTGAGCTTCGCTGCCCACCTGAAAACCACCCACCGGCTCCGCACCGGATACACGCGCAAGCTGTTTCACGCGCTGATCTTCGCGTCGGCCGTCGTCGTGCAGGCTATCGGCGGGTTTTGGGCCGTGTGCGTGTTCGGGTCGATGGTGTCGCTCGTCGTCGGCTATGCGGTCTTTCGCGGCCGGGGCGACCGGCTGTACGAGGCGCTCGCACGCAAGCAGGATGGACCAAACCGCACCTA
This sequence comes from Pyrinomonadaceae bacterium, assembly GCA_036266055.1. Classification (GTDB taxonomy): domain Bacteria; phylum Acidobacteriota; class Blastocatellia; order Pyrinomonadales; family Pyrinomonadaceae; genus PSRF01. The sequence goes on along the minus strand of DATANW010000508.1, from coordinate 9,420 downwards.
TTACATCGTCATCCCTTACTTCGCCACGCTGATTGGCGGAATGACCAGCAACATCTTCTTTGGTCCACTCGCGGTGGTTGGGTATCTGGTCGGAGGGTTGGGCGACGCGGCCGGCGAGCCGGCGGGCGTTCGCTGGGGCCGGCATCCTTACAGAGTTCGTTCCTCCGGTGGCGAGCTTGTCACCAAGACATTCGAAGGGTCGCTTGCGGTACTGGCTGCATCTGTAGTCGCGCTCTTGATCAGTATCGCAGTCAGCCCGGAACTACGCTTCGATCTTCGATCGCTCATCGTGCTTCCGGTGATTGCGATTGTTTGCACGCTGGTCGAGGCGTTTTCACCACGTGGCTGGGACAACGTGCCCATGCAGATTGTTCCGACCGTGCTCGCAGCGATTCTCTTGTCGAAATAAAACACAGGTGATCACCATGCATGAGATTCTGAAATCCACGGACACCAAACGATTCGTCTTAGTGTCGATGCTATTGTTCTGGTGTGCGTCGATGATCGCGGTCCGCATCGATCGCACCGGCTCCGGTTATTATCGATTCCTCATCTTCAATCTCATTCTTGCGGGTGTGCCGCTGTTTTTCAGTACGATGCTACGGATTGCCACGCAGCGGCGGTTCCATTGGATGGTCCAGTTGCCGCTGTACGTTCTGTGGTTGCTGTTTCTGCCCAACGCGCCTTACATCCTGACGGACATACTTCACTTAACACGCGCGTCAGATGCTCCTGCCTGGTACGACCTCGCGCTGCTGCTTTCGTGTGCCGGCACGGGTTTGCTGATGGGATACCTGTCGCTCCTCGACGTGCAGGGAATAATGGCGCGGCGTTTTGGCGTTGCCTGCGGTTGGATCTTTGCGCTCGTATCGCTGGTGCTGAGCGGGTTTGCGATCTATCTGGGTCGATTTTTGCGCTGGAACAGTTGGGACGTCATAGTCGAGCCGGCGCGAGTGGTCAGCATACTCGGCGCGATGACACAGCCGTGGGCACATCGGGGAGCGCTGGCGGTGACTTTCATCTTCGGCGTGATTCTGATGCTCGGATACATCACGTTCCGAACGTTGCTGGCCCAGCAGGAGCGGTCATAAGCCACGTCACGCATTCTTCGGCGCGTCGTCACTCACTCCGGAACGAACTCGAGCGTGGCGAGTACGCGGGTGGGTTCGGCGAATCCTTCTACCCACTTACGCGATCCTTTAGTCGGATATTTTTCAGCGTACGCCGCGGTGACGGCATCGCGGATGCGTGCGCTGCGGACCGGTTTTCCGCGGACCGGCAGCTCAACATCTCCGACCTGAATCGTGCCCGCCGGTTCCTTTTTGAAAGCCTGAAACCATCCGGTCGGCTTGTCGTTCCACGAGCGTACGAACACTTGATCGTCTACGACGACGACCCACACGCCAGTGAATCGATGCGCTGTTCCGCTGCGAACGCCGAGAATCTTCGCTTTGCGTAACGCTTCGACGACGTCAGCGGCAAACGTTTCAGTCTTAGCCATGCGTTCCTCGCTCGATTAGACGCTCGCCGTTATCATACGGTTAAGGTCTTTTGCATCGACAACCCCATCGCGACCCCACTCCTCTTCGCCGCGATAGATGCAAAACCCCGGCGTGGTGTGTTGGCCCGTCGACTTCTTACCCACCATCTGCGCCGGTACTTTACTCCCTTTGATTTTCAAAGACGACGAGAACGCCGCGTCACGCCAATGCACCACCAGATCCGGAAGCGGATTGTCGCGCGCGCTCGCGGCGTCCGCGGCGGTACGGCCTATATCCTGGACCAGCAGCTCTCCGTCTTCTGAAGCGAGTGACAACAACATCTGCTCCAACTCGGTGCGCAGAGTCTCGTACTCATGAGGCGGAACGACGCCAAGCGACTCACGTCCGATCAGGTTGATCCGAATCCAGCCGTACTGGTCTGTCGGCAGTGAGAACGCGCGAGTTTTTTGCCAATCGTAAGCGGGCAGCATCGTCGGACGCGCCAGTTTGTAAGTCGCCGTTACCGGCGTCACCTGGTAGTAAAGTTTTTTCAAACCTGCGGGCGCGTGACGTTTAGTTGCCGCAAACAGCGACAATGCGCGGGTGGTCCACGTTTGCGAGCGCAAGTTTGCGAGTGACGAAAAACCTCGTTCGCACAGCAGCGGACCGAGAAACGCGGGAAACCCGAGCGCCGGACGCATGCCGTGAAGGGCGAAGACCATCACCGTCGTCGCCGGATCGACCGATTCCACCAGCGCGCCAATCTCCTGGTCCACCGCGCGATAAACGTTGCGCAAAAACGAACCGCCTGGCCGATCGCCGTTCGAAGCCAACCCGTTGTAAACCCAATGATCGGGCGCGACTGTGTGCCACAATTGATGCCCCGCGTGATGGAGTTCGGGAAACACAACGACGGAAATCTGCGGAGCTGTCTCGCGGATCAGACGTTGGACCAACTGACGGCGCAACCGGGCTCCCTCACTGCACGCCTCGGCCAACTCTGGCAGGTTGCTTTTGCCGTCAGGCGTGCTGTTGAAGAACCGGTTCGCGGATAGCGGATGGGCGGGCGCAGCCGCAACAACCGCTCGGATCGGATCAGGCCCCGCTCGCAGACCTGCTGCCGTGGAGTCGTGCGCCCACCACTCACAAACCTCGAACCCTCGCGTCACTCCCACCGGCGGCGCAAACGGTACGTCGAACACGCCAACCGAAACTCCACGTTCGGCGAGCGCTTTCCAAAACGGCGTCAGATGATGACCTTCGTAACGCCGCAGACTCATCGTCTCCGGCAGCCACTTCCACTCGCTGTAGATGCCGTGCGAAGTTGGTTCTTCTCCGGTTAGAAACGTGGGCCACACGGCGCCGCTGCCGATGATCGACGGCGATTGCACTTCCAACCATCGCCCCGCGGCGAGCAACGATCGCAGCGCGGGCATCTGGTCCTGCTCGATCATTTGCCGCACTAATGTCGACTCAGCGGCGTCGATGCCGATCGCCAGCACTCTAGTATTCACGCAGCAACTCCTGCGGGTTGATCGATCTTCCCTCAACAGCGGACCGCACGCATGCCTCCAGAACGGCGACCGTTTGCAAGTTGTCGCGGCCGCTCAGCTCCGTCGTCTCGCCATGACGCACCGCCCGCTCAAACTGGTCCAGCAGAATTCGCTCTTCGGTTTTTTTTCGTGGACCTCGACGCACGAGGCGAGGCAGTTTGCCGTTTTCCCACAATATCAGCCAACGATGAAACACGTGCAGCGTCGCGCGTTCGCCGATAAACCGCGCATAGAATTCCTGTCCGTTTTCGAAAAGCGTGTGACCGGTCGATTCGTAAGTCGCGGAGTAAGAGACGCGCGTCTGGTTCGCCATCGAAAGCATCACCTGTAACGAAGCTCCTTGCGGGAGTCGTCCCCAGGGCGCGGTGAACGAGTCGGCGACGACGTTCGTCACCTGGGTTCCGAGCACGTAGCGAAGCGCGTCGAGGTGATGAACGCTGACGCCCCAGAGCACGCTGTTTGAAAGCCGGGCGAGCGACGCGGCCATCGTGTGAAACGGACGATAGTAATGACAGACGACCATGGCTACGTCGCCTAACGCACCTTCATCTATTAGCCGCTTAACGTTGCGGAACGATCGCAGGTAACGATAGTTTTGCGCGACCAGCACCGGCACTTTGTTCGACTCCGCCAGGGAAACGAGGCGCGTCGCATCGCTTAACGCGAGCGTGAACGGTTTTTCAACCAGCACCGCAATCTTCCGCTCGAGTGCTGCTGCGCATGCTGCCGCATGCGTTTCCGCCGGTGTCGCGACGATCACAGCCTCACATGCACCGGAATCCAAAGCCTCTTCAAGACGGGTGAAACACTGGGCCGCAGAAACTCCGGACACAGTTTTCAACACATCCGAATCCACATCAACGCAAGCTACTAACTCGAACACCGGCGCCGCAGCTTTAACTTCGCGCACCCAATCGCGACCGCGACAACCCATGCCGACGACGGCTATTCTGATCGCCATTCGTAAGGTTTCCCATCTTTCACAATTGTGCTCGCAAGCAGGTCGCGGACCCTGATCGATCCGCGCAGGAAAAACTTCAAACTGAGTGGGCTAACGTGCCCCCACAATGCTGAGGTAAAGATCATCAGACTTTTCACGTCCCACTTGAACGATTTCTTTTTGAGCATCGGTTCGAGCAACTGCGGAGGCTCGCCGGCCCACAGTCGCATCGCGCCGAGCATGTAGTACGCCGCCAACGAGTCGCCATTGTTGGAGTGGTTCTCGCCAACCGCACGCACGCCGTTAAAGAGCGTCGCGTTGTTTGCGTGATAACGATAGCTGTAGAGGACGTCGGGCAGCGTGAACACCCGCCCGTGGGCAGCCATTTTCGAGAACAGCCTCTGGTCTTCACCCCCGGGAGTGTCGTCGTAACCGCCGACTCGATCGAACACTTCACGACGAAACATCGCAGAGCCATGCGGAAACGGTATGTACACGGAGCGACGCACCAGTCGCCAACGATCGCGTGGACGCACTTCTCGTCCGTCAGCGTCGATGCCGATGCAAAGCGTACCGACTACAGCAGCGTCGCGACCGTTCTCGATGATGGCCAACTGGCGTTTGAGCCGATCGGGATGCGAGACGTCGTCGGCGTCCATGCGCGCGACGATCGAAGCACGTGCTCGTGCGACGACGGCATTGGAACTGCCGGAGAGTCCAAGCTGCTGTTTGCCTTCGTAAAGCTGTATGCGACTGTCGCGCGCCGCCCATTCTCGCAATCGTTCGAGGGAACCGTCGGTCGATGCATCGTCGAAAATTACGAACTCGAAATTGCTGAAGGTTTGCGTGAGGATGCTGTTGATGCTGTCGTCAAGAAACGGCAGCGCGTTATACACGGGCATAACAACGCTGATGAGAGGGCTCGCTGGGAACGTCATACGATGTATGACGTACTAGTTTAGCAAACTTCGCGACTGCTTAGAGAACTCCGAGACCATGCGCTGCGAAGTTCATCGAGCAACAAAGTTATAAAGGATCGAGCCGGTAACTTTGACTGGCTGACCCGCTAACCTGGTCGGCGTAAACTCGCATTTCATGGCCGCCTGTTCGGAAGCTTCCCGCAAGGCCGGATGACCGGTAACGGCTTTCGCCGAAATGACTTTTCCCGTCTCATCAATTAGGACCTGCACCGTCACCGTCCCCGAAACGCGCGCCTCACGAGCGGCACTGGGATAGCTTGGTTTAGCCAGCTTGATGGCCCGGCCATTCAAAACTCCGCCTGTGAGTGGCGCACGCGGCAGCGAGTCGTCTGCATTTGTCGGTGGGCCAGCGGCGATAACCGTTATCCGTCCGATGTTGTCGTACCGGTCCCATTCTGCTTTGGAAAGCGCGGGAACGTATCCGCCCATCTCCGAATCCTTAGCTCTCAGCGCTTCAGCCTGCGACTTGTAAAAAACAGCCAGTGGTCCAAGTCCCAACTCGTCGCTCAATACGGCCGCTGTAATGCTCAGCCCGAGGACGTAGCCGCGAGATTGCACGTCCTTTTTACCGTGGACCAGCGCAAGTCCCTGTTGTTTTATCAGCAGCGACAGTTGCGGCAGACGTTTGTTGCCATGCAAGTAGTCTTCACATTCGACAAACGCGGAAATCCAGTAATGCTTTTCGGGATCGTTGTCGAGCCACTTCAGTAACTCCGGCTCGAATCGATCGCCAAGTCTTCTGCGTTCGTCGTCGAAGATCTTCGAAAGGTTCTCTTTGTTGCCCGCCCATACCATCGGCGCTGCCTTCACTCTCTTATCCAGGGCAGCGAAGGGCGCGTCGTCAGGCTGTTGCGCGTGGATGACAACCGCCGAGAATAGAATCGCGACGATGAAGTAAGCAGTGTGTTTGATCATGGCAATTAATCCACTGACAGGATCATGTCCGGACTGATCATCGTGAACGTACACGTTCCGGGTTTTGCTTCACAGCGCAACGTCCCGCGTCGCACGATCTTTGTTGGCGTTGCATCAGGAAACACCAGCGAGTACTTGATCGACTTCAGTTGCGACGCAAACGATTTCAAACTGTCGTCGCCCTTGATGAACTTCACGTCGATCGTCTGCGCATTGCGGTTCGCATCCGGCGCGAACAGCAGATAGAACTCGGCCTCGACCGGCGCTTTCGCTTCATTTAGCAGCTTGCTCACCGGCAGCATTTGGTACGACGGCAATTCTTTCTTCGCAGTTTGCAACAAACTGTCGACGGTGTTCGGCTTAACCAGCTTCAACAAGCTCTCGCGAGCTTCCGGCTGAACACGATCGGCGACAGCACCCTGCGCGTACAAACGAATCGCTTCATCTTTCTTGCCGCGTTTCTCGGCGAGGGCCCCGATGTGATGGCCCACCTCGCTGTGCTGCTGAATCGTCCATGACGCCTTGATGTACTTCTCCGCCGATTCCAGGTCGCCCTTTTGGTAGTAGACCCAACCGAGCGTGTCCCAGTACGCAGCCAACGAGGCGACGTTGCGCAGATCGTCGATCGTCAGGTTCGCCGCTTCGAGGTTACGCAAGCTGGCGGCAATGGTCGTCACCGCCGACTCCGCGTACTGTTGTGCTTTCTCCAACTGCGCGCCCTCGACCGCCATGTAATAGGCGATGTTGTTCAATACGAGCGGAGTGCGGGATAGCTTGATCGCTTCCTCAAACGACGCAATCGCTTTCGGCGCTTCGCCCAACGCGAGATAGGCACGGCCGATGCTGACGTGCAATGTCTCTTCCTCAGGCGCCAAAGATATGGCGCGTTCGAGTTCGGCAACGGCTTCTTTATATTTGCGCGCGTCGATCAGCATCTGTCCGAGGTTCGAATGGGCCGTCTGGTCCAACGGCGTCACTTCGATCTGTTTGCGGAAAGAATCCTCGGCGTTCACGTAATCCTGCTGGTACCAGTAAACGCGGCCCAGCATGTTGTAGGCGTAGTCTTCAAAGGGATTGATCTTCGTCTGCTCGCGCAGGACGGCAATCGCCTCGTCGTACTTGCGTTGCTGCACCAGGACGAAACTGAGATTGCGCCGCACAGTTTTGTGCTTCGGCTCCTTTTCGACGACGCGTTTGAGCAGTTGCTCGGCGATCGGGTAGTTACCATTGCGCACGGCAGCTTGCGACGCTTGAATCAGATCCTCAGTCTTCACTGAATCCGGAATCGCGGGTGTGCCGGCGATTTCTGTTTCCAACGAAAGCGTTTGCGCGGCGTCGGATTTTACGGCCGCTACAAACGCCTGGTAGTCCTGCAAACGTTCGGCGGGCAATTCGCGCTGACGCAGGTGAAGCGTCCTTTCGGCGACAAGCGTTGGCCCTTCGAGTTTGTAATTCGCAGCGTACTCGGCGTAGTCGCGCGACACTTTCAACGGCAGCGGCAGGCGCGACTGATACTTCGCGGGAATCGTCAGTTTCAAACTGTACGAGACGTCGATCGGCGGTCCGATCTCGAGTGGTTTCTTGCTCTTGCTCGTGCGCCCGTAAAGAGGGTTCAGGCTGAACGACGGAAACGGCAGCGGCACTTTCAGTTTCTTGCTCGACCAGTCAAGAAAGTCTTTGCGGGAGACGTTGAATTCCACCTCAAACGGCTTTTCGAGATCGGCAGGATCGGTGGCCTTGATGTCGGTGACCTCACCCGGAAGACCTCCGGCCATGCTGAGATAAAAACCTAAACTCTTCCAGTCGCCCTTTGGCGTGCGGCGAAACATGTAGCGCATGTACATCTCTGAATCGCCATGCAGTACGAGACGGCCGCGAGCAGTCACCTTGCCGAGATCGTCAACGGTGCCTTCCATCGTCACAAGCTCGGAAGACAGGAACGGCGGTTCGGCGGGTGTTGTTTCGAGACGAGCGGGACCGGAGATCGGCACCATCAACCCCTTCTTGTTGCGCAAGCGCGGCGACAACAATCCGGCGGGTGCGATTTCGGAGGTCGTGTCGGCCCAGAGCGTTTCGTTGCCCATCTGGATCGCGGTGATGACGTGATCGAACTGGCCCGGCGAGGGAACGTCGACGTCGAGTTTGCGCGCGGAGTTAATCAACACCGGATAAGCGCGCACGCCCGTTGCGGCCAGCATCGAAGCCAGCAGCGTGTGTTTATCTTTGCAGTCGCCGTACTGGTTGCTCATCACTTCAGCCGCGGCGTGTGGTTGATAGCGGCTCTGGCCTAGTGAAAGACTGACGTAACGAAAATTCTTGGCGACGTATTCATAAAGCGCGGTGACTTTCTCTTTCTCAGTCGCGCGTCCCTTGATGATCTCCTCGGCTTTGATTTTGATCTTCGCGTCGGGAACGACGCGATCGCGTTGCAGTTCCTCGTACCACTGGCCCACTTCAGCCCAACTCTGAAACGTGGTCAGTTGCACGTGTGGGCGGATCTCGTCCGGATCCTTCTCTTCGACCTCTTCGTCTTCTGCTGCTTCCGCTTTCTCTTTCTCCTTTTCCTCTTCGTCGGCAGCGCGCTTGAGTTGCGCTTTTTTCCAGGTGTAGGTGCGACGGCCGCTCTCTTCCTTCACGGTGGGCTCGTAGCCCGCTTCCGTTTTTAACTTGACCTTGCTGGTGGCGGGTATGTTCACGACCAACTCATCGCTGAGAACGATTGGTCCGCGTTCGACAAAATCGTGTTCTACCCAGAAGTGGTTCTTGGCGAGCGGCGTTTGAATGTTCCAAACCAGGTGATACTCGAGTTGATCACCGGGGCGCAGGCCGGGGACAGTGATGTGCTTTTGGCGCAGGTCGGTGTAGATCGGCGCTTCGCGAGCGAGTGGCGCGGAGAGATCCTGGACGTCGGCAGCGGTGGCGCTTACGACACTGCCGTCAGCTTTGCGCACGCGAACGTAGTCCATCTCGAGTTTTTCATTCGCCGAAGTGTAAGGAAAGACGAGCTGTCCGAAGCGTTCGACGCCGGCGTCGCTCTGGATCTTGATGCGCATCGTCAACTCGCGCTGCCCCGTGCCGTCGCTCTCGTAGCGGTAGACGGTGCTCAACTGTTCGATGACGACCGCTTCCTGTGAATAGTCCGGTTTCTGACCCGCGGGCCGTGGCGGATCCTGCAGCTTGATGGTTTGAGCTCGAGCGGGTTGAAGAGGTGTTCCGAGTAGAAACGAAAGAGTTAGGACTAAGGCAATGATCTGGGCATTGCGGGGGGAAGGCATTGATTAATTCTCCTGTTATCCAGAGATTTCGGGTTTGAACAAACACGGATTTAATAGCAATGACAGACACCTAATAAAAGTTGTATTCCAACTGCATCCACATTGAAACGTAATGGCCGTCTTTAATCGCCGGCTGGAACTTGATTTGACGCGCCGCGTTGATCGCTCGTTCCGTCAATCCCGGTACACCCTGAACGACGACGATGTTGTAGACCTTCCCGTTCGATCCGAATATCGCTTTCAGAACGACAGTACCTTGGACGCCTTGCACACCTT
>DATANW010000507.1:0-33094 GCA_036266055.1 Pyrinomonadaceae bacterium | reverse complement strand
ACTTCTGAATCTCGCCCGTGACCTTGTCGACGTAAGCAAGCAGACCGCACGCCGACTCGCAATTGAAGCAAGTGGTGGGAACGAGCGAGTAGTGGCGTTCGACTCGTTTCGGCCAGGCGCGCGAGTCGAGTTCAGTCCAATCGTTCCATCTTTCCTTCGGCGGAAAGGCGGCGAGATGAATGCGGCTGGGTCCTTGATAAAACGTCTCGCCGTTGCCTGAGACGCGGGTCTTTTTCTCGTCAGTCATTATGGATAAGAGATTTTCGGGTGCAGTCTAACATGGGCCTCTCGGAAGCGACCCATGATGTGCGCAAGAGAAAGGCCTGGTTCGCCGGCGCGTTGCTGTCGTTCTTACCTAGCGAAAGAATCCTGTAGATCTGTGTCTCAGTTTTCATTCAACAACCGTCGTTCCTTCTCGGGGTCGAGACCTGCTTTCCACGGTTCTTCAATCGCAACGGTCTGTCGCCACGTCAGCGTGTCGGCAATGGTGTCCCTCAGCGGTCGGAAGGTGAGGCCTGCTTTCACTGCCTGATCAACGCTCACGAACATGAAACCTTTGAGACGTTCAATCGATTCAGGCAGCCACAGCGGCAACTCGCTCCACGCAGCGACATGCTGTTCCGCCAAAAACTCTTCGTCCACCCACGTGAACCATGCGTCACTGGCGCTCACAGCTTTGCACTCGTCGAGCAAGCTTCCCATCGTGACCGCGCCCGGCAGACCGTTGCAGTTGTAAACACCGACTTGTTTCTTTTCGATCATCCGAACGGTCCAGTCACCCAGATCGCGAGCATCGATAAACTGAACGTGACGTTGCGGACGACCCGGCGCCAACACCTGACCGCCGCGAGCGACTCGCGCAACCCAGTAAGTGAAACGATCGGTGTAGTCGTAAGGACCGACGATTAAACCCGGACGCAACACCAGCACTCTTCCGGGCATCACTGACTCCGCCGCTTGTTCGCACAGCGTTTTCAAGCCGCCGTACATCTCGCCGTAGCCCGCTGCTGACCCCGTCGCCGGATCGATCGCGTTGGCTTTATCGAGCTGCTCGTCCGTCAGCGTCTGAGTGGGCGAGCTTTCGTCAACACCGGGACGACTGACGTCTGCATACACTGACTGACTCGAAATGAAAACGTAAACATCAACCGCATCACGCAGCGCTTCAGCCGACGCCTTTACGGCGCGTGGCAGCATTCCGCACGTGTCGAGCACAACGTCCCAACGGCGTCCTGCGAGCTTCGCCAGATCAGTGAATCGATCCCCATGGATCGTCTCGATCCCTTCAATCGCCGCCCCCGAGTGTCTCCCGCGATTGAACAGCGTGACCTCATGTCCTCGCGCAGTTGCCGCAGTCACAAAATGACGACCGACAAACCTCGTTCCGCCGATAACCAAAATCTTCATCTCGACGCTCAGGAACGCAGACGGCCCATCACGATCGAATCGACAAAACGCCCGTCGCGAAACGCGTGTTGCCGCAACACTCCTTCACGCTCAAAGCCGAACCGTTCGTACAGTCGAATCGCCGGTTCGTTATCGGCGTAGACCTCGAGCTCGAGGCGCGTCAGGTTCAGCCACTTGTCCGCCAGATCGACGCCGGCCTGCATCAGTGCCTTTCCCACGCCTTTACCCTGCCACGTGTCCGTAACACTGATCCCGATAATGCCGACATGTCGCCGCCGCGGCTTATGAGGAAACGTGTCGATGGTCAACATGCCGATCACATGCTCGCCGCTCACGGCCACGAGGCTGTAACAACTATCCGTCTCGGTGATTCGCTTGCGCCACTGTTCGCGCGATGGATACGGTATTTGCAGCGTGCCTTCGTAGACCTTCGGCGAACGAAACATCTCGTAGATCGCGGAACAATCGTCCGGTTCAGCGCGACGTATCTCTAATCCTTCAACGGCCAAGTTGTTTCACCTCTTTCTTTGCGAATGCCGCAGGAGCCTTCTCCTTACTCGCGCCGATGTTCTCGGGGGCGCGACTTTTCGTTTACTTTGGTCTCCTGACCTTCTCGACCGTCTTTTCGAAATAGATACTCATCGGATCCTCGACGTACTCGCCAAACGGCGCGCGCCGCACAAAACCGCAACGCTCGTAAAGGCCGATCGCTTCGACTTCATAAATGCCCGTTTCCAGCCTTAGAACATTCACGTCACGCTGCAGGGCATAAATCATCAACCCTCTAAGCATGAACTTGCCCAATCCTTTCCCGCGAAACTCCGGCCGGACAAACATTCGTTTCACTTCACCATAATCGCTACCGAACAACTTGATCCCGCCGCACCCCGCAAGCTTTCCTTCGTGCCACGTTACAAAGAACACAACCTCCTCGCGCAGCAGCTTCTCCACGCTGAACGCATGACGGCTCTGCGCCGGATACGGATGGGCCATCAGATGCGCGTCGAGTTCGCCAATCAACTCGACCGCCTCCGGCGAGTCTGCCGCTACTTGTAAGACCTCGGTTACAGTCACGTCTTCAACACAGATTCGGCGAATCAGATTCGGCGAATGATAAACGAAAAAGAGGGCGGCCCCAATAAAGAAGCCGCCCTCGTACCCCGCTACGGGGAGTTTAGATCAAGCTACACCGCTCTCAGAAAACGTAGCGCAGTTGCAATCGTCCCGTTCGTGCGCCACTCGTGCCGACCGACACGCCTGAATTGAGATCGGGCCGGTTGAAGTTCGGGTTCGTCACGTCGCCGTCAGACAACCCGCCAACTTCGAAACGGAAGATCGGCGAATTGAAAACGTTGAAGTAATCAAACCGTAGTTCAAAACGATCCTCTTCCCACGGAGTGAACGGGATCTTGAACGAGCGTTGCAAGCTCATATCGAACGTGTTGTAACCCGGAGCGCGCAACGTGTTGCGTCCCGCGATGTTGGTCCGGATCGAAGGATCGACCAGATAGCGGACGTCGTTGAGCGTCACCGGATTGCAGTTGATGTCGAAGAAACCGGTCGCCGACGCGCCGCACCCCTGACCCGCAGCCAGTGCGTTAGCAAAGCCCACCGAGGTCGCCGGAGCTAATGGATTCGCGATCGACGGCCGATCGTTTGTGCCACTGAGATCGCCATTCAAGTCGATGCCGGTGACAAACGGCGACGACACGTTTCCTGACTGGTAGCGCCAGATCGTCGAGAACTGGAATCCACCGGTCACTTCCTTCCAGACGCCCGATCCGACTCCCGGAATGTCCCACAATCCTGACAACGTAAAGATGTGCGGAACGTCGAAGTCAGACACGCCAACATCGACGAGACGACTATTCGCATTGGAACCGACGCTGTTGCCGCCGGTCGTCGCGAAGATCTCGCTGTTCGTGTTGTCGATCGTCTTCTGGTAAGTGTACGTCGCGCGATAAAGGAACCGGTCTCTGAAACTACGCTCGAGACGCATCTGCAAACCGTGATAATGCGAGTCGCCGCCGTTCGTGCGCGAGATGACCGAACCGCGCGTCGCAAACAAGCGACCGTTTGCATTCAGGCTGCCCGGGACGCCGGGATTCAACTGCTCGTTGATGAACAGGTGCGTTCCGCGCGTGCCGACGTAAGCCACGTCCAAAACGTTGTGACCCGGAAGTTCGCGTTGAATACCGAAGTTCCAAACGTAAGTCTGCGGGTTCTTGAGATCAGACGGAATCACGTTCTGTCCGGCCTGCGGATTCGCGACCAACGTCTGCGGCAGCGCCGCTTCCGTGAAGTTTGCAATGCCACGGCCGCCGACGTTCGCGCCTAGCACCGTCGTGCCTAACGCGTTTGGCGACGTAGCCATGATGTTGCTTAGAATGTTGTTGAAGAACACGTCGTAGTTGACCGCAAAACCACCGCGGATGACTGTCTTGTCACGGCCGATGACGGTTCCGACCCAGCCGTTTTCAAAGTGCGGTGACCAGGCGAAGCTTACGCGTGGTCCAAAGTTGTTGTTGTCTTTCTGCTGCTCGACGCGCGTTTGCAACGGAGCGTCGAAACCCGTGAACGCCGGAAAGGCTGCATTGTTGGCAACCGCGCCGAAGTTCTCGTAACGGAGACCGAGATTCAGTGTGAAGTTAGGTCTGATTTTCCACGTGTCGTTCACGAAAAATGCATACGTGGTGACATTGGGATAGTCGAGTCCGGCACCAAACACTTTCGCCGCGGCGCCAGTGCCTACGCCAGAGAAGGCGTCGAGGAAATTACCAAACGCCGGGAAACCACCGCCGGCTGCAAACGTCAACGTGCCGCGCGTGTTGATTGGCACAAACTGTTTCGCCCGTTGCATGAAGATGTCGGTGCCGACGCGCAACGTGTGATTACCGCGCGTGTGCGTCACCGTATCCTGGACCTGCCAGTTGTTGAAGATGCGGCCTTGCGGGAAACTCTGCGACAGTCCGACTGTCGAGATCGTCGTGCCCGAAAAGGCGAACTGCGGTCCACCCGTCGCCAGGGCGGCGTTGCGTGGTCCAAAGAACAGATTGAACCGCCCGTAACCGAAACGCGCTTCGTTTACAGTGCGCGGAGAGAAAACGTACGTGTCGCTGATGTACATGTTCTGCGTCAGCGAGGGCACGTCGATTTCGAAACCGGGAAACTGGCTGCCGGTTACGCCTGTCGACGGATCCGGAAACTGGTTGGTGAACAACTGCTTGTTAGCGAGATATCGGAACGAGACGCTGTTCTTGTCAGACGAGGTCCAGTCAACACGCGCGAGGTAGTCGTACGTGTTTACCGGTTGCGCGCTGAAACGCGTCGCCGTGCCGAACTCGATGTCGGGCCGGCCACCGCCGATCGGGACGTTGATTAGGTTCGTCTGCCCACGCAGATCGCCGACTATCCCCAGATACTGATCGAGGTTCGTGCTCGCGCCCGCCGGGAACAAAGCACGCAACTGATTGAGGCCGTTCTGAGTCGGGACGACTGCGCGACCTGTGACCGCACCCGCGCGCACGAGATCCGCCTGGAACGTTCCGAAGAAGAACAATTTGTTCTTCATTACTGGTCCACCAAACGAGAAGCCGAACGTGTTTTGACTGTACTGCGGCACTTCCGTCAGTTCCGACTGCGACTTCTGGCCCGGCGTCAAGGCATCGAACGCCGCGTTTTGAATGATGTCGTAGGCAGAGCCGTGGAATTGGTTCGAGCCGCTGCGCGTGATCACGTTTACGACTGCGCCGCCCGCGCGTCCGAACTCCGCGGAGTAATCGCCGCCGAGCACGGTCACTTGTGAATAGGCGTCACGCACGGTTGGTTGATACACCTGGCCGGTGATCGAGTTGTCGTTGTTGTCCAAACCGTCGATGAGCTGGTTGTTGCCGCGGGGCCGCAGACCGTTGATCGAAAACTCCGTGCCTTGCACGAAGCCCGCGGCGACACCGTTGGCGCCGCCGACGTCTGCCACGCCCGGCAGTGTGAACACGAGGTTGACGGGATTGAGTCCAAGCACCGGCAAGTCGCGGATCTCGCGCTCGCCGAGTGTGTTTACGCGCGCGCCGTCGGAGCTCTGGACCACCACTTCATTGGCCGTGCTGACGACTACTTCTTCAGTTGGACTTCCGATTTCGAGTTTTATCGGAAGGTTGACTGTTTGCGCTGCGTTGACTTCAATCTTATCGAGTTTCGCGGTCTTGAATCCCTGGGCCGAAACTTCAAGTGTGTAAGCGCCGGGGTCGACCGCGTCGAGACGAAAACTGCCGGAGCTATCGGCGACTGTATCGCGCGATGTGCCGGTAGTCAGGTTTGTAATCTTGATTGAGGCATTGGCAATTCCGGCGCCGTTCGGATCTTCGACGGTGCCGGTAACGAAGCCCTTGCTTGTTTGTGCTGACGCCGGTGCAAACGCGCCGAGCGCCAGTACGACGAGAAGGGTAAATAGAAGTTCTAACCTCTTCATACTACGAAACTCCTTTGTACCTACTCCGAATCTATCGGAGACTGTTTGACCTCCGAGTTCTCGGAGGGAGTTTGATCGCCTGGGGTGCGAATAATCCTTGGGTTTCACTCATCGCCAGTACTGGCTCCGAACTTTCGGAGTACGAGCGAGAGCAACCGCATTAAGACGAAGATCGAAGGCGCAAGCGACGTGCCCCCATCGGCGGTAGCGCACGAGGCCCGTTCGTCACTCGCGCAGCGCACTTCGTCCCAAGCTCGGTTGATGAATTTGGATTTCTAGTTTTGCGGACTTGCGAGGAATGGATTGATCTTAAGGAAGCGCAAACTGGTACCTCGCAGCGCTTCCAGAGTTTCGTAGGTTCGGGGCTCTTTAGAATTTCAGATCTAACTAGCGAACTAACTCGGCGCCGCAGGCTTAACCAGACCGTCGATGTTACTGAGTGCCTGGTAAAGCTGCTTCTCGAGTTTTCGAAAACCAGCCACTGAATCCTGGTAGATGAAAACCCGCAGGTGCCTCAAGTCAAAAGGAACGTCGTCGATGTTCTGCGAAATAATAATGACGTCTTTTCCGACGGCGTGAGCCAAACCGGCTTCATAAAAAACGTTTGGGTTTTTGCCGGTGAGATCAGCCACTATTATTTTGGCCTCATTAATCAACTTCCAAACGTCTTCCATTATTGCCTTGGTGCTGTAAAGATCGTCTGCCCGAACACAATCCAGTCCGAATTGTTCAGCTACAGGTTTGATTATTTCACTGTAGATTGGACGGAACTCTTCCTTGAATGGCATCAGGACAAATAACGATTTGGGATTTACCTTGAAGTTTCGTCCGCGGAAGATAGGGTTGTACAGACTTAGCGGAGCATTTTCTCCCAGCTGTTCGAGTATCACCTTCAACTGGCCCCGCAGAAAAATCTCTTTGTGGGCATCCTTTATCTCCAATGTGACCTGTTCATTTATCTTGCTCTCGAGCTCGGCCGAGTACGCTTCTTTTATCAACACCTCGTAAGCAAACTTCAAACGCTTACGCGGATTTAACTCCAACAGGCACTTCACCTGATTGCTGAATTCCGTTTCCAGTCGTTGGATCAAGCTGTCCGCCAGAAGACCGGGATCAGCATCGTATGGTAGACCATACTCACGTAGAAAGCGGTCTTTCGTATCGTTCTTCAATAATGACGACACACCTTCTCTTATGGTCTTTTTAGAAGGCATCCCTATGTCGTCTCCTGAGTCTTCTTCTTGTACAGTTCCTGGTTTAATGAGCAACTGTGGCGAGAAACTTATTACTTCTGAAAGGTAGATTCTTTGTTGACCTTCCACAACGACTTTAATGACATCATTCGGGTATTCTCTGTGATCCAGTAGTTTTGCCACCACGCCCATTGAAAGCAGATCTGCTATACCCGGATCCTCAGTATCCGGTTCAAGCTGCGCGAAAAGTGCAAGCTGTTTTTGAGAGTCGAGGGCATTGCGCAACGCCAGCTTCGACTTCTCCCTTCCCAACTTAAACGCTACTCTTTGACCCGGTAGAACGACAACGTCGCGAAGCGGGATAACAGGTAATTCAGCAGGTAGTTGTTCCATATGAGGGTTTCGTGAAGATCAAGACGGCGAGTGAAGATTGTCTCTACCGTCCCAACCGAAGAAAATTACAGAACTCGCTAAACAGCTTCTGATTGCGAGGAGAAGTGAAACTCTTTCACTTTCAGCGCCGGGAGGAGTGCGGCGTTGCCGCCCTGGCCTTCCGAGTTACCCACTCGTTCCGGTTTGCCGATCATGTCGATGTTGCCCGGCGCGAGGAGGGCCGTCACGCTCTGGTTGAAGCGGAAGTTTTTCACCGCATACTGGATCTTGCCGTTCTCGATGTACCAGATACCGTCGCGTGTGAGACCCGTCTGCAACGCGGTGCGCGCGTCGACGCCGCGGATATACCAGAAACGACCGAGGAGTATGCCGCGGTCCATCGACTTGATCATGTCGTCAACCGAAACCGCCGGCGCGGAACTCTCGATGATGCTGTTGACCGGCCCAGGCGTCGGCTCCTTGCTCTTCTGCTTGGCCCAGTAGCGCGAATAAACGAGGTTTTCCAACACACCGTTCCGCACGAGATAGATCTTCTGCGCCGGCAATCCGCCTTGCGCCGATTTCGATCCCGGCAATTCCGGATGCCACGGATCGCTGTAGACATTGATCCGTTCGTCGAAGATCTTCTCGCCGACTTTCGTCTTGCCGCCCGGAGCGGAAAACGGACTGCGCCCTTCTTCAGCACTGCGCGCGTCGAAGCTGAACGCGAGTTGGCCCACGAGATCCGCGACGGCCTGGGGTTCGAGAATCGCCGGGTACACACCCGGTTCGAGCACGCGCGGATTTCGCGCATCGAGCGCCTTGCGAATCGCTTCATTGGCGATGCGCGCGGTGTCGAGTTTCGTGACGTCGAAATGGTTTCGCAGAAAATAGCCCGAGCTGGTCCCGTCAGCCGTGCGCGCAGTCATCCCGAGACTGACCAAACTCGAACGGTCGTAAATGAAGTTGCCGTTTTTGGTGAGCGACGCTCCTGCACCGCCGCGGGCCTGATGAAAACCGGCGCCAATCACTTTCGACTTTTCACACGAGGCAATCGCGTCGTTGATTGTTTTGGCGCGGCTCGTCAACGAGATGTTTGAGGTCGCTTCGGCGTAGCCTGCGACGGGCTTGTAGGTTTGCTGACCAATCGTCGGCAGGTACTCACGATCGACGGGCGAGATGCGCGCCAGTTGTTCCGCCAGTGCGACGGTCGCTTTCAGCGACTCGTCGTCGATCTCGTTTGTCGAGGCGGAGCCGCGCTTGCCGCCGATCCACGCAGTGACGCCGACGCTGACGTTCTCGCGCGCGCCGCTCGTGGTGAATGCGTTGGCGGCGAAGCGCAAGTGGCCGTAGTTTTCGCTGTTGACGGTGACGATCGCATCGTCGGCTTTCACATAACTCATCAGCTTTTCGCAAATCGTGCGCGCGTCTTTTTCAGTGAGTAGCATGTTTGGAAAGCTCCTTGTTTACTCGCGATCCGCTAGCGGGAATCACATGGTAAAAAGAAAAATTAAAAAATCTTCTTTCCACTTATCTCCCGCAAGCGCGAGACACAGGTGGAGGAAAACTCCAAGCGAACTAACTCGTTGCCTTAGCGGCGGTGTTGAGTACGTTGACTTGCCGGAAGCGAGCCGGGGGACAACCATGACTCACGGCGTTCGACTGTCCGGGTTCACCTTTGCCGTCGTTGAAGCTGCCGCCGAGTTCGTAGGTCGATGCTCCGCCCAACGCGTCGAGCGAATTCCAGAAATCGGTAGTGCGCGATTGATACGCAACGTCACGCAACATCTCGCCGCGCTTGCCGTTCTTGATCTCCCAAAACACCTGTCCGCCAAACTGGAAGTTGTATCGCTGCTGATCGATCGAGTAACTGCCGTCGCCGTAGATCAGAACGCCCTTGTCGACACCGGCAATCAGATCGTCGAGCGACTTGTTCTCAGGTCCCGGTTCGAGCGAAACGTTCGGCATGCGCGGGAACGAAATGCTACCCCAACTGTCGCTGTGATTGCAGCCGTACGACTTCTTCTGCCCCGTCATCGCCGCGAGATCGCGCGTCGTTTGCCAGTCGACAAACAAGCCGTTCTTGATCAGGTGCCAACGTTGACTGGGAACGCCTTCGTCGTCGTAACCGACAGTCGCTAACCCAGCGGGCTGCGTCCGATCGGCAACGAAGTTCACGATCTTCGACGCGAACTGAAGTTTGCCGAGCTTATCGGGCGTGAGAAAACTCGTGCCCGCATAGTTCGCTTCCATCCAAAGCGAACGATCGAGTTCTGTCGGATGGCCCACCGATTCGTGAATCGTCAACCACAGATGAGACGGGTGAAGCACGAGATCATATTTTCCGGCCTCGACTGATTTCGCCTTCAACTTCATCACCGCTTCTTCGCCGGCTTGTTGCGCTTCACGCTTCCAATCGTGCTTCTCGATGTACTCGTAACCCATGCTCTGTGGACCACCGAGCGCGCTGCGTGACTGGAAGTCGCCATTGGCGCGATTTACCGCCGTCACATTGAAGTTCGGATTCGCGCGAATGATGTACTGCTCGATGCTCGAGCCGTCGGTCGACGCATAAAACTTCTGCTCGTTGACCCATCCCATCGACGAATTCACAAAGCTGACGCCCTGCGTCTTCATGGCGGATTCGTTGAGCGAAAGCAGAAACTGAATCTTGTCGTCGATCGAGACTTCGAATGGATCCTTCTCGAACGCGCTCTTCCAACTGGTCACCACTTTCTCCACCGGAACGAGCGAGATGCGCTTGCGCTGATACACGGAATTCGCGCGCGCGATGTCGACGGCTTGTTGGGTGATGCGACGAACGTCTTCCGGCGTCACACTGCGGCTCGAGGCAAAACCCCACGTGCCTTTGTAGAGCACGCGCACGCCGAAACCGAAGTTCTGTCCGCGTGAAACGTTCTGCACCTGCCGCTCGCGCGTGTTGATCGACTCGCTGCGATACCGGTTGATGCGAATGTCGGCGTACGTGACGCCGAGTTTACGCGCCGTGCTCAGCGCGACTTCGGCTAGAGCATTCTTATCGACCGCGGCCGCGGCGGCTGCTTCGGCGGCAGCCACGTTGCTAATCCATGAAGGAAGCGCCGGGAGTGATAGCGCACCGGCGGCAATGCCGGCCGTCTTGATGAAGTCACGACGAGAGGTGGTCATATCTGGAGCCTCCAAGTGTGTTTGCGATCGCAGTTCTTATACATCATCAGTCAAGACCTGATTAGTCATGATCTAGCGCGCAGCTTGCGCGCGGCGCAGCATCCAGCCGTACAGCCAAACAATGAGTGCGATGAAAAGGAAAATGCCGAGCCAGGGCGCAGGACGGAAATCAGCCGGTGCGAAACCGAGCGGCGCGTCGTTTGACAGCCCGACGATGAGACCCGCATTCAGCACGCCCCACAAACTCTCGCCGACGATCAAGCCCGACGCGACGAGTGTCCCCAACCGCTCCGCACGTTCGGGATTTGGCGACGATTGCGTCGCGCGGTTGTAGAAGAAAGACAACACCGCGCCAACGACGACCGCGAACGTCGCCGACATCGGCAGATAGATCCCGATGCCGACTGCGAGCGGTGGAATGCGCAACTTGTTCATCGCGCCGAGCGCCGTGTCCAGCAAGATTAAACCCACACCGACGAGCGCACCGATGCCGATCATGTTCCACTGGAGATTGCCGCCAATCACACCCTGAGCGAGCGCGGAGATCAGAGTCGCTTGCGGCGCGGGCAACGGGTTCTCCGTAACGACACCGACGTTTGCAGCTCCGGCAAATCCATACGCCTTCGCCAGCAGATTCAGCACAAACGGAATCACAGACGCCCCGGCAGCAACGCCGACGATGAGGGCGATCTGTTGTCGCATCGGCGACGCTCCCACGAGCTGTCCCGTTTTCAAATCCTGCAAGTTGTCGTTGGAGATCGTCGCGCAGGCGAAGACGATCGCCGTCACAAACAGCGCGAACGCCACGAGCGGCATGCGCGTTTCCGCCGTCGGCGTTACGACGAGGATGAGCAACGACGCGCACATCACGATCGATAAAATTCCCACGCCCGAGATCGGACTATTCGACGCGCCGATCAGTCCGGCCATGTAACCGCAAATGCCGGCGATGAGAAATCCGCCAATCAGCACGAACGGCACCGCGATCAACGTCACCCTGAGCGCGAACGGCGCGAGCACCGACGACCTTGCAAACGAAAACGCCAGCCAACCACTCACGAGCAAACACGCGATCGTCAGGATGAGTATCCACTGCGGAGACAGATCGCGATCGCGATCGTCGCGAACCCCGACGCTGCGTGAAGCCGCCAACGTGCTGACCAGTCCGCCGACAACCGGTTTCGCCAGTCGTGCCAACGTGTAGATCGCCGCAATCGCAATCGCGCCCGCGCCGATGAATCGCACCTGGGTTCGCCAGATGGCGATCGTGTGCGCGCCCAGCTCGACGCCCGGCGCTGCGGGTTGCGTTGAAGTCAGCCACGGGACCGCAATCCCCCAGGCGATGATCAATCCGGTCAGCATCGCCATGCCCACTGACAAGCCAACGAGATGGCCCGCGCCGAGTAAGGCCAGCGACCACGCGAAGTCGTATCCGCTCGACGCGACGGCGCCGATGCGAAAGAACCCGCCGAAAGTACCCGCCGCCACGCGCGTTGCAGTCACAATCGCCAACCCTGCGGAAGCAGCGGCGCCGTAGATCACGGCGATGAGTCCTTCGCGCGCTTCGCCGGTCTCGTCCTTTGTTTCACCGCGCGTGCCTGATCCGACCTTCAACACTTCCGCCGCCGCGACACCTTCCGGATACGGCAGATCCGAGTTAGTCACCAACGCGCGGCGCAGCGGGATCGTAAACAACACCCCGAGCACGCCACCCGTGAGACAGATCATGAATGATTGCCAGAACGGAAACCCGGTCCACCAGCCGATGATCACCAGTCCGGGCAGAACGAAAATGATCGCGGAGAGCGTGCCCGCCGCTGAGGCTACGGTCTGGACGATGTTGTTCTCCAGAATCGACGAGTCTTTCACGACGCTGAGAATCGCCATCGAGATCACCGCTGCGGGAATGGACGAGGCGAACGTAAGACCTACCTTCAGGCCCAGGTAAACGTTTGCCGCCGTGAAGACTGTGGTGATGAGCGCGCCCAGAATCAGGCCGCGCACGGTGAGTTCTTTAGGTTTCATAGAAGAATCCTCGTGTCCGCAATCTATCGAGAGCGAATTCCATGCCCAGCATGAGAGTAACGACGAGAACCAGCAGCAACGCAACGCCGGCGGTCGGCGCGGCAAGGAAGCCCCAAATCGCGCCTGCCAGAACAACCAAAGGACGGATCAACGTAAATGGCCCAAAGACTAACACGCTTGTAATGCTTCGTATATCGACGGACGGTATCGCGCGAACGAAAAATGTCGCGATCAAGATCACCGCGTAAGGCACGTAGATCGTCAACATCCGCGTCGCCACGCTGTCGAGGGTGGCTAACAACTGCGCCGGTTGGCCGCTCGTTGCGAGCATTGCCAGCGCGACAGTCCCCGCAATTGCGACGGCAATCTGGCCCATCAGCGCGCCGCGTAGCAGTGCGCGGCGATAATAATGTCGCTTATCGATCAACGCACTGCGTCCCGCCGCGTCTCGATAACCGATGAAGGCGGAATCCACTGTCGCCAGCAGCCACAACAGCAAAATACTCATTCGAGCTTTCCCAATGAGGCAATCCGGTTGCCCATGTTTCTCACGAACGCTTCGTTGTACTCGGGACGAATCCCTACGAGCGAATGAAACACCCGCGGAATCGGCAGCCGCCAGAGTTGCGTTCCGTAAACAATCGAGACGAAATCCGGCGCCGCTGCTCGGGCGACCTTCAAGAGATGTCGACTCTTGTGAGCGCGCACTGCCGAAAGCACTCCGTCGTGCTTCGCTAACGGTTCGCGCATTCGCACGGCGTGAAACAGCCACGAGCCAAGCGGCGACATCGGCGAACTATGAAAGTCGAAATGCACGAACGCCTGCGCGTCGCGATGCTGTTTGAGCAGTTCGGCGAGACCGTCGCCGCGAAAGTGATGCAATATTCCGGTTGAAAGAAATATATCGGCCGGCTGAGCGAGGCGAAATGCATTTGCGACGACGAAGGTGCAGTTGAGTTGCTCGCGTTGCGAGAGTCGTCGAGCTTCATTGACGAGTGCTTCGTTGAAGTCCGCGCCGATCAATTCGACGTCGTCGCCGAGGTAACTATTGGCGATCAGCCAGCGCACGACGAAACCAGTCCCGCAGCCAATGTCGACGATCCGAATGCGCCGGTTAAGACCACCTTCGCGCAGCGCTTTCAAGATCGGTTTCAAGAGTTCGCCGACACGTTTCCCGTGCTGAAACTCTTCCGACATGCGTTGCATCTCGCAGTGTGAGGTGACGAGAAGTCGATCGACCGCGTCCGCATCGAGAACGCCGTCGCGAGCGGGTATGCGTTCGACGATCGCAACCGCCTTGCGATTGCCTAACTTCGAAAACTGCTCCAGCAGTTGCGACTTCAAAACAGGATGGCGTTGGAGTGTTTCCGGATCGAAAGAGACGATCGCATCGGAAATCTCGGGGCTGTAATCGGCGCCGTTCCTCATGCTATTTCACAAAACACGGATTTCAAGATCTCGAAACCGTTTTGCGCATGACCGTGAGCTTCACGGATGACGGATACTGCTTCGAATGATGCACGGCGTTGCGCGCGATCACGCCTTTTGCCTCGTCGTAATTCCTGCCGCCGGTGTTGAGGTTGCGATCGAAACGCGGGAAGTTGCTGCTCGATACTTCGATGCGAATGCGATGTCCCGCGGGGAAGTAGTTGCTCGTCGTGAGTGGCGACAGCGTCACTTTGTAGACCTTGCCCGCCTGCATCCAGACGTTTGGCTTGTCGTAACCGTCGCGATAACGCATCCGCTGGATCGTCTCGTCGAGGTTGTAAGCCTTCCCGTCGGGATAGACGTCGAGCAGCTTGATCGTGAAGTCCGTGTCCTTCGCGTCAGACGAAACGTAGAGCGTCACTTCGATTGGACCACTAACCTCGACGCCCTCCTTCAACGGCTCCGTGCTGTAAACAAGAACGTCCTGCCGCCCCTCGTTCTGCCGCTGATCGAAAGCACCAGCCGTGATCGCGTTGCCGGTACAACAAACATTTCCGCCCACCGACGGCACGGGATTCAGCGGATCGTATTCAAACCTGTCCGGCGAATCCGCCGCCGGCGATGCTTCCACCAGCACGCCGTCGCCATTCAACGTGTTTGCCTTGCCGCCACTCGATAAAAACAACGTCATCGGCTGCGCCCCACTCGGCGGCCACGTGTCTGACGTCTGCCACTTGTTGAGGCCCATCGTGTAGTAACGAACGCGCGCCATCTTTCCGAGGACCCCGTTCTCATCGCCTTTCAGGAAATGATCGAACCAGCCGTACGTGAGCTCATCCATGTTCAAACGCGCGTCGCCGACGTTGCGCTCGCCGACGATCGTGTTCTCAGTCGAGCGGCGATAGGCGCAGTGAAGGGTCGGCGCGATGATGGCGAACTGCTTATCCGCGACCGCGGGAGAAGCTGTCTTGCGCACGTGATTGTAGGCGGCGAGGTTTGGACCGATCGATACGTCGTACCACGACATGAACCAAAAACCGGGAATGTCGATCTTCATGTTGTCGTGCCACAGCCCGCCTTTGTACCACGCCGGATCGTTTGGGTCGCGCTCGATCATCGCGCCGCCCGTGTCGACCGGCATGTGATCGGCAAAGATGCCCTTTGGTCCACCGGCGGCCTTCATGATGTCTTTCACCGGCAGTGTGCGCAAAGTCTTGGCCCAGTCGACCGGCGGCAACTGCGCGGCGAGATCGAACGCGCGTGACGCGGCAATCAGCTCCTCCTGAGTCGCGTTGGGCGAGAACATCGGGCGCACCTGGTTTTGCTGACTGTAAAGCCACGCGATGAACAACATCTGCACTGCGCCGCCGCGATACCAGTTTCCCTGTTCGTAAAAACCATCAACGCGTCCGACGCCCGCGCCAAAGCCTTGCACGATCATCGTCGAAAACGCCGGGTGGCCCTGCGCCGCCACTGCCAACTGCCATTCGGCAGTCGACGAGCAACCGATCGTGCCGACCTTGCCGTTGGACCAGGATTGTTTCGAGATCCAGCCGAGCTCGTCGACGCCGTCGGTCAGCGGTGGTCCAAGAATGTCGTAGTTGCCTTCCGAGAAGAAGCGGCCGCGCTCATTCATGTTCACGTACGCATAACCGCGTTTCACCGCTTCGAGCTCGCTCGACAGATCCCGTGGGGCGCCATTGCGAACGTCCCAGAAATTAAAATTGTAAGGCGTGCGGACGAAGATCGCCGGATACTTTTTGGAAGTATCTTTCGGCCGGTAGACGTCCGTGGCGATGCGCGTTCCGTCGCGCATCGGGATCATCAGTTTGCGCTCTACGATCGCGATCGACTGTAGCTGCGCTTCGATGTCGCGGCGCTTCGCCAGCTCCTCCGGCGGCGGCGCCGGGCGTTGCGAGTGGACGTTCTCACTGGCCGCGATCAGAACAACGAGACAGAAGGCGAGTAAGGCAAACGCGAAGGTCCGGACGGACTTCTTTTGCATTTGTGGGCTCCTTTGTGGTTCTACACCGATCCGTGTGAAGCGGGATCGTTTATGCGTTCATCTTCTGAATGATTGCGTCGGCAAACTCGGCAGTCTTCGCGGTGCCGCCGATGTCGCGAGTGCGGACCTTTCCTTCTTCGAAGACGGCGAACAGGGCGTTTTCGATTTTGTCTGCGGCTTCACGTTCGCCGATGTAACGCAGCATCAGAATGCCCGATTGCAGCAAGGCGGTCGGGTTCGCGATCCCCTGTCCCGCGATGTCGGGCGCCGAGCCATGTACCGCTTCAAACACCGCGCCCTTCTCGCCGATGTTTGCTCCCGGAACCAGTCCCAATCCACCGACAAGTCCCGCGCAAAGATCGGAAACGATGTCGCCGTAAAGATTCTCGAGCAGCATCACGTCAAACTGCTCGGGACGCATCACGAGCTGCATGCAGGCGTTGTCGACGATCTTGTCGTCAGCGATGATCTCCCTATACTCCTGGCTCACGCGGCGGAAACATTCCAGAAACAGTCCGTCAGAAAGCTTCATGATGTTTGCTTTGTGGACCGCCGTGACTTTCTTTCGTCCTTCTCGCCTCGCGTACTCAAACGCAAACCGCGCGATGCGGGTCGACGCCTTCTCAGTGATGATCTTCAAACTCTCGACCACACCCGGCACCACAACGTGCTCCAACCCCGCATACAAGCTCTCCGTGTTCTCGCGCACGACGACGAGATCCAATTCCGGATAACGACACGGCACATTCGGCAGCGCACGCACCGGACGGAGGTTCGCATAAAGATCGAGCGTTTTCCGGAGTCCGACGTTTACGGAAGTGAAACCTTTACCGACCGGAGTGGTGATTGGCCCCTTGAGGGCGACCTTGTTTCGCAGAATGGAATCGAGCAAGTCCTGCGGCAGCGTTTCGCCGAATTTTTCGAGCGCCTGCGCGCCTGCGTAATACGTTTCCCATTGCACTTCGACGCCCGCAGCTTCGATGATTCGCACTACGTTTGAAGCTACTTCGGGGCCGATGCCGTCGCCCGGAATCAGTGTGATACGATGCATTTGTCTCTCAGATCGAAGGTTTCAGAGTTTGAATCTTAGCGCGTAAATGGTTCAAAACGAAATAGATTTGATTAAACAAACAGCGGACGTCGTGGTAATCGGCGGCGGGGTGATTGGTCTGACAATCGCCCGCGCGCTCGCGCATCACGGCACCGGCGATATTTGTTTGATCGAACGCGGCGGAGTAGGCCGCGAAGCTTCGTTCGCCGCCGCCGGAATGCTCGCGCCCCAGGCTGAAGCAAATGCGCAAGACGATTTCTTCCGTCTCGCCTGCCGCAGCCGCGATCTTTATCCAAACTTCGCCGCCTCTTTGCGCGAAGAAACCGGCATCGACGTAGAACTCGACACTACCGGCACGCTGTATCTCGCCACCACGTATCACGACCTGGTCGAGATC
This sequence comes from Pyrinomonadaceae bacterium, assembly GCA_036266055.1. Classification (GTDB taxonomy): domain Bacteria; phylum Acidobacteriota; class Blastocatellia; order Pyrinomonadales; family Pyrinomonadaceae; genus PSRF01. The sequence continues at coordinate 15,580 of DATANW010000507.1, read as the reverse complement.
GAGCGCCGTTACGAATGGCAAACTGCCGCGGGACTCCCGGTTGAAAAACTGACCCCGTCGCAGGCGCAGCAAGTCGAGCCGTGCATCAATCCGAACATCCTGGCCGCGCTGCGGTTTCCACTCGACGTGCAGGTTGAAAATCGACGACTTCTCAGCGCGCTCACCAACAGCGTCGTCAAACTCGGCGTTTCGATAAGCCCCGCGACAAACGTCGAGTCAGTAAAGATCGAAACGGATCGCATCACGGGTGTGGTCACGTCGCGCGGTTCTATCAGTTGCGGCGCGGTGGTGATTGCGGCCGGAACGTGGACGAGCTTCATCAAGCTTTCGCCTCGGTCGCACAAACCCGCGCTCGTTGTCGAACCGGTACGCGGGCAGATGATCAGTTTCGACGCTCGTCCCCAAATAACTCGTCATGTGATTTACACTCCGCGCGGTTACGTCGTGCCTCGTCAGGACGGACGCCTGCTTGCGGGCTCGACCAGTGAACGCGCCGGGTTTGCGAAGCGGGTGACCGCCGGCGGAATGGCCTCGATTCTCCAAAACGCGTTGGAAATCTCACCTTCAGTCGCCGCTTTGCCCATCCTCGACACCTGGGCGGGACTGCGGCCGTGCGCCTCTGACAATTTGCCTGTGCTGGGGCCTTGTGATGAAATTGGCGGGCTGTTTTATGCAACGGGGCACTACCGAAACGGAATCCTACTCGCGCCCGTCACTGGTGAGTTGATTACGGAAGCGGTCGTGGCAGGCGTCACTTCTCCTTTGCTGGGGCCTTTTAGTCCAAGTCGCTTCGACCTGGTGCACATTTAAACCTCGGATCACGGATACAAATGATTTTCAGGCTTTCAGCCGTCGTTATTCTTTTGCTCGTTTTGACGACGTGTGCCTTCGCGCAAGCGTTGGCCAACAGTGACGACCCCGCAGTGAAACCTGAGAAGCTTTCGGCCCAGGCGTTGTTCGAAGACGCAAACGGATACCTCGGCCGCCGTTACCAGGAATTCAACAAGCAGAAACTCCCGTTCGATCCGAAGCTCGAAGAAAAGACCAAGAAAGAGCAACGCGAACTCGCCCTGAAAAACGCTGGCATCCTGCGCGCCCGCACGTCACTCGCCGCCGGCGATCTTTACTACCTCGGCTTGCTTTATCACCTTGCCAGTGAAGCCGATGGTGCGCTTTCGACGATGCAACGTTTCGTCAAAGAAGAACCTGACGGCGCCAAGGCGCAAGCAGCGCGGAACGTCCTCGTGCTTTACTCGGTCAAGAAAGATCGCGTACCCGATGCTGAAGCGGCAGTCGCGGATTACGGCAAGCATCAACCACAAAACCCCGACGATCGCTATCGGATGGAGTTCCTGATTGCCGACGCTTACCTGCGAGCGCAGAACTTCGCGTCCGTGGCAACGCACGCGCAGGAGATGTTGAAGGCTGCGCAGGCTTTCGCAGTAACCCGAAAATCGGAGTCGTTCGCACGCGACGACATGCTGCTGAAGTCAGCCCTGCTGCTGTCCGACGCCTATCTCAAAACCGAGCAAAAAGATAAAGCAATCACGTTGCTCGAGGATCTGCGTCGCCAGTCGCTTTCCCTGCCGTCGGCAAATCTGTATAAACGGATGACGAACCGTTTGCTGACCATCCAGCCGGGCCTGGAACCGTTGAAGATCTTCGAAGATTTGAAAGCGCTGCCCGCGGAGACACCGCCGGAGATCGTTGCGACGCAGTGGATCGATCAGCAAGCGATCAAGTTGGCTGACCTGCGCGGGAAGGTCGTGTTGCTTGACTTCTGGGCGCCATGGTGTGGACCATGCCGGGTCACGCTGCCAAAGTTTTCGAGCTGGCACGACAGTTATAAGGACAAGGGACTGGTCATTCTCGGTTTGACCAAGTATTACGGTCACGCCGATCAGAAGCTTTTGACGCCCGGCGAAGAGCTGGTTTACCTGCGCGAGTTCAAGAAACGAAATCGTTTGCCTTACGGTATCGTCGTCGGGGATTCGAGCGTGAACGATCTGAACTACGGCGTCTATTCCATCCCGACGTCGTTTCTACTCGATCGCAAAGGGATGGTGCGGTTCATCTCCAACGGCGCGGACGAAGAGGAACTCGATAAGTTGGAAGAGATGATCAAGAAGCTCGTCAACGAGCGTTAGGAATTCAGAACGATGCAAGAACAGGGAATTCCAGTTCAAATCCTCATTTCGTTTGCCGGCGGAGTGTTGTCGTTTCTCTCACCGTGCGTGCTGCCGCTGGTGCCCGGCTACATCTCGTTGATCTCCGGAGTCAGCATCGATTCGCTGAAAGAGGGAACGACGAACCGGCGCGCCGTAATTCTCAACTCGCTCGCATTCAACGCCGGACTGTCTGTGGTCTTCCTGATTCTTGGCACGACAGCGGGTCTCGTCGGCAGCGCGATCACCAACAACCCGTGGATTCGGATCATCGGCGGCATCGTCATCATCGCTTTCGGGCTGCAACTGATCGGCCTGCTGAAGATCGCTGCGCTGTACAAAGACACACGACACTTCTCGGACAGTAAACCGCGCGGCGTGTTCGGCTCCGCAGCGCTCGGGATCGCATTTGCGGCGGGTTGGACACCGTGCATCGGTCCGATCCTCGGCGGCATCATCGGCCTGGCGGCGACGAGTGGTGGTTGGCGCAATGGACTCGTGCTTTCAGCGTTTTATTCAGCGGGTTTGGCGCTGCCGTTTCTGCTGACCGGATTGGGCATCAACAAGTTTCTCAGCTTTTACAAAAACTTCCGCCAGCACTTGCACAAGGTTGAAGTCGTTTCCGGTGTCGTGTTGATTCTGGTCGGATTGCTCGTCGCGAGCGGGCAGTCGACGCTGCTTACGAGCGGCAGGTTCATAGCCTGGATTCCAAACATCGAAAACTGGGTCAAATTAAAAACGCCGCCCCCCGCACCGCCGCCCGCAACCGCGAATGCGAACTTCGAGGCGGCGCCGGATGTTGAGTTTCAGACACTCGCGGGTACGCCACTTCGTCTAAAAGATCTGCAAGGACAGGTCGTGCTGCTGAACTTTTGGGCCACGTGGTGTCTGCCGTGTCGTGAAGAGATTCCCGAACTCAATGCGCTGCAACATGAACTCGAAGCGAAGGGCTTGAAAGTGATCGGCGCGTCGACCGAGGACAGTATCGAAGGCGTGAACTCGTACCAGGAGTCAGTTGCCAGGTTTGAATACCAGGTTTTGATCGGTGGCAACGATGCAAAAGCGAAGCTCGAGCATCCGCAGCTCCCGACAACCTATTTGATCGACAGGCAGGGACGCATACGTCAGAAGGTCGTCGGCGCGCGCGATAAAGCCGGGTGGGAAGCGTTTGTCAAACCGCTGCTCGAAGAAGCACCGGCCACCGCCAGCGCCGCAAACTAACTCTGTTTTTATCCGTGGTCTAAAAACGGATTGGAGTAAGAACATGAAGAAGCTATTGGTTATCGCGATTCTCAGCTTGCACGTTGTTGTTTACGCGCAGAGTCACGAGTACTCGCCGCTCGTCGAGAAGACCGTCAATTATAAAAACTGGAGCCTCCCGAACCTCCAGACTGAAAAGTCTGACGATCTGCGTTCATTGATGAAGGACAAGAAGCTCGTCATGATCGTCTACTTCGCTCCCTGGTGTGGCAACTGGAGGAACGAAGCGCCCATCGCCGCCAAGCTTTACGAGAAGTACAAAGACAACGGCTTTCAGGTGATCGGCGTCAGCGAGTACGCTTCGCGCGACGATGTGAAGAACTTCTTCGGTGAGAGTGGTCCACCATATCCGATCGTGGTCGAATCCGAAGCGCGCGAGGACAAGATGAAGACGCCGCACTACGAGTACCGGCAACTTACCGCGGACAATCGCAACTGGGGTTCGCCCTGGAACATCTTTCTCGAACCTTCAAAAGTGAACAAAAAGGGCGACGTGCTTACCGAAAAAGCCTGGGTCGTTAACGGCGAACTGATCGAAGACGAAGTTGACAAGTTCATCGCAACTAAAGTTCAAGCTCCATCCACAGCGAAAAAAGCGGACCCGAACTAAGCTGTGGATCACTTGGCCTGCATGAAACTCCGCGTCCTCTATCACGGTCATTGCTTCGACGGCGTAGCGTCGGCGGCAACGTTCACACGGTTCTACAAAGAACGTATCAATCCCACGGCGGAGGTCAACTACACCGGGCTGCTGCATCGTCCCGGCAACCTGTTCGACCTCGAAATGTTTGACGCCGACGAAAATGCGATCGTCGACTTCAAATACGCCGCGTCTGAGAAACTGACGTGGTGGTTCGATCATCACGAGTCGGCGTTTCTCACGCCTGAAGACGAAGCTCACTTCCGCGCTGATACTTCCGGACGAAAGTTTCTCGATGCGACGCGAAAGTCGTGCACCGAGTTCATCGCCGACGTGGCCCATGAACAATTCGGTTTTGACGTCCGGCCGATCGAGTCGCTCGTGCACTGGGCGCACGTGATCGACGGCGCGCTCTACGAATCACCGGCGCAATGCGTGGAGTTGAAAGAACCGGCGTTGCAACTGATGCAGGTGATCGAAGCCGATCCTGACGACCGTTTCATCGAACAAATCATTCGCGATCTCACGACGCAGTCGCTGGAAGCAGTCGCGACGAGCGCTGAAGTGCAGCGTCGTTTTCAACCGATACTCAAGCAGCATCTCGAAACGCTCGAAGCGGTGAGACGAAAAGCGACGTGCGCGAATGCCGTCGTGCAGTTTGATCTGGTGGATGAGGGATACGAGGGCTTCAACAAGTTTATCCCGTACTACTTGTTTCCGGAGACGACTTACTCGGTCGCGCTGACGCGTGGGTCGCAGCGGACGAAGATCTCGGTGGGGTCAAATCCCTGGGCGCCCAAGCCACGCACTCACAACATCGCGAAAATTTGCGAGCGATATGGTGGCGGTGGACACGCTGTGGTGGGAGCTGTTTCGTTCAAGCCTGAGGAAGTTGAGGAAGCCCGTCAGGCTGTGCGCGAGATCGTCGCCGAACTTTCGACTTAATCCGCGTTCATTAATTGTTCAATTTCTTCCGCCTGTTTCGGCACTTTATTCGTCAATACTCGTGGTCCGTTGTTCGTGCAGAGCACATCGTCTTCAATGCGCACACCGATTCCGAGATACTGCTCAGGCACGTCCTTCGTGTTAGGCGAGATGTAAAGCCCCGGTTCGACGGTCATCACAACACCGGGCTCGAGCGGGCGCGATTCCTGTCCCAGGTAATAGCGTCCCACGTCGTGAACGTCGATCCCGATCATGTGACCAAGCCCGTGCATGTAAAACTGCTCGTGCTTGGACTCCTTGATCAACTCCTCCGGATCGCCCTTCAACAGCCCAAGCTCGACCATGCCTTCCGTCAACACTTCAATCGAATGTTTTTTTAATTGCTCGTGCGTGACGCCCGGACGGACCATCTCGACGCACTCCATCTGCGCCTTTAAAACCAGGTCGTAGATCTCGCGTTGAGCTTTCGTGTAACGCCCGTTGATCGGAAATGTGCGTGTAATGTCGGATGCATAACCCTTGTACTCGGCGCCCGCGTCAATGAGCAGCAGATCGCCATCATGCAATTCGGCGTCGTTGTTGATGTAGTGCAGCACCGTCGCGTTTGGACCAGCACCGACGATTGACGTGTAAGCTGGACCCGCCGCGCCGTGTTTGCGAAAGACCTGCTCGATCAGCGCTTCAAGCTGGTACTCCTGCATCCCCGGCCGCGCGGCTTTCATCGCTTCTACGTGCGCTTCGGCGGCGATATCGGCTGCCGTTTGCATGATCTCGAGTTCTTCCGGACTCTTCAGCACGCGCATCTCGTGAATGATCGACCCCGGATCGACGATCGTTTGCGGCGGATGAATCGGCTTGCGGTTCCAGCCACGCATCGCCGTGATCTCGCGAATGATCGTGTCGTCGAGTTCGCGATTCACACCGAGGCGGTAGTAAAGAATGTCCGTATCGTCGAGTATCTCGCGCAGCTTGCTTTCGAATTCCGCGATCGGAAACGCTGCGTGCGCGCCAAACTCACTCACTGCACCTTCGACACCGGCACGCCGGCCATCCCAGATCTCCCGTTCCGGATCTCGCGGCCGCACGAACAAGACAAACTTGTTCGACTCGGAAGGCTTCACGACCGCGATCGCTTCCGGTTCTTCAAAACCGGTGAGGTAGAAGAAGTCGGAATCCTGACGAAAACGATAGTGCGTGTCGTTGGAACGCGTGGCCTCGCGAGCGCCCGGAATGATGGCTGCCGACCTCGGCGCCATGCGCCGCATGAACTCTTCAAGCTGCGATTTGATCATGCCCGGCATTGTACCTGAACCACGGATTTAATAGATAATCAGACCAAGATGACCGCACGCACGCTCTCAACAGAACGAATTCGCTACCTCGTTTCTCGCGATCCGTCTAACGGCGAGGAGATCGGTCGCGCGGCGCTGATGAACGCTGACGACGTCGTCGTGGCGGTTCGATACGCGAGAGCGGCGCAACCCGCATGGGCAGCGCTTTCGTATCGCGAACGCGCCGCGTATGTTTTGCGCGCGCGCGAACTGGTGCTGGCCCAGACTGATGAGATCGCCAACCTCATCTCACGTGAAACAGGAAAGCCGCCCGTCGAAGCGATCTCGATGGAGATCGTGCCGACGCTCGATCTGATGAACTACTTCGCACGCAACACGGAAGCGTTGTTGAAGCGACAGAAGGTCGACATCGGGCAGTACGGCGTGCTCGGCCGTTCGTCATACATCTTCTACAAACCGCTCGGCGTTGTCGGACTCATTTCGCCGTGGAATTTTCCGTGGGCCACTCCGCTCGACGAGGTCGTCATGGCGTTGATGGCCGGGAATGCGGTAGTCGTGAAGCCGAGTGAACTGACGTCGCTGACGGCGCTGAAGATCGGCGAGATTTTCAACCAAGTTGGATTGCCTCAAGGCGTCCTGGAAATCGTTACCGGCGATGGATCCACTGGCGCAGCGTTGGTAGAGGCCGGTGTGGACAAGATCATGTTCACCGGGAGCGTTGCGATCGGCAAGCGAGTGGCTGAAGCGGCGGCGAAACGTTTGATTCCGGTCGTGCTCGAACTCGGCGGCAAGGATCCGATGATCGTGCTCGAAGATGCGAAGCTCGAGAATGCGGCGAGGGCGGCGATCTGGGGCGCGTTCTGCAATTCGGGTCAGGCGTGCGCGTCGATCGAACGCTGCTACGTGCAGGAATCGATCGCACCGCAGTTTATCGATCTGGTGGTGAAAGAGACGCGTGCGTTGCGACAGGGACAGCCGGCGGAGGAGGGTGTCGACGTTGGAGCGATGACGAACGAGAGACAGTTACAGATTGTCGAACGACATGTCAGTGATGCGGTGCAGCGCGGGGCGCAAGTTCGTGCCGGTGGCGCGCGTGTCGATGACGGTAAAGGTTGGTTTCACGAGCCGACGGTCGTTACGAATGTGGACCATTCGATGGAGTTGATGACGGAAGAGACGTTTGGTCCAGTGCTGCCGATCATGACGTTCAAGACTGACGACGAGGCCGTCGCGCTTGCGAATGACAGTATTTACGGTTTGACGGCGGCCGTGTTTACGAGCGACATCCGGCGCGGGCGTGCGCTCGCTGAACGAATCGAGGCCGGGACGGTCATGATCAACGAAGTGGTCTACACGCATGCGGTCGCACAGACGCCTTGGGGCGGTGTGAAGCAAAGCGGTTATGGCCGGACGCACGGGCGTCTGGGGTTGCTCGAAATGGTGACGCCGCAACACATTCACGCGAACGCCTTCCCGGCAGTGCCGGATGTCTGGTGGTTTCGTTACACAAAAGAGGCCGGAAAGCTTTTTCACGGCTTCGCCCGCCGCTTCACGACCGGATCCGTGTTATCCGCGTCCCCGCTCCTCCCGCAAATTCTTCGCCGTCTCTTCGAACGCCGCTAGATTGAACCTTTACTCTATACGGCGGTAAAACGGTTGGCGGTAGTAGACGCCGGTGGTATACTCCGAGGCCATTCCCAGCATTGGTTGCTCCTCTCTCTGGGGTTCTGCGTCAAGGTTGAAATAGTTAATACGTGTCGGCCGTAGTTTTACTTACTCCCGTTACTACTGCAGTTCGATCTCACTAGCCCTGATTTCTGGAGGATTGTCCGTGAAAAAACTCGCCTTACTGATGATGCTAATCCTGTGCGCCGTCGGCTCCTTGCCACTGGCAGTCCAGGCCCAGAGCGAAGTCGCCGAACAGCGTCGCGCCGAGATTAGCCGCCCTGTCCATTTTGACAAGACCACCAAGCCGTTGCGCGAGATGTTCGACACCGGCGAACCCGCGAAACCCGCCCGCGACGGTAAAGACTTCGAACCCGGCCGGCCCGAAAAGGTCGGCAACATCAATAAACCATTCGAGGATCCACTGGCCGCAAGAGGCAATGGCGCGATTGGCACACTCGTCGATCCGATGGCTTCCACAGTTGGAACGCCCGTCGATCCACAGGCACGCGTCGCTCCGCCCGACACCACCGGCGACGTCGGCCCGAATCACTACGTTCAGTGGGTAAACCTCCGCTACTCGATCTACACGCTGACGCGCGGCGTGAACAACGAGATCACCGGATTCAATCTCGTCCCCGGCTTTCCGAAGCAGGGTAACGTCGTTTGGCAGGGCTTCGGTGGCCGTTGCCAGTCCGACAACGATGGCGACCCGATCGTTCAGTACGATCAGTTGGCCGATCGCTGGATCCTGACTCAGTTTGCCGTGTCTGCGCAGCCGTACACTCAGTGCGTCGCCGTTTCGACGTCGCCTGACCCGACCGGCACCTATTTCCGCTACGCCTTCTCGTACAGCCGCGATTTCAACGACTATCCGAAGATGGGCGTTTGGCCGGATGCCTACTACATCACTTACAACATGTTCAGGAACGGACGCTCGTTCACTGGCAACACCGTTTGCGCACTCGAACGCGCGCAGATGCTCGTCGGCGGTGCCGCGCGTCAGGCGTGTGTGAGCACCGGCTCGTCACATCACAGCCTCGAACCCGCGGATCTCGAGGGCACAACGTTGCCACCTGCCGGTTCGCCGAATCTGTTGTTGAGCATAACTACGTCAACAGTCAACTTCTGGCGATTTGCAGTTAACTGGGGCGCGGGAACCGGAACACTGACGGGTCCGATTGCTGTCTCCGGAGTGGCTGCGTTCAGTCGCGCGTGTGGCGGCGGCGCTTGCATCCCGCAACCCGGAACATCGAACAGGCTCGACTCGCTTGCTGACCGCCTGATGTACCGCTTGAGTTATCGGAACTTCGGAGACCACGAAGCACTGGTAATCAACCATTCGGTGACGAGCGGCACCGGCGTCGGCATTCGTTGGTATGAACTGCGCAACGCGGCGGGACAGAGTTTTGGGACTGCGAATCCCGTCCTGTTCCAACAAGGCACGTTCGCACCGACCAATGATTTTCGTTGGATGGGCAGCGCAGCGATGGACAAGACCGGCGGCATCGCCATCGGTTACAACATCTCGAACGCTTCCAGCATCGTGCCGAGCATTCGTTACGCTTATCGCGGTCCGGCCGATCCGGCGGGCACCTTGGGTAACGAAACAAACGCGCTGACCGGCAGCGGAATCCAGACGGCATCGCTGACACGCTGGGGCGACTACAGTACTATCGCCGTCGACCCGGTTGATGGCTGCACGATGGTGTTTACGTCGCAGTTCCAACCAGCGAACGGAAACTTCAACTGGAGCACGTTTATTCACAGCTTCAAGTTGAGCACGTGCAACTAAATTAGTTCTTTCTGTACAATCCGTGTTTCTTTGCGCATCAAACGCAGGGAAACACGGATTTTTTATGCGTTTCTGGAAGAACTACATGCACCAGCGGGAACGCTGGTATCACCAACGCGACAATAATCGCCTCGTTCGTCCGCTCGATTGGGGCTTGCCGTACATCGTCGACCATGTCAACGGCGACGACCCCCGCGAACTTTTCCGCCAACACACAAACCGCGTAATGCAGTCGAGCGACGAGTTTTACGCGCTGCCTGAGATAACGGACTATCGACTCGAAGGCGACCAGCTTACGTGGACTAGCGCCGTGCACACGCCGTCAGCCGAAAACAACATCGCGCACGGCCGTTTCTTTCAAGCCAGGAGCAAGAACGGGAACCGCCCGCGAAACGCCGTCGTCGTGCTGCCGCAATGGAATGCGCAGCCCGAGAGTCACGTCGAAGCGTGCCGCATTTTTAACTTCATCGGCATGTCGGCGTTGCGCCTGACGCTTCCGTACCATCTGCAACGAAAACCGCCGGAGCTTGAACGCGCCGATCACCTCGTCAGCACGAACATCGGGCGCACGATTCAGTCGATGCGGCAGGCTGTGCTGGACACGCGAGCTGCGGTGCGTTGGTTGAAGAATGAAGGTTATGAACGCGTCGGGATTTTGGGGACGAGCGTCGGATCGTGCATCGCGTTCCTGGCGTTCGCGCACGAGCCGGAGTTGAATGCGGGTGCGTTCAATCACGTTTCGGGTTACGTCGCGGACGTCGTTTGGCACGGGTTGTCGACGGCGCACGTGCGGGCGGGGTTTGGCGATAACTTGACGCTGGATGAACTGCGCGAGTACTGGCAGCCGATCAGTCCGTTTCCGTTTATGGCGCGAGTGGCGCAGATGGGCCGCAGGCCGATCCGGTTCATCATCGCGCGGTACGATCTGACGTTTCCGATCGATCTTTCACACGACGCAATCGCGGAGGCGCGGCGGTTCGGTTTGCCGCTCGATGTCGTGTGGCTGCCGTGCGGTCACTACACGACCGGCGAACTCCCGTGGAAAGCGATCGATGCCTGGAAGATCGCGACGTTCTTCCGGAAACAGCTCGGTAAGTAACTTGGCCTTCAACCTTGGCGCCTTTGCGCCTTTGCGCGAGAAAACTTCCCGCTAAGGCGCAAAGAGGCAAAGAGCTCACTTCACGAGCGGAAACACCGGCTCAATGTCGACCGGCACGTCTTTCAGTTTGTCCAGCGCCTGCTGCATCGGCGGTCTAATCACTGCAAACTTGTCGAGTATAGCTTTCGCCTTCTCGTAAGAGCCCTCGGCTTCAAGCGTCAGCAGTTCACTCGTGAGCTTGCGCACGCTGTCTTTGATCTTCGCGTTATCGACGCTGAACGTTCCGTTGGCCTCGTTGAACTTGATCGCACCTTCGTCGGCTAAATAATTGAACTGCATCGCGACGCCGCGGCCGTGCGCTTCCGTGATGCCAAACCGCACCGAACGAAACATGCTCGCGAGATACGTCGTGTAAAGCGTGCGCTCCATCGCCTTGTCGATCATACCGTGGTCGATCATGTACTGAAGCGCCCACAGTCCGGTCATGTCCGCCTTCGCTTCTTCAATCGCCGAGTAAAGCTCCTTCAGTTGCTTGCGCACGGTGGTGTCCTGGCCGCCGACCTTGATGTTGTGCGGACCAAGACCGTGCATCAGCTCGTGACAAAGGATGTGCGTGAAGAACGAATCAAACGCCAGCGCCGATTGATCTGCCGGCGCGAGCACCACGCGCGAAATCGGCACCAAAGTCTTGTTGAACTTCGCGTCCTGCGTGTTCTTCAGCATTACGCGCTTCGAACCTTTTTCTTTAATGACGCGCTCGTCGTTCGGCAGATTGAAAGCCGCCGTTTGCACGCCGCTGTTGCCTTCGCCGGAACTGAACACCACGTTCACAACGCGAATCGGCGAAGCGGCGCCGAGTTTCGGATTTCGATAACGCGGATCGATCGGCAGATTGTTCTCCAACTCCTGCACGTGGCTGCTGAAGTTCGCAAGTTTCGCAGTCTCGGCATCGTCGCGCAGCGTGACGTAGGCTTCGAACGCTGCTTTATAACTGAACAGTTCGTCTTCGTAGGTTTCGTATGGACCAATGGTGACGTCGATCGGCGAGTCGAGATCCATCCAGGCGACGTCGCTCGCGTAGTAATCGTCGGAACCGAACGCGTCGGCGCGCTTGTTGAGAAAATCGCGGAGCGTCGCGTTGGTCGTCAGCGCCGCTGCTTCGCGAAGATTTTTAGCGGCCGGGACAAGCAGGTCTTTGTAAGCCTGACTGTACGGCACGATCGTCAACTTCTTGTCCGGACCGCGGCGAATCAGGTGAAAGAAGCCGGTCGCTTTTTGTTTTTCAGCTTCGGGCAGCGATTGCACCCACGTGTTGAACTCGTCCTTCGTCATGTCTTCGGGATAGTAATTCGCGGCGTGCGGCTTTTCGCGTGGGACGCCTTCGATGAACGGCTCGTTGCTGTCCAGCCGCGACCACGGACCGTCGTTGATCAGGAAATAGTGAAGACGCTCGCGACCTGCGGCTGACTTATCCGCCATGAGTTTCTTCTCGAGTGCTTCGTTTCCGCTCCACACCTGTCGTAAAAACAACGGATCGAGCAACTTCGCTGCCGCGATGATCTTGTCGAGCGCCTGACGATCTTTCGCCGGCAGTTTCGACGTGTCTGCGGTTAGTTCCGTTGGCGCGAACCGCGCGATCTTGCGGGCGAGTTCGGAATTCCCGTCCTGAGCAGGTGTCAAAGTTGAAATCAGCATCATCGTTACAACTAAACAAGCGGTAATCTTCAACAACATATTAGCGTTTCCTTTTGTGCCTGTTCGTGGCTCACCGGTTCTTGAGAATCTTTACGAACGATGCCGAATGCAATTCAGGCAACGTCAACCCCGAACGCTCGACGGCTTCAGCTTCCGTGAGCGCGCCGCAATTCACGGCGCGCAGAAAATAATTCAGCAGTCCCTGACCAGTCGCGGCATCGTCGAAAACGTCGCCGACGAGCGTTGCTTTCGCAGCTTTCTCGACAAAGTTTTTCAAACGTTCGGAGGCGGCGTCGAGGCTTTCGAGAAAGAAAGCATACACGGCAGCGTAACGCGTGGGCAGTTGGGCGGGGTGCAGATCCCAACCCTGGTAAAAAGCGTTAACCAGCGAATGCTGAATGTGGTTGTAATGAAGTCTCCACGCGCGATGGACCGTTTCCCGGTTCTCGTCAATCTGCTGCGGCGTCAACGTGCCGCCTTCGGGAGCGCGATGTGGTGCCACCGGCATGATGTTCGTCGCGCCGTCAGACAGCCACACTCCCGTGCCGGCAAACGAGACCTGCATCATGTGTTTCGCGAAGTCACACGCGGCGTGAAGCATGTGCTGATGGGCGGCGGTGATGTTGCAACCCGCGGTGTAATCGTAAGTGCCGAAGTGCGCAGCAACGCACCGTCCCTCTGCCCGCGCGAGCAACAGCGGCAGGTTGAGTTGACCGCGATGATCGATGATCGACTGGGTCGTCTCGATCATCATCTCGAACTTGAGACTGCCTTCGGCGAGCCCCGTGTGTTTCTCGAGCTGCTTCAACAACGCGACCAGTGCTGCGACTTGCTCGGGAATCGTGATCTTCGGCAGCGTGACGACGAAGTTGTTCGGCAATTGTCCATTGTTCCGTTCGACAAGACTCGAAACGAAAATCTCCAGGGTGCGGAAACTCCGCGCACGCAGCTCTTCGTTGAAAGGCTTGATGCGAATGCCGATAAACGGCGGCAGCGTTTTGTTCTTATGACCGTCCGCGACTTCGCCCGCGGCTGAGGCGGCGTGACCGTCTTCCTCCGCGTCGGGGCGATTACCGTAGCCGTCTTCAAAATCGATGCGAAAGTCCTCAACCGGCTCGCCTTGCAACTTCTCAGTGACGCGCCGGTAGATCGTGTCGTGCAATTCCGCGCTGCCGCCGAGGTCGATCGCTTTCGCGAACCCCGCGGCGTCCGGCGCAAACTGCTCCAGGGAGCGTCGCGCCAGCGACCCGAGCCGTTGTGCCGAATCGGATTTGAACAAATGTGCGCCGCCGTAGACCGTGTGCACCGGCTGGCGATGCCCAGTTTCACCCGGATAGTGCCGCGCAAAGTCTTCGTTCGCGCGGCGCAGGGGTTCGATAATTTCGTTTGTATTCATTATTGACACGACGCCTTTTGCTTCGCTATGGTGCTTAAGAGCCTTCCCGAGGGTTCTGCCCTAATTCTTCACCACTGTCAACCGACAAAGCGATCCTGCAAACTCGGAGGAGTCATCATGCGCAGATTGATGCTCGTTTTCGGCTGTAGTTTGGCCCTGTTTTCCGCCACCGCGCACGCCCAGTCACCCGTAAAACACGGCGGCAAAATCGAATCGAAGTACGACGGGTTTACTTACGAAACATTGATGCGCCTTCAGAAAATGAAGGTCAGTTGCGACGGCATTAAAGACAAGTTTACGGATGCCTGTGTGAGTATCGAAGTCACGTTGCACATGCCGGGCATGCAACTCAATTACGTGCGCAACGTCACGCTCCAGGTCGTCTTCGAGCACCAGGACTGGGTGCGAATGCATCCGCCTGAAGAAAGAAACCTTTCGATTTCCACCTACGACCAGACTTTCAGGTTGGGGCGAATGGAGTTGATTACGAGCAAAAAAGCGGGCACCTGGGACACGAAGATCGAGAGACTGCAAGCCACGATCCCTTACGAGACGTTCAAGCAGATCATCCAGTCAGACACGATCGAGATTCAGGTTGGCAAAGACTCGGTGATGCTGCGCGAAAAGAACATCGCCGCCCTGCGCGATCTCAACAATCGTGCGCTCACGCCGGGCAACGCTGTTTCCGAGAAGAAGAACGGAGTAGAATCAGGCCGGTTGAAACAATGAGAGCCGCAAAAATCATTCTTCTTGTCGTCGTCGCCTGCGTCAGCCTCAGCTTTGCTCAACAGACGGGCCGCATTACCGGAGTCGTCGTCGATCCGAATGGTTCGCGAGTAGTGGGCGCTACTATCAAAATTGAAAATGCGGATTTCAAACAGGCGAAGCGATCTGACAGCGAAGGCAAGTTTGAACTCCAAGCGCCGGCAGGAACCTACAACCTCACCGTAGAGCAGACCGGCTTCAAGAAGTTTCGCCTGCGAGATGTTCGCGTCGAAACGGGAACACGCGAACTCGGCAACATCAAACTCGAAGTGGCGCCTCCGCAAACTCCAATGAAGATTACCAACCCCTAGCCAACCGATCGTTAACGGCACATCTGCCACAACTTCAAAGCGTTCACCGGGTAAATCAGCATCAGGATCTGAAGCAAGAGACTATCGCGGATCCAGAAGAACAGGACCACCTCCAGCAGCAGGAACGCTATCACCGCGCGAAACCAACCCAAACGGCGCGTGATCAGAAAACCGGCGATCGCGCAGCAGAGATCTCCAATCGAATTGACGACCGTGTCGCCGGTGTAACCAAGCGCCGCGGTCTGCGCGCGATAGCGATCGATTACGAAGTTAGTGTTTTCGATCACTTCCCACACTGCTTCGAGAATCGCTGCGAGGGTAAGTTGCCAGGGTGACGAGAGCTTTTTGAATACGAGCGCGACCAGCCAGAAAAGCAGGACCCCGTGGAGTATGTGCGTGAAGCTGTACGGGTCGAAGAGTTGTTGCGAGTTCTGCGAACTGCACGTGTCGGCGACCCAGAATTTAAGATCGCCACACGAGCAGTAGAACAAGCGCCCTTCCGCCCACAACGCCAGCGCCATGAGCGGTACGAGCAAGACGATCACCACCACC
>DATANW010000506.1:0-2070 GCA_036266055.1 Pyrinomonadaceae bacterium | reverse complement strand
TTGCTGTTTTTTCGAGCTTCCCGTGTGGAATCTATCGTATCGAACGAATTTCGCGTCACTCAGTTCCCAAATTAACTCTTGAACGTTTGACGCCGATTAAGCTTGCAAAGAAGAGGCCACATCCGCTAACGCGCAGGCTGCCGATAAAAAGGGCCACTTTTCCAGAAATAATTTTTTCAGTAGACGAGAACGGGCATTTCCGCCCGCAAACCGTACACAAAGCGTCGAACAGAGTGGCACGTAAGCAAGACAGCCGAGCGGCGGAGTGTCTTCGACGGTCGACATTCACCGGCCGAGATGTCACACCGAGGCGTTCTTGTGCTCCATATCGAGTGCCCAGATGATCTTGTGCGTGCGATAGATCATCAGCGCCAAACCGATCGCGGCACCGATATTCACGTACTTGAGCCCGTTAACCATCGTGCGCGTGCCGTACTGAACCAGCAGACCGTTGACTACGATCAATGCCAGCCGGAACTCCGTCGGCCCAAACTTGAGATAGCTAATCTTTAGCCGGTCCGTGGCGGCAAACGCCAGAAACGTGCTCACTTCATAACCCGCGAAGATCGCCAGCATGATGAGGATCTGAAATCGCGAGCGCTCGGGGAGAATGAACGAGTAACCGATAATGACCGAGCAAAGGAAGAAATAATCGAGCAGGTGATCCATGTAGTAACCCCACCTGACCAGCCCCGTGCCGCGATATTTCCCAATCTTGCCGTCGTAGTGGTCGGTCACGTACTGCATCGCGACCATCGCCGAAACGCCCCACAACCAGCGCAGGTCGTTTTTGGCCAGGTAAGAAAAGAACAGGATCATGCCCGACCAAACGAGCGTCAGCATTGTCAGGTGGTACGTCTCGAGCCAGGATGGAATGCGGGGCAGTACCCGGACTGCGAGACGTCGTTCGAGCGGGGTTAAAAAGGACGTGTTTGTTTTTGTCGCGCCTGCGAACTGTTGAGTTTCAATCATGGCTAGTTATCCGTACAGGAGGCCGCGTCGTGTGAGTGCAACGGGCGAGCCATTCGATTAACTAGGATTTTGGACCGTTGTGACGGTGGGAACGCGAAGGTCTCTCCGACGGATGTCGGGTTTTTACTTGATTCGGCGTCTGCCGGTACCGGCGCTAGATGAAAACTACGGTTTGGGAACTCGGAATATCGAACCGCCGCCGGCAACGCGCGTTTCGGCACGCGAGCATGTCGTCGATCCTGACGAGGTAATCGCGCGACTTCTGAAACCGCGCCCGGTCCTGCTCGTTCATACCCCGCGGCGGTTGCTGTTTCTTAGTGCGTTTCAACCAGCGCACGTCGTACTCGCCGCGCTCGCGACAGTGGGGACAACTGTACGTCGCTTTTTTGACTTCTTCCTTCTCGTTAAAGAAATCGCGTTCATTCATTGGATTTTCCTTAGTTACTCAGCTTTGCCGCTCAGGCTTTCGCACAATTCGCGCAAATAGCGAAAACTGTAAATTCCCGTTTCGTGGCCATCGCTCCAGCGAAAGTTCAGCGCGTAGCGACCCACCAAATTCAAGTCTTTTATCTCGAGCTCGTCTGAAATACTCGACGCGTTCAGCACGCGCTCGCCCGTCCATTCGTTGACGCACTGAGCACACGGACAGGCGCGCCGCAAATCTGCCGCACGAAACCGGCACTGCCGGTCGTCAGCCCAGGTAATACGCAACGTGAAATCGTCTTCGTGCTTGATCTCACGCGGTTCAATCGCTGGTCCTCTCGGTTCAGACATCATTCCTCAAGCATTCGACTCCAAAGCCCGCGAAACCGACGCGGCGTTGACGTCAAAGTGCGAAGCGTTCCAGACGGCCTTGCCATCGCGCAGGAGAATGACCTGCGGCGATTCGTGTCTGACGCCGGTCAAACTTTCAACCTCGCGCGAAAGATCGGGCACAGCCTGGATTTCCAGTAGATTTACCTCATCTTCGAGCTTCTGCATCTCGCGATACGCCCGCGCGCTGATCGGGCAAGCGTTGCTGTGCTTGAAAACAAGCACGGTCTTCTGCTTCGAATCCGAAAGCAGACTGTCGAGCGTCGCTCGGTCGTCGATTCTGAA
>DATANW010000505.1:0-15978 GCA_036266055.1 Pyrinomonadaceae bacterium | reverse complement strand
GGCATGGCGAATCGCGTTCTCAACCGCAATCTGATTGGCGTCGACGTGGACCAGAATCTCATCCGGCGCGGGCGAACAACTCTGAAGAACTCGCAACGTCGCCAACGTCTGATCAACTCGCTCGTACGCTGTGACAATGGCTGAGATCACGCTTTACCGAGTCTCGCGCGCAGGATGTTCGCAAGCGCGACGGCGCCTGCTTCGTTTGGATGGAAGCCGTCTCGATAAAACAAAGCGCCGCCATTGAGTTGCGACGCCCAATCGAAGAATTCAACGCCTTCAGCCTCCGCGATCTGCTGAAGACGTGCATTAACAGACTTGAAATGCTCGGCAGAGCCCGGGAAGCGTTCCCGATCCACAGGCAGAAGCCCCAACACAAGGACGCGCGTTCCCAACGACAGCAGTTGCTTTATCAGCTTCGTCTGATATGAAGCGAACGCATCGAGATCAATCAAAGGCTTGCCGGGCCGTGCCTGCAGCAGCTTTAACCGCGCACTCTGTTTCAACCGGTCAACGGATGTCTGCTTGGCCTTCCGCCACCACGTGGTGCTGAAGTAACAACGCGGATCCATCGCCGCGTAACCCCTCCACGACGACGGCACCCACCACGGCCACGCACGTTCGTGCAACGCCGCAGGCCTGATAATGCTTTCCAAACTCCCGCGAAAGATCACGACCAGCTCCGGTCTCAACGTGCGAATCAGTGGCAACCACTCAAGATCGCTCTCGATCGTTTGCCCTTCGCAGGCGAAATTCCAGCACCACAGATCAGAAGCAAACTGCTCCGGATCGAGATCCAACTTCCCGGCCACGTTGAATTCAACAAATTCACTCGGATCAAAGTGTCGCAGCCGCAGCTCATGAACACTAAATTCTTTAGTGGCCCTGATCTGTGTTACCAGCTCGGTTACGTAGCTAATTCTCTTCCAGCCAACTCCCTCCGTCAGGCTATCGCCCAGAAACACCCAGTTGCGGTCCATTAATGAGAGGTTGTCAGCCGTGCGACCACTGCTTGATGATCGCGCCAGAACGGATACCACGATCTGTTTCGACCCAGCATCCGCCGCGCCGGTTCCAGCAGATGCACACGCCACCACGCCACGGCGCCTGGACTGGAGGGATGCTCGCAACGGTTCCACGCCAGGACTTCAAAGCCGTGCGCTTCCAGCAGCCGGCGCAATCCCGACTGCGTTAAGACGGAAATGTGACCAACCCACCGCAGGTACGACCATTGTGGACCAGCGATCCGCGCTGCGTACGAATCAGCGTCACCGGTCAGTAACAACACCACCCCGGATGGTCGCAACTGGCGCTTGAACGACTCGATAAAATGGTGCGGATCGATCACGTGTTCAATCACATCGAGCGCGGAGATCAAATGCGTATCACCTTGCCGCGCCGCTGAATCGAGCGTCGCCTGCATCACGTCAAGGTTCTTCTTCCGCGCCAGACTCGCGCCCGAGGCGCTGGGTTCCAGTCCCCGCTTGGACCAGTCGTCCGCCAGGCACGAAAGAAAAACACCGTCGCCGCAACCCACGTCGAGGATGGTGCGGCCGGAAACGTGCGGTTTCACCAGTTGCTCGAGTTCTTTGTAGAACCTCACGTACCGCGGATCGTCTTCCTGCGAGTCAAAGTACGATTCAACGACGCGCCCGTAAGCGTCAGCCAGCAGTTGATCGTCCTGCCTCGCATCATTGGCCCACAAACAACCGCATTCAGAACAGCGACGAAGTATTAGTTCCGGTAACTGCTCGCGCAACGTTGCATCGAGAAACGGTTCGTCGAGGTCAGTAGTCGGCGTGCGCAGGAAGGGATGCGTTTGCGAGTTGCAGATGCGGCAGTTCATGAACGTTTAGGCGAACGCCGACTGAAAACTCGCGGCCAGCCGGTCGATGTCGAATTCTTCGCGCAGCGCGTTCCTGGTCCTGGCAAACGTCTCCGGATCGTTGTGACCGTCGTCCGCCCACCTTGCAACGAAAGCGTCGAGCGCCGCCGGCTCGATCGTGTCGAGTCGGGGCGTCAGGTCGTGACGCTCAGCCACACGAAACATGGCTGATTCCGTTGGCGCGTGGAAAAAGACGCTCTTACCCGACGCTAAATACTCAGGCAGTTTTGTCGGCATTGAATAAAGCGAGATCCGCGCCGAACGTTTACCGAAGGCGAGCGGCAGGTAAAGTAAATCCGCCGCTTTCATCGCCGCGAGGCACTCCGCGTGAGATCGCCGGCTCAACAACTTCACGGCCCGTAAGTTCAACAAAGCGGTTCGGTGCTGCTCGGCAACTTCACCCATCACAGTGAACTCGATCCGTGGTCCATGACGTTGATTGTGGCGCTCGATCGCTTCCGCAAACGCGATCACAGCGTCAAAGCGAAACACATTCACATCGCCTGCCAGCAGAACCTGTCGCGGCTTGCGCGTGCCGTTGGTTTCCGGTGAGAACGTGCCTGTCCGTACGCCGTTGTGGGCCAGCAGCCAACTCTTGCCGAAAGTCTGTTCATAGTGCGCCGCCATCTCGCGAGAGACTGCGAACCGTGTGTTGGCGCGATTAATCGCCTCAGAGAGCAGGCGTCGACGCCGGCGCGAATAAGGAAGCTGGTGACACTCGTGATGTCCCTGCCAGTCGTCCATGACGTAGAACACCAGATTCAACTTCGGAAACTTCCGGTGAAGTGCAAGCGTTGCCGAGAGAATCCAGGGACTGACCGGCACGACCAGCAGGTTCTTGATGGAATTCCTGCGCACGACGTCCGCGAGTAGCCGCACACTCTGTCTGGCCGCTTGAAACTGTTGCGCTTTGAGAAAAGGATAGTAAGCAAGCGATATCCGATTCGATAACCAGCGCGGGCGCGACGGTGAAGGCAGCCTGATCGATTGACCTCTTATCTTGTCTTGAGCCGGAGCAATGTGGCCCGGATGCGCGGTCCAGAGTTTCTCGCTCGGGAAACCACTGAACAGGTTGTAGAGCGTTTCTCCAAACCCGCTCGCATAGCCAACTGGATAATCAGCAACAACGAGCGTCGGGGCCAAATCCGTTTTCATCAGCGCAGATTTGTAGCCGTCACACACGAAAAAAATCCACGCAACCTTCCTGACCACGCACGCGGTAGATCCGGGCGCGATAACCCGCGTCTCAAACTCGCCAGCTCGCTCAGGAATTGGACCATTGCCCACAGCCCGATATGAGCCAGCGCGTGGTAACGCTTCTTCCCCATGGTGATCGTTAGAATCCCGAACCTCGCTCGCATCGAAAGGTATTGATGTTGATCGGATTCTTCGCGCCCGCTGGCGGCCTGATGATGAATGCATTTGGCGGTCGGGACGTAGTAGACCTGCCAACTGCGGCTCAGGCGATAACCGAGATCCAGATCCTCACCCGGCGAGCTGCCGGCGAAGAAAGATGCAAAACCTCCAACCGACTCGAACGCCTGACGCCTGACAGCGCTGGCGCCGCCGCCAATCCACTCGCAAGCGATCGGCTCGCCGGCCTGCGTCGGAAATCCATTTGGCAACGCCGCTCCAATCAACCGGCCGGGTTCAAATCCTTTGACTCGCCCGTGCAAGACCGTGCGATAGATGCGCCAGAACAACGTGGGCGTCGCCAGTGGTTGGTTGATCAGGTTGCCCATCGTTGCGCCTACTTTGGGGTCGGCCCAGATCAGTTTGAAGAGCTCCTGGCTCCAATGCGGATCGACTTCGATGTCGTCGTCCACCAGCAGCAGGTTGTCGTACTTCGCGCGTGCGATAGCGAAGTTGCGCTGTTGCGCACAGTTCCTTTCCTGATGATGAAAGTAACGAACATCCAGGCCCGCTTCGCTCCAGCGCGGATCTTTCGTCAAATCTGGCGTCTCCGCGTCGTCGCCGCAATGAACGACGACGGCTTCCGACACTCTTACCGTCTGCCGGGTAAGACTCTCGAGACAGCGCGCCAGCAACTCCGGTCTGCCTACAGTGGCGATGATCGCAGAGATGCCTTCGGTCATTTGACTCGTTTCATCCAGAAGCTCGAGGACTTTGAATCGCCGGCGTTGGGCCAGAGACGCGCTGCGTCATCGCGATGTTCGAGACAGAGCCAGTAATTTGCTAACTGCGGTGCAAAGCTCTCGTTGAACGACAGGAATGCCTCGAGCAGGTACTGCTCGTTCAACGCCAGCCGGCGTTTGAGAATCCACTCGGCAGGATAGTCGTGAGGGAAGAAGATGTCGTGTACGTGAATCCAAACGCCAGGTCTTATGGCGGGGAGTAGTTCGAGAAACTCGTAACAAACGTCGCTCCCGAACTTCACCGTATGGCTCGAATCGATGAAGAGGATGTCGTCCGCTTCCAGTTGCGAAAAGAACTCGACTTCAACGTCTTCAACGCGTTTCTGAAGCACTTCGACGTTCAGACGCAGCCCGTTTAAGCGTTCCTCCGGATACGGCTCGATACAAGTCAGCTTGCCGCCGCCGGCGTTACGCGAAAGCGCTTTGTAAGCAAAGCGTGTTGAGAAACCACTGCCGATTTCGATAACTCGCCTGGGCTTCAAGTGTCGTATCAGCGAATAGTAAACGGCTGCATCGAAACCATCGAAGTAATCATTCTTGAAGTCTGTGCGTTCGATTTCATTTAGCTCGTCAGTATACGCGGATAATTCATGAAGCAATCTGAGTTGATCGTCCCAGCGGAAGTCGATCGAGCGAAACTCTCGCCGTCGTTCGAGTTGGTCGCGAGTGATCTCACGGAAGTCCGGAACCGGTTCGTAGTAGTGAATCGGGCGGATGTGATAACCCCAGTCGTCGACGACGTTGGGATGACTTTGCGCGAGAAACAAGACGTGTCGCATCGCGCGGTTGATTAGTTTATTAACCACGGATCAAAGCGCGATGGAAGACTTCGCGCACAGCGTCGTACGCAAAATATTTCTCACCAATCTGCAAGGCACGCGTGCCGAGTGTTTGTCGAAGGTCGGGATCGTTTGCTAATCGATGCACGGCCTGGCCGAGACCTTGCGGCCCCTCGACGACTTCAGCGACGCCCGGATTGTCGTTGGCCCAACGCACGGCGGAGCAATAGCTCGGTCCATAGATCAATAAAGGCACGCCGACCGCGGTACAGTCGGCCAGTTTGCTCGGAAACGCCAGCTCCATGTTGCATCTGTCGGCCGCATCGAACGACATCGGAACGAACAACGCGTCCGCTTCTTCACGCAAGCGACGCATTAACTCGGGCCAACTCAACAGTCCACCCACGGTAACGTTTGGCAGATCCAACCCAGTCTGTCTCGCGTCAGTGGCAGTCAACGGTCCAAAGATCAGTAAACGGCCGTTAACGCGCATCAACGCCTCGTGCAGCGCGATCAGCGCCTGCGTGTAACCGGGCGAATTGATCGTGCCGGCGAAGGCAATCGTGAATTGATGATCGGTCTGACCCACGCGTTGCGGCGGCTCGCTAAACTGCGGCAGGTCCGCCGCGCGGCAGGGATAAAGCACTTCGGCGCTGACGCCGTAACGCTGCTCATAATTACTCTGCATCGACGGCGAAACGCACAGTCTCGATTGCGCCTGCATGTAAACGTTCGCAAATGTCCGGTCGAGCCAGTTGCGAAAGCCGTTGGGGACGTTCGCCGCGCGCGGCCAGTCATCGTGGACCATCAGGTGCAGCGGCACACCGCGCGTTTCGGCCATCCGCGCGGCCGCCAGCCAGCCGAATCCATGCGCCACCGTCAGTACCGAATCGAACCCGGTGCCGTTCAGCGATGCCGCGATCTTCGGAGCGATCCGCGTGCCGCGATGCGAGTACCAAACGACCACTTGCGGGTGAAACCTGGTGTTCAACCAGCGCTGCTCAGCGATCGGCCGCGACAGGTATTTCGCATTCGCCAACCGCCGCTTCGGCTGCGACGCTGTAGTTCCCGTTTCGAGGATCGTCAGCTTCCCCGCTGGATACGTCGCCAACAACCGATGCAACAGCGCCGATCCGTGGTACGTCGATTCAACGGGCACGTCCCCGACGTAAAGCAAACGAGGCGGCATCGCTACAACTGATAGACTCGCCTCATCCAGTCGGCGGTCAACTGCATCCCGTCTTCCAGGCTGTACGAATTCTTGTGATCCAGATCGCGCACCGATTTCGACACATCGACCCGCTTCAGCTTCGTCGTCAAGATCTCCGAATCCTGATGATGGACCAGCGCCGGATTCGCACCGGTAACTTTCAACACGACATCCGACAGCTCTTCGATCGTGTGCAGATCGTTGCCGCCGATGTTGTAAGTCTCGCCCGGACGAAAGTTCTCGCTGATGTTGGAGACGGTGCGGACCGTGTCGGCGAGGTAAGTTGACGTGCGTGAATGGCCGCGAAAAACGGTCCAGGGAAGATTGTGCAGCGCGCAGTAAAGAAACCGGCAGTTTACCGATCGATAAGGACTGTAATGCTCGCCCGGCCCGTAAGTATTGAACAGCCGCACGACAACGCTCTCAGTGCCATACTGCAACGCCGAATTGCGGATCTGCATTTCGTTGACCCACTTCGACATGGCATAGTCATTGAGTTGCTTGATCTCATACTCGTCCATGACTGTCTCGATCATGAGATCGGGCCAGTCGCCGTAAACTTCCGAGGACGAGAAATGAATCAGTCGAAAACGAAGGCGTTCCTGTAGGCGGATGACGTTCTTCGTGCCGATCGCATTCGTTCGCCACAGCGTTTCGTAGAAGTCCTCGCCGTTCCAACGGCCAAACTCCGCGGCGCAGTGATAGACGTAATCGAATGGTCCGCAGCGCTCGAAGACACGTTCCAGCTGTCGAAACTCGCCGACGTCGCAACGTGCGTAGAGCGGCACTTCGACATCGGTGCGCAGACTAAACCCGATCTCATCCGGCTGGTGATGCAGGTCGCACGAGACAACATGATGTCCCCGCCCGCGCAGCTCCTTGATGAGGCCCGCTCCGACAGTCCCGAGTCCGCCCGTTATAAGAATGCGCAACATAGAAAAACCACCCACGCAAGTGGGTGGATTATTCATATCCCACCTACCGCAGTTCTAAAAAAACCTATTTGAATCCCACCAACGTCAGTTGGGGGATTTTTCAAGTGCAGCCTTTGCTTCAGGCTGGAAATGAAGGATCCACCAACTGACGTTGGTGGGATTTCGAGAACAGTAGTGCTTTGGTGTAGGTCGCAGTTGAAACATCCACCCACTAACGTGGGTGGTATTAGCAGCATGACAAGGATGGGCGACAGACAAGCACGCGCAGCATAAAAACGATGCGCGGCGTGGCAAGGACGCGCAGCAGTTACGCTTCCTTCTCGTAATACTTTCGCCCGTAATAACTCTGGTAGTAATAGTAGTCGTGCGATTGCAGGTTCACGTTGTTCAGGACGACGCCCAGAACTTTCGCGCCGACGTCATTCAGCAACTGCTTCGAGCGGCGCACGATGTGTCGTGAGCTCTTGCCGCCGTGAACGACGAGCAGCACGCCGTCGACCATCGTCGAAATCAACACGCCGTCCGTAAACGAGCTGATCGGCGGCGAATCGACGATCACATGCGTGTAGCGCGCTTGCAGCGCGGTCATCAACCGCCGCATCTGATCGGACCCCAGCAACTCCGCGGGGTTCGGCGGAATCGGACCGGAGCTCATCACGTCGAGACCACTCGCTTCATCAGTCTCAACTATCGCGAGCATATCCGCTTCAGACGCGTCGCTCGAAAGCACCGAACTGAGCCCCTCGCCTCGCTCGACATTGAAAATGTATTGCAAGCGCGGACGACGCATGTCGGCGTCAATGATCACCACGCTTGCGCCCGTTTGCGCGAGGCTGATCGCGGTGTTCACGGCCGTTGTCGTCTTTCCTTCACCGGGTAAACTCGAAGTGACGAGCAACGACTTCGGCGTGCGCCCAGCCGTCGACAGCAGCACCGACGTGCGCAAGTGACGATACGCTTCGGCCAGCGGCGAACGTGAGTCGAGATTCATCAACAGCTCGCCATGGCTAACTCCGTTTCCATTTCCATTACCATTATTTCTGGTCCCGTTTTGTTTTTGCAGCGCAGTCACACCTGAAAGCACCGGACGTCGTGCCGAAGCGCCGACCGTCGGAATAACGGCCAACGCCGGCAGATGCAGCAGCCGCTCGACCTCCGTAGTCGAATGCACCGTGTCGTCGAGATATTCGAGGAACAGCGCAACGCCGACTCCTAATCCGATCGCCAGGAAGAAAGTCAAGATGATCGTCCGGCCGCGATTCGGACCGACCGGAGTGTCCGGCGCCAGCGCGTAATCCACAATCGAAATGTTGTTTGGTTTACCCGCCAGCACGACGTCGTTTTCTTTCGCACCCTGAAGCAGTCCATTGAGCAGTGTACGGTTCGTTTCGATCTCCTGCTGGATGATGCGGTAGTTGATAGCGGCTTCGTTTTGCGAAAGCGTTTGCGCGCGCTGCTCGTCGAACGATTTGCGCAAAGCGCCTTCGCGTGCGACTGCCTGCTGATAATGTGTGTTCAGATTCGTCAACAGCGTCGCCGACTTGCGATTCAACAGATCTTTACGTTGCTTATCGAGTTCGCCAATCTGCTGGTCCACTTCCTTCACTTCCGGCGCTTCCTCCGTCGCGTCGACCAGCAGCAACGCGCGCTTTTGTCGTAGATCGACCAGCTTCGACTCGATCTCGTTGGCTTGTTTCGCGTCAGCGTCGGCGAGCGCAGTTGCCGCGCCGGGCGCTTTGGCTGCGTTGTAAGCAGCCTCCGCAGACTTGCGTTCGCTTTCAGCTTCGAGCAATTGCCGGTTTAATCCGGCGAGACGTTCGACGACGGTGTTTTGGTTAGGATCGAGGGAGATAATCTGATTGTTGCGCGCATAGTTGACCAGCCGCTCTTCACCGGTGCGAATCTGTTGCTGAAGTTCGGCGATGCGTTTCTGCAGAAAACCTCCGGTGGTACTGTTGGTCTCGGTCTTCTTTTCGAGATTGGAAAAGACGTAGGTCTCGGCGATCGCATTCACCACTTTCGACGCCACCTGCGGATCGGTGTGGCTGTACTTGATGTCGATCAAGCGTGTCTCTTTGTAGTAGCCCCGGCTTTCCTTAACAGGTTCGACTTTCAACCCGCTCAAAATCACTCCGACGTACGGCGCCAGACGCTTCGCTTCATTTAGATCTTCACGCGCGGTTGCCTGCGCGACGGAGTTTGTGAGTGGCAGCTCGTCCGGTGGTTTTGGACCGGCATCCTGTGGCTGACCGCCGAGGCCAACCATGCGTCGCAATCGTTGCCACGTCGATTGGCGCTGTGCGCTGTTGCCTTTGAAGAAGTCGGGATTGTGCTCGAGGTCCAGCGTGCGAACTACGCGGCGCAGCAGCCCCGGGCTAACGAGGATCTGAAGCTGTGTGTTGAAGTAAATCGGATCGTCCGTCGGCGCATACAGAGGACGCGCGTTGTTGACCAGCGCGCCGGTATCTTCGAGATCCACTTGTACTCGCGCCTGCGCCTCGTAGAAGTCAGGCTTGCGGGCGACGTAGACGACCGCGAGCATCGTAACTAAGGCGACGATCCCCAGCACCAGCCACAGCCGTTTGCGGATGGCGCGCCAGTAGTCCAGCAGATGGACTTCGTTTTCGGCATTTGGGTCGACGCCGTAGTTATACGACTGAGGCGGATCTATGGGAGCGTCGAGAGAGTTAACCTCGGAATCTCTCTTGACGAGTTCGCGGCTTGTTTTCATGTGATTTATTTAAGGGACGACTCTGACGGGCAGTTGGCTGACGCTGGGTACGACGCCCTGCACCAAACTGCGGAAAAAGCTTTTGCCGGCTGAAGTGGGAACGTCGACGATATCGTTTGGCAGGAGCGCGAGATCTTCCGAGCGTTTCTTTTCAATTGCAGACAGGTCGACGGTGATCTCCGTGCGTGTGGCGGCGCCCGGTTCCTGTCGCAGCACGCGAATCTTGTCTTTCTTCGTGTCCTGCTTGAGACCGCCGGCCATCGCGATCGCGCGCGTGAGCGTGACGGGTTCACGCAGCGGAATCGTGAGCGGCATGAACACGTTCCCGACGATGTACACCTGATCGGCTTCGGGCACCGTCACGATGTCGCCTGTTTCGAGGTATGGATTCGCCGCCGGGTCGCCGCGCAGGACGTCGCTCATTTTGTAAGTCGAGAACACCGACGCGACGTCAGCCGTTTCGTCGGGTTGTTTGCACGGCGTGCTGGCGTTTGAATGGACGATATTGACTGTCTGTCCGGCTTTCGCCGACGGGCCTTTGGCGTAGGTCAGCAACTCGAGCAGACGAACCCGCCGTTGCAGC
Organism: Pyrinomonadaceae bacterium; assembly: GCA_036266055.1. Taxonomy (GTDB): domain Bacteria; phylum Acidobacteriota; class Blastocatellia; order Pyrinomonadales; family Pyrinomonadaceae; genus PSRF01. The sequence continues at coordinate 5,699 of DATANW010000505.1, read as the reverse complement.
TCGAACCGGCTCTGATCGTTTACGGCGCCGATGATCGCGACCTGACGCGAGTGATACTCCTTTATAAATACGTCGACCTGAAGATTTCGGTAGTACTTTGCGTAGCGAGTGGAAATCTCTTTCGCCAATTCGCCTTCAGTTAGACATGCTGCCTGGATCTCGGTGTCGATGAGCGGCATGCGGATCATGCCGTTGCCTTCAACTCTTACTGCTTCGCGTGATAGTGGTGGACGGTTATGAATGCGGATGTCCAGCACGTCTGCGGGACCGATGCGATAACGATCGTCTTGCTGGGCTACGGTTGTGTATGGCGACGCAACTCCTAAACATGCTGCGATCGCGCATAACTTTGCAAATTTTAGTAGTCCGTCCATTGCGGCTTCGCCGCCTGATGTGCGACGAGGCTTTGCCTCGTCGGCGGGTCCTTCTAAAAAGATGGGGCTGCGCCCCCGGTCCGGGCTCGGCCCTACGATTTTGGGCCAAAGGCCGAACGAGGGGCGTAGCCCGAATGAGAGTAGTGCAGTGTCGGCGAGGCAGAGCCTTCGCCGCACATCAGGCGGCAAAGCCGCAACGGACCAGCCAGTAACTCTTCTTGCAAAGCTATACGCGAATCGAAGCACAGCGTTTACCTCCCAGACACTCCGAGTCGTCGCGATAGCAGTGCTTCGCGCATGTGGTTAGGGTGCGCCAGGTTCAGCACCGTGTTGCTGAGCAGCACCAACAATTCCTGGTGTTCGCGTTTGAAGAGACCCGTCAGCGGTTGTTCACCCGTCTTCACCACGACGCCTTCCCGCACCCACTGCCAGAATTGCGCCTGGGTCGTCCAAAACTGTTTCCGATCGCGGCAAACCACCAGCGCTGTTTTCTTTTTTCGTTTTTTCTTCATTTGAATACACCTCTGCCTTTGCGTGAAATAAAACTCACACAGATACCCCGAAGGGAAGCCTCTCTGGCGAGGCAGCAGCTAATTGTCAAAAACTGCCGTTAACACACACGCTCACTTCTCCAATCACACGCAGCAGCGACTCGTTCTGCTTCTTTCGACGGGAATGTGACTCAGCAGTGGAAGTGAGTTAGTGGGATGAAACTCGAATTTAGAAAGTCCGGGTAGTTCTTGAAAAAACATCAACGTCTCAGTGAATCACTCACGGCGACTCCGTCGGGAAGATCCGCGCAATCCAAAGGACCGATCCGTAATCAAAAACCTTCGTCTATCAGTGCGTTCAGACTAAATAGATCGTCCCGATGTGTCAATGTTTTTATTCAAGCTGATCGACCATCTCGCACCATAGATGACCGATAGTGATGTGCGCTTCCTGAACACGCGACGTGCGCGAAGCAGGAACAGCGACGGTGAAGTCGCACATCGATCCGAGTGGATCAGATGAGGAGCCGGTTAATGCGATGGTGCGACAACGGAGTTCTCTCGCCCGCTCGACTGCTTTCAGAACATTTTTCGATCTTCCGCTGGTGCTGATCGCGATCAGAATGTCGCCCGCTTGTGCGAGTCCTGCCAGTTGGCGCGCGAACACTTGTTCGTAACCGAGATCGTTGCTGACCGCAGTCAAGGCGGACGTGTCGGTGGTCAACGCGATGGCGGGCCATGAACGACGCTGCTTTTCGTAACAGCCCACGAGTTCGGCAGCGATGTGTTGCGCATCCGCCGCGCTGCCGCCGTTGCCGCAGAGCAGGACTTTTTTGCCGGCGAGGAGTGCGTCGCAGATCATCTGGCCTGACTGTTCGATTTCATTGAGAGTCGAGCGAAGTAGCGATTGAATGGTTTCCAGGTGTTCCTGAAGGGAGTCTCTCAGCAGACCCGCGGCGAGTTTCGGTGCATTGCTATCCACGTTGCCGGGGAAATTAGCATAGTTTATTATTCACCGCCATTTACCAAAGCATTACTCACAGATGAATCAATCGAATCCAACGCCAATGCTGCGGCAGTACCAGGAACTGAAGCAGCAACATCCCGGCACTTTGTTGTTCTTCCGGCTCGGAGACTTTTACGAGCTTTTCTTCGACGACGCCGTTACCGGATCGCGCGAGTTGCAGATCACGCTGACGGCCCGGCAGAAAGAAAGCGGAAATCCGATCCCGATGTGCGGCGTGCCTCATCATTCCGCCGCCAATTACATCGCGCGCTTGGTCCGCAAGGGTTATCGCGTGGCGATTTGCGAGCAAACTGAAGACGCGGGCAAGACGAAGAAGCTCGTGCGACGTGAGGTCGTGCGCATCGTGACGCCAGGTACGCCGATCGATCCGCAACTGCTCGACGCGCGTGAGTCGATCTATCTCGCGGCCGTTTGCACCGCGGGCGAGACGATTGGCGCGGCGTTTCTGGACATTTCAACCGGCGAGTTTCGCGTGACGCAGGAAACCGGGCGCGACTCGTGGACGCGCATTCGTGCGGATCTCGAGTCGTATGCACCGCGGGAGTTGTTGTTTCCGGCGTCTTTGGGTGCGTTGATCAAGACCGGATTGAGCGGGCGCGTGCAGACTGCACCGCTGCCTTTGCAGGTTGATTCCGACGGTGCTGGATCGAGTTCGCGCAGCGAGATCTCGGCGAACGAGTATGGCTTTGACGCGACGTTGACGCCTCTCGACGATTGGCAGTGGCAACGTGACGATTGTTATTCGCTGCTCATCAATCACTTCAACGTCCGCACCCTGGACGGTTACGGGTTGGCGCGCAAAGACGAGGCGATTCGCGCGGCGGGTGCGTGTTTGCGTTACGCACGGGAGACGCAACGCGCGGCAGCGGCGCACATCACCGATCTCCTTTACTTCGAGCCGCAGGATCATCTTGTGCTCGACAGCGTCACGGTGCGGAATCTCGAACTGGTTGAATCGCTGGCGGGTGGTAGCGGGCGTTCGCTGCTACAGGTGCTCGACGAAACAGTCACGGGGATGGGCGCGCGGCTGCTGCGTTCGTGGTTGCTGCGACCGTGTGTGAAGCGTGGCGAAGTCGAGGCGCGGCTGGCGGCAGTTGAAGAGTTGTTTGCCTCACAGATGCGTCGCGACAAGTTGCGCGCGCGCTTGAAAGAAGTTTCGGATCTCGAACGCGTCATCGGTCGGATCAGCCTGGGCTCGGCCACGCCACGCGATCTCGTAGCGATGTTGCGGTCGTTGGATCAAGTACCCGCGATTCGTGAAGTGTTGACGGGACTTCAATCCTCGTTGCTCGAAGTGCTCGCCGAAAACAGCGATGAACTTCCCGATATTCGTTCCTTGATTGGCCGATCGATTAACGACGACCCACCGGTGAAAGTCGTAGACGGCGGCGTCATTCGCGATGGTTACTCGCCCGAGCTCGACGAACTTCGTTCCATCAGTCGCAATGCGAAACAGATCATCGCCACGCTGGAAGCGACCGAACGCGGTCGCAGCGGGATTAACAATCTGCGAATTCGTTTCAACGGCGTGTTTGGTTACTTCATCGAAGTGTCGAAAGCGAACGCAACGCGTGTCCCGGTCGAATACGAACGGCGCCAGACCCTCGCGAATGCCGAACGCTTCACCACTCCTGAGTTGCGCGACTGGGAAAAGAAAGTTCTCGGTGCGGAAGAACGCATCGTCCAACTCGAGACGGAGCTTTTCACCGACGTCTGTCGACAAATCGCCGCCGAGACTAAACGCATTCAAATGACGGCACGCGCGCTCGCGGCGCTCGATGCGCTCGCTTCGTCCGCGGAAACTGCCGCCCGACGGAGATATGTCAGGCCCGAGCTTCACGACGGCGACGTTTTGGAGATCATTCAGGGCCGACATCCCGTGATCGAGGTGTTTATCGACGAGCCGTTCGTGCCGAACAGTATCCATCTCAACAACTCGACCGATCGTTTGCTGATCATCACTGGTCCAAACATGGGCGGCAAGAGCACCGTTCTGCGGCAGACCGCGATCATCTGCATCCTTGCGCAGACCGGGTGTTTTGTTCCCGCCGAACGCGCGCGACTGCCGTTGCTCGATCGGATCTGGACACGGGTCGGTGCTTCGGACGATTTGACGCGCGGACGTTCGACGTTCATGGTCGAAATGACGGAGACCGCCGCGATCCTGCACAGCGCGACACCGCGTTCGCTCGTGCTGCTCGATGAGATCGGGCGCGGTACGGCGACGTTCGACGGTTTGTCGATCGCGTGGGCTGTCGCGGAGTACTTGCACGACTCGCCTGATCATGCGGCTAAGACGTTGTTTGCCACACACTATCACGAGTTGACTGAACTCGCCGAGCGTTTGCCGGGCGCGCAGAACTATCAGATCACTGCGACGGAGCGTGAAGGTGAAGTCGTGTTCCTGCACCGCCTCGAACGCGGACGCGCGTCGAAGTCGTATGGAATTGAAGTGGCGCGATTGGCCGGCTTGCCGCCGGCGGTGTTGGCGAATGCGCGTGAAGTGTTGGCGCGGTTGGAGCGTTATGAGTTAGACGTGTTTGCTGAAGAAGAGGTAAATGAACAACCAATATCTGTTAAAGCAGCGGCTGGTAACAGTGCCTTAGAAAAAGCAACAACCCTCGCCGGGCGACGCAAAGCCGCGGCGCAAGCGTCTCTCTTTGATCTCGTCAACCAAAAAGTTATCGAAGAGATACGTGTTGCTTCTGCCTCCCTCAGCCCGGATGACGCTAAAGAATTATTACTAAAGCTGAAGTCGCGCTTGATGTGACTATCGTTCTCTCTTGCTAACTGACCGATATAAAACCCCGCCCCAAAAATCATCGTAAGCAGGAAAAACACGGGAATCAGCATGATAAAGCTGTCCCAAAGCTGCTGGATCATCTGTGTCTCCGTTTCATTGAAACCGTAGCGAGGTCAGGGGCTGGATCACTAACAATCTAGTTCATCCGGTTCGTGGAGGGCAAGGTTCTTTTAATAAGGAGCTTCGATAGTAATAAGGAGCTTCGATAGGCTCGTAGTGGAGGGTATTTTGCCCTCTATCGTCGAACCTCCTACAATCTCCCCACTATGAAGACCCAAACTTCCCTTCTGGCGCTGATCGCTGTCGCCCTACTCATTTCTTACAACACATCCGCTCAACAGGCGAACTCTGGTGCCTCGACTGCTACCGTCGTGAAGACGGTACAGGTGTCGGTGCCGGTGAAGGAGGCGGAGGTTGGTCAGCAGGTGCAGGTCACCGTCGTTGCGACCGATGCGGCAGGAAAAACGGTGAGCGAAAAGCCGTCAACGTACTTCGCAGGGCCATTCGATATCGCAGCTGTCGACGACGATGGAAAGGTGAAGCTCTTCGGAACGGGGCAGGTTACGGTGGGCGCCATCGTCGGAGGCGTGCCGGCGCTGACGACTTTCGTGGTGAAGCCGCCCAGCATCAACGCTATCGAACTGACTCCGATGAAGACGCCGCTCGTCGTCGGCGACAGCATGCAGATCAACGCCGTGACACGTGTTTTGAATGGGGTTCCGCGTACCGGAGTGCCCATCAGCTGGACCTCCGACAACGCGAGCGTGGCGACGGTCGACGCCGGTGGTGTTGTTACGGGCGTCGGTCCGGGCAAGGCCGTCATCACCGCCGCGGCCGGATCCGCGACCACAAAAATCCCAATCTCCGTGATCAAGAGCAATCTCCGTAGCCTTTCGATCACGGCGGGCGCGAAGAGTGCACGCGCCGGCGATGTTGTCTACTTCAAGGCCACCGGAGATCCGGCGCAGGAATTCAGCACCCGTTGGTCTGTCAGCGGCAGTGGT
>DATANW010000504.1:0-5216 GCA_036266055.1 Pyrinomonadaceae bacterium | reverse complement strand
GTCGTGAAACGGCGGTTGCGAGCGATGGCACATTTCAGATCCAGGTCAGTGCTGCGCGAGCGACACGCGAGATTGCCGTCGAAGCGCAGGATTCACAGGGGAACAGCAGCCAGTACAAAGTTGCACTTTCAGGCCGCGTTGCACGCGGCGACTAGCGAGGACCAGCAGCGGTGTCGAGTCACGTAATTCTATTGACTGATGCTCACGAAGCACCTGCCTACGAGTTGATCGAGGCGTTGCGTGCTGCGGGTGTAAAGACACTGATCGAAGGTCTGCGCGAAGTTGAAGTCGAGGTTGCGCTGGCTCAACAGAAGAAGAACCAAACAGCGGGTACCTCCGAGATTCCACCGCCTCTCGCCGTGTTGTATGAAGTCGTGCCCGGTGCGGACCTGGTCGAACTGCACACTGCGATCGATCATGCGCGGGCGTTTTGGCCCGGAGCGCCGCTCGTCGCGTGCCGCCGACACACGAACGGTTACCAGAGTCTCAATCTTCGCAGTCTTGATAGCCAGACGTTGAAACGTTTGGGCTTTCTCGCGATCGCCGACAAGTCGGCCCAACTCCCCGCGCTGCTGCGCGAGATCGAAGCAAACGGCACGGAAGAGCTGGGTCTTGACGAACCTGAGGACACGCCGGCCGAAACCGGATCGTCGTCGCTTCCCGCCAAGATCAAGGCGAGCCATTTGCGCGCGGCTTTCGACCTGGTCGCTTCGTTGCACTTCATCGGCGATCAGAATGGTGCGGCGAACAGTGCGCTGGCTGGACTCGAACGACTCGTTCGCGCCGACCGTTGGGCCATCTATCTCTTCTCGGAAGGAAAGGGAGTCGAAGCGTTGCGACTCGAAGCAATCGCGGTTCGAAAACCCGGACAGCCGAGCAGCGTCAAGACTGAAGAAGAATGGCGACGAAGATTAACCGGCGAATCCGATCTCCCGCTTGGTTCCGAAACCAGATCCGCGAAACGCGCTGCAGCCGGAATGGGAATCGTGAAGAAGAAAGAGCGCGGACAGTTCGTCGTGGCGGTGCCGTTGATCTGTGGCGAACGAATACTCGGCGTGCTCGAAGGCATTCGCGAAGGCAGTGGTTCGCGCGCTTTCAAGAAACCCGAGGTCGCATTACTCGATTCGCTATCGCTGCCGATCGCGTCGGCGCTCGCGAACGCGGTGCGCATCGCGGAAGCCGAACGTCTCTCGCAAACCGACGACCTCACGAAACTGCACAACGCGCGTTACCTGCGTCAGTTCCTGCTGAACGAGATCCGGCGCGCACGTCGCTACGGAACAAGCGTCGCCGCGCTGTTCATCGACCTCGACGACTTCAAGCACGTCAACGACGCCCACGGCCACCTCGTCGGGTCGCATGTGTTGATGGAAATGGCCGCCGTGATTCTCTCGTCGATTCGCGATACGGATGCGGTCGCGCGTTACGGCGGCGACGAGTTTGTAATCGTGTTACCCGACACGGGAACCGAGCTGGCGGGCCAGGTTGCGGAACGTATTCGACAGAAGATCCTGAGACACACGTTTACGGGCGGACGTCGTTTACAACTCTCGATGACTGCCAGTTTCGGTGTCGCTGCGTTTCCGAAGCACGCGTCGTCGCCGCAGCAACTGATAGCTTGCGCTGACACCGCCATGTACGAAGCGAAAGCTGCCAACAAGAACTGCGTGCGATTCGCCGCCGACCTCGCGACCTCGCGCGATCCGGTGGTCCCAGAATTCCTCAGCATCGAAGCCGACATCGAGAACTTGAATCCCGCATAAATCGATCAAGCGATCTAATTTAAGTAGTAGCTCGACCGATAGCCCTAACGTAGTGTAAAGTTTCCCGTTTACGGCTCGCGCTGTCACGGTGTATTGTAGGAGGTCGGAAATGTTCGAGCTTTACCGCCGATCCCGCCCGAAGTTCCAAACTACAACCACGGGAAGTGAATAAGTCTAGTGGCTTTTAAATCTATCTTCAGTCTGTTTTCCAGCGATTTGGCTATCGATCTGGGGACGGCAAATACCCTGGTGTATGCGAAGGGACGCGGCATTGTCGTTTCAGAACCCTCCATCGTCGCCATTAATAAGGTAACCAACCAGGTCGAGGCCGTTGGCCGCGACGCTAAAGATATGTTGGGCCGAACCCCCGGAAACATCGTCGCGATTAGACCGATGAAGGATGGCGTCATCGCCAACTTCGAAGTCACCGAGAAGATGTTGCAGCACTTCATCCGCAAGGCCCATAACGGAAAGACGTGGGTCAGTCCTCGAGTCGTGATCGGAATTCCCTCGGAGATCACCCAAGTCGAACGGCGTGCGGTTGAAGACTCGGCGTATCGGGCCAAGGCTTCCGAAGTTTATCTCGTCGAAGAAGCAATGGCCGCGGCGATCGGCGCCGGTCTTCCCATTACTGAGCCGCATGGCAATATGGTCGTCGACATCGGCGGCGGCACGACTGACATCGCGGTCATCAGTTTGAGCGGCATCGTCTACTCGCGGGCGGTACGCGTCGCCGGCAATGAAATGGACGAGGCGATCATTCAGTATATCAAGCGCAAGTACAACCTGTTGATCGGCGAACGGACGGCGGAAGCAATCAAGATCGAACTCGGCTCTGCTTATCCACTCGACGAGCCACTTTCGTACGAAGTCAGAGGACGCAACCTCATCGAGGGTATTCCGAAGACGATCACGATCACTGACGAAGAAGTGCGCGAGGCGCTCGCGGATTCGATCTCGACGATCATCAACGCCGTTCGCGTTGCGCTCGAACGAACGCCGCCGGAACTCTCGGCGGACATCGTCGAACGCGGTATCGTACTGACCGGCGGCGGCGCACTGTTGAAGAATCTCGACAAGAGACTATCGATCGAAACGGGGCTGCCGGTTTCGCTAGCTGACGATCCGCTGGCCTCGGTTGTACTGGGGACCGGAAAGATGCTCTCCGACTTCGACCTGCTCAAACGGGTGAAGTGGGAGAACACGATGACGAGTGGTATGTAAAAGCCACGGATTACGCAATGGCTTCGGTTCGCACACAAAAAGAGATTCGCCAGCGCGCTCCCCTTTGGCTCATCTCATTACTAGTACTCAACTTCATCGTCATGGCCGTCGACGCCCGCGACGCCGATGGACAGCAGAAGATTATCCGCGTCTGGACACAGACTTTGGCCTCGCCGCTCCAAAACGCCTCATCCAAAGCGAGTGGCGCAACCTCCGGTTTCTTTCAGCAGATCTGGAACTTCCGTGGCGCCGCCCAGGAAAACGAGCAGTTGAAACAGCGCGTCAGCGCTTTGGAAGCGGAACTGAACAACGCCCGTCGGGCTGAGTCTGAAAACGAGCGTCTCAAAGCGTTACTCCACCTCAACGAACAAACCCAAGTGAAGTCAGTTCCGGCCCGCGTGATCGCGCGCGACCCGTCGGTCTGGTTCAATACCATCACGATCAACGTCGGCAGCACGTCAGGCGTTGCCGTGAACATGCCGGTGGTGACGGGCGGCGGAATCGTCGGTCGCGTGATCAGCGTCAGTCCGTTTGCGGCACAAGTGATGCTGATCACTGACGAGAAAGCAGGCGCGGGAGCGGTAGTTGGACAGTTGGGTGAGTCGGGAGCACTTGGTTCAGTTCGCGGACGCGCCGATCTCGGCGTCGGGCTTATCGAGATGCGTTACGTCTCGGGTCTCGAGAAAGTACAGGTAAACGACACCGTAATGACGACCGGGCAGGACGGAATCTACCCGCCCGGTTTGAACGTGGGACGAGTTGTCGAGGTTAAAAACGGCACGGCAACGCAGGCCCATCAGATTCTGATTCAGCCCGGCGCACAGCTCGACCATTTGGAGGAGGTGGCCGTGCTGCTTTATCGCGCTCCTCAACGTTCTGCCCCCCAAGAGACCCTGCCAAATGTTGAAAAGCCCGGGAAGCAGTAAGGAACATTGCCGATTGGCGATTGCCAATTGCCGACTTGCGGTGAAGTCTAACCGTTTCCCATATAGCGTGAGTTCCCGTTGCTGCCAATTGGCAACCGGCAATCGCCAATCGACAATCTCTTAGCTATGCCTCAGCTCAAGTTAGCCGCAATTCTGATCGCTTCCATTGCGTTGCAGCTTACGTTGCGCATGGTTTGGCTGCCGCTGGCTTACATCGACTTCCCGCTGGTGCTGGTCGTTTACCTCGCGCTGCAACGCGAAGCGTGGCAAGCGCTGGTCGTCGCAACGCTGGCGGGAATGATCGTTGACGCGCAAAGCGGAGCGCTTATTGGCGCCAGCGGATTTTCGAAGACCTTAACGGCCTACATCATCTACTTCGCGGCGACGAAGGTAAACCTGGAAAACCCGCTACTCCGGATTCCAATGTTGGCCGCCGCCACCGTGCTTGATTCGCTGATCTTCGTCTTCAGTCACCGGCTGTTCGGCTACCCGCCCACCGTACCGCTGGTACAGACGATCTCTTACAAGCTGATCGCCACGACGATCGTGGGAACGTTGGTGCTTTACCTGATCGATTCGATCGTCGCCGAACGCTCCTCCCAGCGCCGGCAGTTCGCCACTCGACGCCGCGTCGCGCGCCGCTCAACAGGGTCATTGCGCAGAAGATAAATCCGTGGTATGCGTCTATTGGAGTTAAGTCAATGAAGTTCGAAGACTCATCTCAAAACCTTCGCGCCCGGCTCAGGTTCGTGCAGGCCCTGGTCATAGTGATGCTCGGTCTCTTGAGCGTGCGGCTTTACGTGTTGCAGGTGGTCCGCGGCGCCCGCTACGCCGACATCGCCGAGAACCAGCGGCGACGGCGTCTGCCGATTCCCGCACCCCGCGGCGTCATCTTCGATCGCGAAGGAAGAGTGCTGGTCGACTCGCGTCCGATCTATAACGTGATCCTGTCTCGCGAGGACGTCAAAGGCAAAGATTTGTACGCGCTCATCGAACCACTCGCGGAAGGTTTGACAGTTGAAAAAGAGATCCTGAAAGAGCGCTTTGATTTTGTTAAGACGCAGCCCGCGTTCGAATCGATCCCGGTCAAGCAGGGTGCGACGCCCGGTGACATCGCCTGGGTTGAAGCGCACACGCTCGAATTTCCCGAGCTGCGTGTCGAGCAACAACCCCAGCGTCGTTATCCGGCGGACGGTTCGTTGGCCCACGTGCTCGGTTACGTGGGGGAGATCAGTCCGGAACAACTCAAGTCGCAAACTGTAAAAGATAAAGGACTCAAACCGGGCGATATCATCGGTCTGAG
>DATANW010000503.1:0-4622 GCA_036266055.1 Pyrinomonadaceae bacterium | reverse complement strand
GTTTCGACGGTCCCCCATTCTGCGCATAAGTAAAAATCGCCGCGCCCAAAATCAGGAGCGCGGCGGGGAGGCCTTGCGTAAATGACTTTTGTTTACTCACTCAAATTTTACCGACACTAACTTCGAAACGCCTGCCTCCTCCATCGTCACGCCGTAAAGGGCGCGCGCCATCTCCATGGTCCGCTTGTTGTGCGTGATCACGATGAACTGCGTGTCAGCGGCCATCTGAAGGACTTTATCAGTAAAGCGTCCCACGTTCGCTTCGTCAAGTGGCGCGTCGACTTCGTCCAGCAGACAGAACGGCGCGGGCCGGTAGTGGAAGATGCCCAACACGAGCGCCAGCGCGGCCATCGCCTTCTCGCCGCCCGACAGCAACAACACGTTCTGCAAACGTTTTCCGGGAGGTTGGGCCACCACGTCAATGCCTGACTCGAGCACGTCGTCGGCATCGATCAAGCTCATCTCACCGCGCCCGCCGCCAAACAACTCGAGGAACAGCGCGCTGAAGTTCTTGTTGATCTGTTCGAACGCGTGCCGGAAACGCTCGCGCGAACGACGTTTGATCTCGCGTAACGCTTCTTCCGTCGCGGAGATGCCTTCGATGATGTCCTGTCGCTGAACGGTCAGGAACAACAGACGCTCTTCCGCTTCCGCCAGCTCTTCGAGCGCCATCATGTTGACGCCGCCAAAGCCTTCGAGCCGCGTGCGCAGCTCGTCGACTCGTTTGTGACTCGCGTCGAGATCGAACTCTTCCGGCAGTTGCCGTTCGCTCGCTATTTCCTCGAGCGACTGGCCCAACTCGGTTTGGCAGTTTTCGTGAACGAATGTTTGCCTCGCTTGGGCTTCGGCGCGTTGCACTTCAAGACCGGCGCGGGAATCACGAACTTCCGCTGCCTGGCGGTTGAGCTCAGACAACTCGGTCGAACATTCGTCCGCCTGCCGGCGCGCCTGCTGCAAGCGGTTCGAAAGATCGTTGATCTGCTCTTCTTCGCGAGCGCGATCGCTGGCGACGGTGCTGGCTTTGAATTCGAGATCGGCGATGGAAAGTTTTAGCTCTTCGGCGCGGCCATCCATTTCCGCGAGGTCCATGCGGTGACGTTGCACGCGCGCGGCGAAGTCTGCGAGTTCGCCTTCGATGCGACGCAGTTCCGCGGTCGTGCTGCGACGTCGTTCGGCGGCAGCGGCGGCGGCCGCACGCTGTCCCGCGAGCGACTCGCTTTCGAGTTCCGCTTCGCGGCGAAGATCGGTCAACAGTGCCGAGGCGCGAATCACGTTGTCAGCAGCGGCTTCCCGGGCAGCTTCGGCGGTTTCAGCTTCGATCAACGCGTTCGCGCGGCGCTGCTCGATGTCGATGCGCTCCTCTTCGACGCGCAACGAATCCTGGCCCACGACGCGCATGTGGCGCTCAGCCCGTTCGACTTCCTGTTCGAGCCCGCTGACCGTCAGTTGCTGCTGCATCGCCTCGCGTTCTTCGCGGCCGATTGCTTCGTTTAAATAGACGACAGCGTCTTCAAGACCGACGAGACGCGTACGGGCTTCTCGCGCCGCTGCGCCCGCAATTTCAACTTCGGCAGCCAGCGCCAGCGCGCGCGCTTCAAGCTCACGCAGCTCACGTTTGAACGCGAGTAATCCTGCCCCTTCTTCCGGATCGCGCGCGTCGCCGGCGCTGACAAACTGTCCGCTGGCGATCCAGTCGCCGTTTAATGTGACGTACGTCTCGCCGGTAGCGATCGACTGAAGCATCGCATCGTCGAGGTTCGCGGCCAGCCGCGCGTTCATCTTCTCCGGCAGGGTGCGTTTGAGAACGGTGACGAGTTGCTGCGGCGCGCCGAGCAGATCCGAAATGTGCAGGTCGTCGCGGAAGTTCTCAGCCTGACCGTTCGCCAACGCGGGACGTTCTTCGAGACGGCAAGCGAGGGTGGTTGTTAACAAAGCCCTTGCCCCCTCGGCTTCGTCGCTGCCGCCGTGCAGACCCGCGACGAGGAAGCTCGCGCGACCACCGTTGTTTTCTCGCAGCCATTGCGCGGCACGCACCGCATCGTCAGGCGTCGGCACGACGATCGACTGCAACGACGAACCGAGCACACCTTCAACTGCACGTTCCCACTTGGCGTCGACGTTCAGAGCATCAGCCAGCGTGCCGATGAAGTGAAAACTTCGCGGCGTGTCGTCGGACGTGAAAACGAGTTGCACCGCGGGCGAATAGTAAGCGCGACGGTGATCCAACTCCTTGAGACTCTCGAGACGATGACTGGCGCGTGAGTATTCGTCGCGCACTCGCGTCAGTTGCGCTTCCGTATCGCTGACTGCTTCGTGTCCGCGGACCACGGCGTCTACCGCCGTTTCGCGCTCGGCTTGCAGACGCGCAACGCGCGCCCGTGCTTCGCTTAATTCGCGCGCGAGTTGTTCGGCTTCGAGTTTTCGTTCGGCGTGTTGACTGGCGGCGCGATCGCCTTCGCGCGCGAGACCTTCCGCCTGTTGACCGAGACGTTCGAGCGTGCTTTCGAGCTGCCGCGCAATCTCGCGCACCCGTTCGGCGATCGCGGTTTGCGAGAGCAGTTCGGCGCGAGCGCTTTCGATCTCAGCTTCGGCGGCCGTGGCGTCAGAGAGTTTCCCGGCGTACGACTCTTCGGCGGTGCGCAATTCCGAAGCGCTGCGGTCTGCTTCCTCGCGCAGACGCGCATCTTCCTGCTGGAGCCGCAAACATTCCGCTTCGATCAAAACCAATCGCGAGGTCAGAGCTTCGATCTCCGCCGTGACTTCACCGCGTCGCTTTTCGATCTCGTTTAATTGTTCCTGCTGGTAGACGCATTCGCGCGCCTGGCGATCGCGTTGCAGCACCGCTTCGGCGGCGGCTGCGCGCACGTTTGATAGCTCGTCTTCCAGGTTGCGGGCTTCCTGCGTTGCCGCGCGCGCTGCGTCCTCGCGTTGCGTGAGATCGCCGGCGATGGCGAGTTCGAGTTCGTTGACTTCGGAGAGCTTCGAGTTTGTATCGTCGAGGACGGAAGCGAGCTTGCGATCTTCGGCGACGTAGACGTGTCGCAGCAGTTCGCGCAGCTCTTCGCGCAGCACACCGTAACGACGTGCTTTGGCGGCCTGGCGGCGCAGACTGTTCACCTGACGATCGATCTCGGCAACGATGTCCGAGATGCGCGAGAGATTGGTGCGAGCAGATTCGAGACGCGCTTCGGTCGCGCGTTGCCGCACGCGAAACTTCGTAATCCCCGCCGCCTCTTCGATGATCGTGCGGCGGTCCATCGGCTTCGCCGAAAGAATCTGGCCGATACGTCCCTGTTCGATGATGGCGTAGTGACCGCCGGCGAGTCCGGTGCCGGAGAACAGATCCTGAATGTCGCGCAGGCGGCAGATTTTGTCGTTCAGCAAATACTCGCTCTCACCGGAGCGATAGAGTCTGCGCGTGACGGAAACGGCTTCGCCCGGCGCGAATTCCAGCGCGAGATTGCGGCGGCGCCAATGTCGCTTGTGTGAAGGTTTTTGGGGATCCGTTTGACCGGCGTCATCCGTGTTCTCAGTAGTCGTTTCTGACACGGATTCGACCAACTGTTCATCGATCTTCTCGAGCTTGGAATCGATATCATCGATGTCCGGTTCGGGTGTGTCGACCTCATCGCGCAGGAGGTGCATGACGACTTCGGCCATGCCGCTCGGCGAACGGTTTCGCGAGCCCTGAAAGATGACGTCTTTCATCTCGCCGCCGCGCAGGTGCTTAACGCGCTGTTCGCCGAGGACCCAGGCGATGGCGTCAGCGACGTTGCTCTTGCCGCAGCCGTTTGGACCGACGATGGCGGTGATACCGTCTCCGGTAAAGATTATTTCGGTGTAATCGGCGAAGGATTTGAACCCAGTGATTTCCAGGCGTTGCAGTTTAAACATCAGCTCTAAACAGCTCGGGTTTGGCCAGCTTCGCGGCTCGAGAGCGAGTCGCGGAAGAACTTACGACGGGTGAGCCACTATAAGTGCGAGCCGCTTAGAATGTCAACCACAACATGAAGTGGGTATTCGTTAATGAAGCGATAACCGAGTTTAGTCGCGAGCGCTTAAACCGGTGTGCCTCTTGAACGCTAGAGACGATTGCGCCGGACGTAGAGGAGCAGGCGAACGCCGGGGCGTAATTCAAAACTGCCACTTGCGTCGTTCGACGGCACCATCCGGTAAAGCTCACCAAAATTCGCATCCATGAGCGCTTTCTGGTCCTCGCGCGCGACGATCAGAGGCTCGGTAGACTGCGACATCTGCCCGAAATAAGCGGTGTGGCTGTAGTCGCGCAGATACCACGGCAAGGGCCAGTAGTCAGGACTGACAATTGTAATCCCTGTTTGGTCACCATCCCGCTCCCTGGCGATCTGCTCGATGTTACGAACGAGGTCGAGTGTGCCACGTCGCGTGTGCGCGTAAACGTAAACATAGTAGGCACTGTCGTTATCGTAGTTGATGAAGTTCAGATCGATCATCTGATACGTGCTTACGCCGACGGCAATGAGGAACACGATCGCCACGATCCGGATCTGCCCGCGCTCGAGCTCCCAGATTACCTGGATCACATAACCGGCAATCAACGCCAGCGGAACGATAAAGTTCAACGCGAGCCACGGCGTCTTATA
>DATANW010000502.1:0-12758 GCA_036266055.1 Pyrinomonadaceae bacterium | reverse complement strand
AGGAACTGCGCCGTTCAGCGGCTCATGCGATTGGCCAGAGCAAAGAACGCGGCGGCGTGGCGCTGCTTCAAGGTTTGTTCGAATCCGCGAAAGACGCCGAACTGCGCCGCAGCATCGTGTCGGCAGCATCTCACAGTGTTTTCGAGAAGCCGCAGGCGTTCACTTTTCTGCTCAGTGTGGCGAAGAACGATGCCGATTGGGAAACGCGTGGCACTGCCGTGCGGCGGTTGGGACAGTTCGAACGCGAAGACGCTGTTGACGAGTTGATGAAGATCTACGCGAACGATCCGCAGCTCGACGTCAAACGCAATGCGTTGCGAGCGCTGGCGGAAACGAAAAGCCCGAAAGCACAGGCGCGGCTCATGGAAGTTGCGCGCACCGATCCGAATCCGGAGTTGCGCAAGCAGGCGATTCGCGTTCTTGGCGAACGTGGGGAAGCGGCGGTCGACGATCTGCTGAAGTTGTTTGATTCGGAACAGTCGGTGGATGTGAAGCGCTCGGTCTTGCAGTCGTTATCGGAGACGAAGAGCACACGCGTCGAGGACAAGCTGTTTGAGGTCGCGCGGAGTAACGACACCGCAGTCGACGTGCGGCGGCAGGCGATTCGCTTGTTGGGGGAGCGCGTTGGGAAACGCAGTTTCGAGTTTCTGAGTCAGACCGCGCAGAGCAATGACGCAAACGTCGAGGTGCAGATGCAGGCTGTGCGGGCGATCAGCGAACGGCGCTCCGATGAGTCGGTGCCGCTGTTGATAAAGATCGCGCGCACGCATCCGAACCAGCAGATACGCAAGCAGGCGATTCGTTCGTTGGGTGAATCCGGCGATCCGCGCGCGGTTGAGTTCTTCCGCGAAGTACTGAGTAAGTAACCACAAAAGGCACAAACGAAGCCCACAAAAGACACAAGTCAAAGCCCGAGGCAGGAAACCGCCAAGATTCTTATTTGTGCCTTTTGTGGGCTTCGTTTGTGCCTTTTGTGGTTACTACCTGGTCTGTTTCAAACGCTAGATACGAGCCAATATTTTTTTCCATCTCGCCCACGCTTCGTCGCGCGCTTTCTTGTTTGCCTTCCACTGCGTCAGCGATTTTTGATAGTCAGCGGCGGCCTTGTCGTCGGCCTCTTTCTCGCCTTTCGGTTGTGGCGCGACTGGTTCCGGCGCGTCGCCGGCGCGCATGAATCCGTGTCCTGCGCCTTCATACGTCACTTGATCGAATGTCTTTTTCAGTTCGGTCATTGCGGCGGCGGTTGCGGGAAGTGTGGCGTTGATGCGAGCGTCGTTGCCGGCGTAGAAACCATAAACGGGCGCTTGAATTTTCGCCAATGCAGTCTTGTCAGGCTGCCATGGATCTTGTCCCTGTGCCGTTGCCGAAGGCGCCGATCCGTAGAAAACAAACGCCGCTTTGAGGTTGGGATTGTTGGTCGCGTAGCGGAACGATTGGCTTCCACCCCAGCAGTATCCAGTGACGACGATCTTACCGTTCGACGCGGGTAGCTTGGAAACGTACGCGGCAACGGCGTTGAGATCAGCAGTGATCTGGTCCGGCGGAAGATCGCGAATGGCCTGGCCGACCGCGTTGTTGCCGGTGAGTGAACTCGTGCCCCCGCCGTTTGGTCCCATACCCGACAGCAGATCCGGCGCGATCGCGATGTAACCCGCCTCCGCCAATTGATCCGTGAGGCTCTGCACCCAGTCGGTCATGCCGAAGATCTCGTGAATGATAATCACCGCGGTAGCTTTGTTCTTCACTTCCGGATACACGACGAAACTGTTCACTTCACGCGCGCCGTTCTTGATCTTCACCCACTCCTGATGGCGCGACGATTTGGCCAGACGTTGCCTGGCCCATTCCTGCGTCTCGTTAGTGTCCGCAGCCGGCGCGGTAGCATGATTCGAATGGCTGGACATGTCCTGCGCGCAAGCCGGCGCCGAGCAAAGAAGTAAAAGCATTACCAGACTGGTGATTGTTTTCATTTTCCTCTCCGTAGTCACTTGACGATCTCGAAGTCTATCCACTGTGCGATCGGGGGCTCCTTGTCCCTGGTTGTTTTGTCGGTGATCTCGACCAGCAGGTAGTAATGCCCGGGTTCGAGGTTTGCGCCGAGCTGTACGATCCGCGTGGCGAAGATTCGTTGCAGATCCGGTTGATTCGTCATGTCGACCGGCACCGCCGAATACGATTGAACACGCTTGTCATTGCGGAATAGTTTGGTTTCCATGACAAGATTTGGACGGCCGGCCGCCGGATCGATCCCCGCGTTGTAGATGACGAGCGCGAATTGCATCTCCGAGTTCGCCACAAAATGCCGGAACGCCGGACTCACCGACGCGACGCCGCTCGTGTCCGTTTCCGCGACGTCCGTTACGCCGCGCAAAACGATTCCCGAAACAGCCAGCCGCTTGTTTTTCAGATTCGGCACGCCGACAAACTGTCCCGCCGAACCAATGCGTGACGACGCAGTGTCACGCGCCGCAACGCGCAGTTGATACGCGCCGGGCTTCCTGGCCGGCATATCGAACCTGATGCGAATCCCTTCGCGCACGGCGCGCTGGTAATCCGCCTCAGGCAAACTCATCACGGCCTCGTGCCTGATCTGATCTGCGACCGTGCCATTGTCTCCAAAGATCACGCCGTGCAATTCGAGATGCGATTCGTATTTTCCGTTCGCCTGCACAAACGTCAGGTCTTTAGCGTCGAGATAAAGAAACGATCGAATCACCGAGCCGGCGACCTTGTCGTTCGCGAAGAACGCGGTGAATTCGAGGTCGATGTCCTGCGCTCCAAACGGAGACGACAGCGCGAGGTTGGTCTTCGATTGCGGCTTCCTGACGTCGTCCTCTTCGCTGTAACCGAAGAAACCGTAACGCGTTCGCAACGACATCCCCGAGCGCTTCACCTTGGCAGTGATGCGATGAAATTTCTTGTTGAAAGTCTCGTCGGTCGGACGGTAGCCGATCAGGTAGTAACCGTTTTGCTCTTCGAGAATGCGTTCGAGTTTGAAGTCGTTCGAATTCTTGACCTGAAACCCGCCGGTTTGACGGGCCATCAGCTCACCGCCGGCGCGGCGGTCAAACAAAACGCGCGAACGAGCAGCGACCATCGCATTCATTTGCGCGCCAACGGTGCGAGCATTTCCGGTGAAGCGATCCGCGGCCGTGATACCCGTGGTCTGCAAACCCTGCGTATCGACTGCATAAATCACGACAGAGGCGCGAATGGCTTTTTCCGCAACTCTCTGCAACGCGATGACCCGGTTCGTTCGGTCATTGAGCGGCGACTGCGGATCGAGGTTGAAGAATCCCGAGTCTTGACTCTCAGTCGGCAGACTGTCCGAGAGGATCATCATCGACTTGCGCCCCGGTATTTCCGCCATGCCGTCGATGATCGTTCGCAGCGCTCGCATCGTTGAAAAGAAAGAGAAGCCGCCGCAAACATTCTCGGTAGTACCCAGTTCCATTATCTGTTGTGATGGAGGCAGGACGTTCACGCCCACACGGCTGCAAGCGTTCCAGCGCAACTGGTCCACCGCGCGCAGGAGCAGACGTTTATCGTTTGTGAACTGTTGCAAGGCGCCGATCTGCGATCCGGTGCGGATGATGGCGACCAGATCGTACGGTTGGATTCGCTCGTTGACGAACTTGCGCAACTGGCGTCGCACGTCGCTGATGCTTTCCGCGGACAGACCGAGATCGTCGACGACGATCGCGATCGTGCGTCGCGGGTCGCCCGGTTTCAAAGGTGTGACGGGAACCGATTTATCGCCTTCGGTGGTCGGGGCTGTTGCCGTAGCCGGGACGTTCGAGATGTAAGCAAAGCTCGTGATTGTTTGTTTGCGGCCGTCTTCGAAGATCTCGAAATCCTCGGGCTTAAGATTGGGTACGTTCTTTCCGTCTTTCGTGACGATCGCGTCGATCTGGACCAGGTTCGTCGTGATTCTTACGACGTCGTCATCGGCTGGTTTTTGTGACAGGACCGGCGAGAAGACACACAACGACAGTACCAGTGAGACAAACGGCTTTGCATTCATTGGTGGTCCCCCTTCAAGAGCAAGCGTTAGGGAGAGAAAGAGCGACTAAAATTACACC
The DNA here is from genome assembly GCA_036266055.1 of Pyrinomonadaceae bacterium. Classification (GTDB taxonomy): domain Bacteria; phylum Acidobacteriota; class Blastocatellia; order Pyrinomonadales; family Pyrinomonadaceae; genus PSRF01. Next base: position 8,676 of record DATANW010000502.1, on the reverse strand, counting down.
GATCCCTGGTCTAAGTCCAAAGTTTTAGGGCTTGTTGATGTGTTCTGGTCTGAATCCGATGCCGACGAGGTAACCGGGAATTCGTTGGAGAAATGGAAACCAGCGGAAGAGTTTGAGAAACCACGGCGCCGAGGTGAGCGTCGCTCCGAGGGCGCGACTGAGCACGCGTTTCTGAACGAACACCTGCATGGCTTGGGTCATTTGCGTGGGAAATGATCTTCGCTCCTGCACCTGGCGCAAATCGTAAGGCAGCACGGATTTTTTTAATAACGGCTTCGTCAGGATGTTTGCCGTCGCCACTGCGTCCTGAATCGCGAGATTGATGCCGACGCCGCCGACTGGTGACATCGCATGCGCCGCGTCGCCGATGCATAGCAGTCCTTCTCGATACCACGTCGTCAAACGATCGACGGCGACGGTCAACAGTTTTACCTGGTCCCAATCGTGGATTTCCTGCACTCGATCTTTGAGGAACGACGCGATGCTGACGAGATCCTGGTGAAACATCTCGAGCCCCCGCTGTTTCAGCGACTCGAAAGTTCCTTTCGGGATGACGAAACCGCATTGCCAGTAGTCGTCGCGATTCAGCATCACCATGATCTTGCCGCCGGCGAAACGTCCGATCACTTGCGTTGGGTCGTCGGGTTTGCGCGACAAGCGAAACCAGAGAACGTCGATCGGCGCGCCAAGCACTTCGACTTTCAATCCCGCGCGCTCACGAACGATTGAGTGACGTCCATCCGCGCCGACGGTTAGATGTGCGTTGATGTTTATCGGGCCTTCGTTTGTGTTCGCGACGACGCCGGTGATGCGACCGTTCTGCTGGAGTAGATCTGTGGCTTCAGCGTTCATCAGCAGATGGAAGTTCGGATACGTCTTTGCGTGATCGGCGAGGAAGTCGAGGAAGTCCCACTGCGGCATGAAGACGATGAATTTGCACTTCGTTGGGAGGTGCGAGAAGTCGGCGAGCGGGATGCTGTCGTTGCCGACTTGTCCGGCGAGGCGATACAGCTTCTGATGCGGTCTCGCGAGAAATTCGTCGAGCATGCCGAGTTCGTGCATCAGTTCGAGTGTCGAGGGGTGGATTGTGTCGCCGCGAAAGTCGCGCAGAAAGTCGGAATGCTTTTCGAGAACGGTGACGTCGATGCCGGCGCGCGCGAGTAGCAGTCCGAGCATCATGCCGGCTGGCCCACCACCTGCGATAGCACAAGTTGTTTCTAACACCTGAAGTCAACTTAACCACAAAAAGCACAAAAGGCACAGAAGGCACAAAAGGGGATTTAATCAGCGAGAGTCACACCTCTCCATGCCTGAGAGTCCCCCCTTCTCCATGCCTGAGAGTCACCCCCTTCTCTGTGCCTGACAGTCATACCTTCTCTGTGCCTGACAGTCATACCCTTCTCTGTGGCTGACAGTAATACCCTTCTCTGTGCCTGACAGTCATACCCTTCTCTGTGCCTGACAGTCATACTCTTCTCTGTGCCTGACAGTCATACCTTCTCTGTGCCTTTTGTGCTTTTTGTGCCTTTTGTGCTTATCTGCGTTTTGTGATTACTTGATCGTCATCAACGCAGCGAACGTCTCAATCCCATCCCAAAGGTTCTGCAAGCGAATGTTTTCATTCTCTGCATGCTGGTTGTTGTCGTAATTCGCGATCGGCACCGACATCGTCACCGTACGCAGGTTCTCGGTGATGATCGATAGCGGCAAGCTGCCACCCGACGTCGGCAGCAGCACGATCTTGTCGGACGTAGTCGATTGCACCGCCTCGATCACCGCGACAGAGATCGGCAAATCCATTCGCGTCCGTTCAGCGTTGTAACCACCAGGCCGAACGTTCACGCGCGCGATCATCGGATATTGCCCGCGCTCGGCGTCGGTCGGTTCGCGATCGATCACCTGATACCCTTGTTTCTTGATGTGAGCAACGAGACGCTGCACCTGGCGACTGTGCTCATTACCTTTCACCAACCGTAGATCCAGCACGGCAGTGGCCGTTGTCGGAATAACATTACGCGCCAGCGCCCCGATATCTCCGCTGCCAAACCCGTTGACGTTCAGCGAAGGAACATTGATCAATTCCATCAACGACTTCCCGTCGCCTTCAACGCGCTTGAGTCCTAACTGCTTCTTCAACTCTTCGTCATACTTCGGCGCGTCGGCAATCGCGCGCAGCTCCGCTTCACCGAGCGGTTCGACGTCGGAATACCACCCGTCGATCGTCACGCGCCCGTCGTCGTCTTTCATCGACGCCAACAACCGCGCCAGCATCATCGCCGGATTCGGCGACCAGTTTCCGTAATGACCGCTGTGCAACGGACGTTTCGCGGCGTAGACAGTGACGTCGACATTCGTATCGCCGCGAGCGCCGAACACGACTTGCTTGCGACCCGACTGGTGCACTGGTCCATCACAGATGATCCACGCATCCGCCGCCAGCAGATCCTTGTGCTTGCGAATGATCTCGCCAAGATGCGGCGAACCCGCCTCTTCCTCGCCTTCAAAGAAAAACTTGATGTTCGCGTTCAGTGCAACGCGTTTTTCCCGCAATGCGGCGAAGGCCGTGAGTATCGCCATCACGCCCGCTTTGTCGTCCGACGCCGAACGCGCGTAGATGCGCCACTCAGGATTGATGGGCGTGCCGGCCTCCGGGGCGTCCAACATGATCTGTCCGCCCGCTTCAAGTGCCGCGGTACGAAACACCGGGGCCCACGGCAAGGTGTTGGTCCATTGCTTTGGATCGGTCGGCTGTCCGTCGTAGTGCGCGTAGAAGAGCAGCGTGCGTTGTGCGCCGGGCGTTTTCCATTCGGCGTAAACAGCGGGTGGAGCATTTGGCGTCTCGGCTTCGAGCAGGCGCGGCTCCAATCCGCGCAGCTTCATCATCTCCATGATACGCGTGGCGTTGCGCCGGATGTTCGACGTGTCGCTCGCGACGTTTGGTAGCGACAGAAAGTCGAAGTATTCGCGGAGTAGTTGATGCTCGTTGGCGCGGCGGTACTCACGCACTTTTTCCTGCGTCGTTTGCGCGAACACAGGAAACGTCAGAAGAAGAAGCAGCAGTAGGGATTGGATCACACGGCTAGGAGTACCAAATCCGTGTGATCCGTGTCAAAAAATTACTGGCCCTTGATCACGCCGCCGTTGTCCAGCGCCGTGTACATGTCGGGTGAGATCAAACCGAGCCACTGATCAGAACCCGACGTGTAAAACAACTTCGAATAAACTATTTCGTTGAGTTTTTCGAGATCGGCGCGATAGGTTTCCGTCATCATGAACCCGTAGATCACGGGACGCATGATGTACTCGTTGCGCACGGCGTCTAACGCAATATTTTCCTGAAATCTGCCGATCAGTCGCGCCGTCTGGCTCGTATCGAGCGACCGGTTCTGCCATCGAATTAGCTGGATACTGCGTCCGTCCAGTAGCGCGTCGGAAAAGTGGAGCCCTGCGATTATTCGCCATGCCTGTTCGTCAGTAAGCCGTCCCAGGGCCTCGCTCGCCGTGGTGATAGAGCGGACGAAAGTTCTTTCAGTCCCCATCTTTGTCGCGGCCGCCGGACCAGTACGGACTGCGTCGGACTCTTGACTGGGAAGAATGCGCAGGCGATCTGTGTTGGCATTGCCGAACTGCTTCGTGTCGGCCTTCCAGGCGAGCGCGATCTTGGTCTGCCGATCGCTGTAATACTTGTACAGCATCAAGTTTCTTTCCTGACCGGTCTTTCCCGCGACTGATTTGAAAAGTGTTTCCGCGTCGACGAGATTGCGTTGAAACGCTGCTGGTCCATAAAGGCCCGGGATCGCTTCGATCAGTTGACCGTCGGAATCGAGAACGTAGTGGATGCTATTTCCGGTGATGGTGCTTTCGATCTTGCGGCCGTCGCCAAAGTCGACGGTGATGCGCGGGGCGGGACGCACTGACTTCCAATGAAGCACGTAACGATTACGCAGGATCTCGCGGATCTGCGTGTTCGGGTAGAGCACCGTGCGGAAGAAACGGCTGTTTGCGCAACTGAGCTCGTCGGTGAGGTTGCCGAGCAGACGCAGCGAAAGTATCGGCTTACCGCTTTCGCGCGCGGCTTTCTTTGCGTCTTCGAGATCGGTGTACCAGTAGAGATGCGAAACGAAGTTGTTCTTTTGCCGGCCGACGAGGTCGAGGGCCTTTGCAATCCGTTCCCATTCGGGGCTGGAACCAATCCATGGTTCCGCGATGTGCCGGTTGATCTGGTCGGAGTACTCGCCGAGGAGCGCTTCGAGACCCGCTGGCCCCATCGCGCGCAGCTCCTCGATTGCGGCAGTCGCTTCAGCGGCTTCTGTAGAAACAGCCTTGCGGGCCAGCATCGCGGTGGGCTCGTTTGCGAGTGAAATTTGGGTGGAGAACAGGACGATCAGGAGCAGCGACAGGAAGGAGAACTTTGCGTTCATCAGAAGACCTCCGGACGGACTGGCGATTTGTGGGACTAGCCGGGAAGAGTGACCGTTTGAATCGCGAGGTCAGGTTGGGGTTGTCTCATTGAGCCACAAAAAGCACAAACGAAACCCACAAAAAGCACAAAACGGAGCCATCCCGCTTGAATGGTTTTCCGGATAGAGATTTTTTGTGCCTCTTGTGGGCTTCGTTTGTGCTTTTTGTGGTTACGTGGTGCCGAGCTTTTTTCGGACTTTGAGCGGCAGTTTGTCGTGGACCAATTGGCGGGCATTCTTGAGGAGGTCTTGCAGCTCTTTTTTGTTGAGGGCGTCGAGGTCTTCAAGGGCGACCCAGTGGTAGCGAGCAACGTACGGCGCCGGGATGATGCCATCGCGCTCGACCAGTTCCGCGAACTTCTCGGGCGTGCACTTGAACGAAAGCTTCGTGGGATACCCCGCGTCCAACCCCGCCACCGCAAACATCTTGACGCCGATGCAGAACAGCAGATCGTTGCCCCACTGAACACGCTCGGTCACGTGCGGCAACGACAGACAGTACTTGCGAATTTGTTCTAGGTCCATGGGCTTTGTACTTGGTACTTTGAACTTTGTCCTTTGATCTCTGTAGCTTCGTGACCGGTCAAAGCACAAAGTTCCAAGCACTAAGCTCAAACTTTACTTCTTCATCAACTCGAGCACGGCGGCGGTCGTCGCTTTCACTCCCGTGCGCAGCGTCGGCTCGGCTACCGGAAGGAAGAGCGCGGAGTGCAAACCGGGAATCGCGGCCCCGGTCTCGCGATACGCTTTCACCTTCTGCGGATCTGAAGCACCGAGCCAGATGATCGTCGCGGGAATCTTCTGGTCCAAACTCAAATAACCAAAGTCTTCACTCGCCATCATCGGCGGCATCTTCACTACATTCTCATCACCGAGCGCCTTCTGGAGCGCAGGCGTGAGCCGTTCGAGCAGCTTCGGCTCGTTGTACGTCGACTTCGTTCCTTCACTAACTTTGACGATCGGCGCGCGGTCTTCCGGAATGCCGGCCGTCAACGCCGCGCCTTTTACAATCCGCTCGATCGACGCGAGGATCTTCTGCCGCACGTCTTCTTTGTAAGTCCGCACCGTCAACTGGAGATTTACTTCGTCGGGAATGATGTTGTAACGCGTGCCGCCATGAATCGATCCCACCGTAACTACTGCCGGATCGAGCGGTGAATTCTCGCGGCTCACGATCGTCTGCAATGCCATCACGACTTGCGCCGCTACGACAACCGGATCTTTCGTTGTCTCCGGCGCAGAACCATGACCGCCGACGCCGCGGATCTTGATGTCGATTGACGTCGCGCTCGCCATCGCATAACCGGGCGTATAGCCGACCTTGCCTGTTTCGATGTCCTGCTTGTCGTGCAGCGCGATTGCGAAGTCCGGTTGCGGAAAGCGGGTGTAGAGATTGTCTTTCAACAGTGCGCGCGCGCCGTCGCCCGTCTCTTCACTCGGCTGACCGAGCAGGACCAGCGTGCCTTGCCACTGCGATTTCAGTTCGCTGAGCAACTTCGCGGTCGCCAGCAGGCTCGTCATGTGAATGTCGTGCCCGCACGCGTGCATGACGGAAACCTCGACCCCAGCGTCGTTCTTCACGCGCACCTTGCTCGCGTACGGAGCGCCTGTTTTTTCTTCGACCGGAAGTGCGTCGAGTTCCGTGCGGACGAGCACGGTTGGACCAGCGCCGTTCTTCAGCACCGCGATGACGCCGTAACCGATCCACTCGCCGCTTTCGTACTTGCCGAGCCGTTCGGTGACGGTGTAACCGAGTTTCCGCAACTCGCCGGCGAAGAACGCCGCCGTCTTCTCTTCACGATGCGACAACTCGGGCGCCGCGTGAAGCATTTTGTACGTCGACAACATCGACGCCATGTCGCGTTCGATCATGGAGTCGATGGAAAGTTGTTGGGCGTTGATGGTTAACGGCAGCAGGAGGCAAAGCAGCAGGGAAGCTTTTCGCATTGCCGGAGTATACACTGGCGTCCCGCAAGCGCGAGATACACATACAAAGGAAACACGGATTTCTTCAGCTCTCGGCGGTCGGTTGCGTGAGGCTGAACCAGTTGCCGGAGTTGTCGCGGAAGACGGCTTCGATGCCGTACGGGCGCTCGGCCGGTTCGGAAACAAACTGCACGCCTTTGGCTTTCATTTCTTCGTAGGTGCCGCGGCAGTCGTTGGTGTTGAAGACGCCCGCGCCCATCACGCCTTTGTCTAACAGCGAGCGGACCGTCTTCGAGGTTTCCTCGTCCATCAGCATTCCCGGTTTCGGTTCCATGAGGATGATTTCGAAGTCGGGTTGATCGTTGGTGCACATTGTCAGCCAGCGGAAGTCGGGGCCGACCATGGCGTCGGTGTGCACGCGAAAGCCGAGTTTGTCGCGATAGAACTCGAGGGCGTCGTTCTGGTTCGTCACGAAGATCGTGGCGTGAGACATTCGTTGGATCATCAGTGTTCTCCTCCTGCGCACACAATAATCAGATCCGCGTTTCGGCGCTTCTTGAAAATTGCTGTAGTGGAGGCTACACGGATTCGAGTTTGTACATCAGGATGAAACAGCCGGGGACCTGGCGTTTCGCTGCTTCGGTTTCGCGTGCTTTTTCGCGGTAGGTGATCGGGGCGTGGCCAACGCACTTGTGAAAGAGACTGCTGAACGATCCGAGGCTCTGAAACCCAACCTCAAAACAAACATCCGTCACGCGCACGTCGTCTTCCGCGCGCAACAACTCTTTCGCCTTCTCGATGCGGCGTTCAATCAGGTATTGATGGGGAGTTTTATTAAAGGCCTGCCGGAAAAGACGGAGGAAATGATAACGGGAGAAGCAGGCCTTTTCGGAAATCTGGTCCAGACTGAGCGGATGGTCGTAGCAGTGATCGATAAAGTCACGCGCCCGTGCAAGCCGCTCAAGTGTCTCGACGTCCGGCAACATAGTGGGAGAGGTTTATAACGGATTACGGCTTCGGCGGCAACGGTTTTTGCAGCGCGCCGGCGATAAACTCCGTCATCCCGGCGTCGCTTCCGTCGTGCCGAAACTTGTAGTAGTTCGACAACGCCGTCGTCCACTCCTTGCGACTCTGCTCCGTCTTCGGATCAGTGCCGGAAGCGGCAATCGCGCGCGCGTAAGCGTCGATGATGCGATCCATCAGCACGTTCAACTTGTCGAGCGCAGCCTTGCTGGCCGGTGTCTCGGGTTTGTCTGCAAAGTCCTTCTGATAAGCCGCCGCCGCGGTCTTGTACGGACCCGATTCGTAACCGACGGCGAGGAAGTAGTAAGTCGAAGGCGTCTTCTTGATCTCGCTGTCGTACTGCGCGGCCTTCAATAAATGATCGATTGCTTTGTTCGGGTCGGTTTTCAGAGTCAGGAAACCGACGGCATAGTTGAGATACGCAAGCGTGTCGTCTTTGCCTTTGAACGGCGCCCATTCGCTCGGCGTTTTCCCGGCTTCGATCGCCGCAATTGCCTTGGTCGCGTAACCGAGCGCCTCGGTGTTGTGTGTCTCGTTCTTCGCGGAAGCGGCGAGATATCCGGCATAACCGAGATCGATCTGCGCGCGCAGGTAATTAGGGTCGTCCGCGAGGATCTTGGCGCCTGTCTTGTAAGCCTCGTCAAACTTCTTCTCGTTTATCAGACCGGGCAGGTTGTCTTTGCGCAGGTCACTCTCATACGCCGCGACCCACTTCGTGAGGTAGTCGATGTACTGGTCTTTGTCCTTCGTATACTTTTTCAGGTAATCCTGCGCGGCTTGATACGCGACGCCCGGATTCGGTACGCGATTGTCGACGAACCGCTTGTAAATGTCGATCTTGGCCTGGTCGTCAGTCTCCTGCGCGACTGCCACGGGACCAACCGCCGCCAATGAAACCGCCAAAAAAACCGCCGTTAGTAAACTTTTTGCCAACAAGGTCATCGAACTATCCTCCGCTCCTGCTCTCGACCGTTTCGGTCGCCCTTTAGACGCTTGAGTAGCCGTTAAAGGTTTTATCCGGGTGAGGCTATAATGAGGGCGTACCACATAATAATTAATGAGCGCAACAAACCAAAGTGACTGAAAACATTAAATTCACGGGCCGCATTCTATTTCTTACCGAGGAGACGGAGCTGATCCGCCAGCAACTTCATGCTCGCGGTGACGAGGCCGCCGCACTTGAGTCTCAGTTGGCTGAGCGTCTGAAGAGAGACGATCTGCCCCTGATGAGCAACATCTCGACCGACGAGATCACGCCGGGCTGGGT
>DATANW010000501.1:0-3277 GCA_036266055.1 Pyrinomonadaceae bacterium | reverse complement strand
TACGTAGTAGGGGAAACGTTCCAGCAACTCTGAAAGGCGCATCTGCTCTTCCGTGTTTTCCGTCGTGAGGTGATGCAGCTCGATCGTGCGGGCGGTCAGCTCGTCGTTGGTCGTTTGTAATTCCTCGTTAGTGGCCTGGAGTTCTTCGTTGTTGGTCTCGAGTTCCTCGTTGGTGGCCTGTAACTCTTCGTTCGTCGCTTCAAACTCCTCGTTCGTAGCCTGTAACTCTTCCTGCGTCAGCATCAACTCTTCATTGGCGGCTTGAAGCTCTTCGTTTGCATCCTGGAGCTCCTTGTTCATGTCGCCGAAACGCTTGTTGGCGGCGCTGAGCTCGCCGACGAGTTCCGATTGCTCGCGTTGCACAGCTTCGAGCCGTTTCTTCATTTGCACTGCTTCGGTCGTGTCGATGGCGGTGATAACGGCAAGATCGGGTGAGCCGGTGTCCGCAGCCATCATCATGATCGTCAGATCCATGTACCGTCCACTGCCGACCGCGGTCTGGTCCAACTCCAAATCTTTCAGGGTGGTAGTGGTGTGGTCGCGAAACGCGAGATCGATGGCGTTCCGGACGTCGTGGTAGGGCATGCCTCTGACGGTGTGCAGGAAGTCCTGATCGTAAGCAAGATCGCGAATGCCCAGAAGCCTGCGGCCGGAAGCATTGATGGTGACGATGCGGTATGAACGATCGATTATCACTATGCCGGCGGTCAGATAACGCAGCATCGTTTCGTTAACACGGCGTAGTTGTGCGATCTCCGTATCGGGGGCGCCGACTTCATAGTTACTTGCAGTCGCCGCGGAGTTTCGCGTGCGTGCTTCCCTGCGGCCATTGCCCTGCAGCGCTGTTTGCTGGGTTAACTGGGTGGGGAACGCGAGTGGTCCACCCAGGCAGCGATAGATCTTCCACTTCTTGTTTACCAACTCGAACGAAGGCTTCGTCGGACGCGCCGTTTCCGCTTTGCCCAGGAACAGGTAGCCGTCCGATTGATGCAACGAGTAAGCAAAGAGGTCGAGCACGGTTTGTTGTAGTTCCGGTTTCAGGTAGATCAGGAGGTTGCGGCAGACGACGAGGTCGATACGGGGAAACGGTACGCCGCGGCTGATATCCTGTTGTCCGAAGATAACCGTCTCACGCAGAGTCTTCGAGATGCGATAACTGTGATCGACGCGTTCGAAAAAGCGCTCACGATACTCCTCAGGCAAGTCGCCGAGAACGTTGTCGGGATAAAGCCCGCGCCTCGCGAACGAAATGGCGTCCGACGCGAGATCGGTGGCAAAGATCTTGACGCTCCACTCTTGAAAGTCGGAACCGAGGTGGTCCGCGATGAGCAGCGCCATCGAGTAAGCCTCTTCACCCGTGGCGCACCCCGCTGACCAGATACGCAGGATGCGTCCGTTCTGGTTCGCGCGATCGATCAGTTCAGGGATCACGGAACGGTTAAGGAATTCGAATGCTTCCGGGTCGCGGAAGAAGCCCGTCACTGTGATCAGAAATGCTCTTACTAACTCCGCGATTTCGTCCGGATGACCACGCAGGTAATCGAGATAGTCGCGCAAGTTGCCAACATGCGTCACGGCCATGCGGCGCGAGATTCGGCGCAGGATGGTGGACGACTTGTAATTACGAAAGTCGATGTTGGTGTGCGCGCTAACGTGCAGCAGGACTTCGCGCAGCGGATCTTCGGTCTTGTCCGCGACTGAAATACTGACGCGGTTCAACAGATCGTACAGCAGCGCGCCAATCTGCTCGATCTCCACCACATGATCGACTACGGTGGGCGGCAACGACAAAGGCATCGACGGATAGGCCGCCGTTTTCGGGTTCTGAATGATCACGACCCCGCCGCTATTTTTTACCTCGATGGCCCCGGCCGCTCCATCAGAGCCTGAGCCCGTAAGAATCACAGCGATGAGGTGTTCGCCGTAAACTGCCGCCGCACTCGAGAGCAGTTTGTCGACTGAAGGAATCGGACGGTCGGCGTGATCCGAGTCGAGATGGACGTGACCATCCACGATTCGTACGTGCCTGTTTGACGGAACAACATAGATCTTTCCGTTCTCGAGAGTTGTCGGCACGTCTTCGCTCACGATCACGATCGGCAGCGTGCTGCGCCGGTTGAGGATCTCCGCCAGATGGCTCGGACGCTGCGGGTCGAGATGTTGAGCCAGAACCACAGGCGCAGGAAACGCTTTATTAAGCGTGCTCACGAGGGTGGAAAGCGCGCCAACACCTCCAGCCGAAGAACCCACCACTACGAGACCGCTGTTACCGGGTTTGTTTGAATCATCCATGGTCCAGGCAGTCGTACCGAATTATTTCTGAACAAACTTTTAATCGCGCTGCGTTGTTGTCTGCTCCGCTATACCACCTTTTTTATCACTCAGCAACATTCGACGTATCGCGGAACTATGCGCTTCAGCTTCGCGCGCGCGTTGTTCGAACGTATGCACGGCGTTCAAGTGATTCGACTTGCGCGCCCGTTCGACGATGCGCCGCGCCAGCATCATCTGTTCCTCCAAAGCACGAACCGCAGACCACAATGCGACCTCGAGCATTTCTGATTGACCATTGCTCAAGCTGTCGGCGGAAAAAGCGTGCCCGACGTGACAGCGAAAGCGCAGGATTTCTTCATCGCTTATTTCCCACAGCGCGCCGTTGCAATCCGGACATGTCAGTTTCGAGAGCTTGCCTATTCTTTCCACGCTGGCGATCAGTTCGTGACCGTCCATCTCCTGCTGCGCAATTCTCGTCTCGATCTCTACGTTCTCAGGCACAGGATACCCACCTTCCTCGTATGCGGACCGCCGTGAGAGTTCGTCCAGCAGCGGCGCAATCTCGTTTAAGGGGACCGAATAATCAACCTTGATTCTTTGCATGACACTCAACGGCATGCTGGGGAACAGTGCTTCTGCGGGATCCTGAACGATCGTTACACCGCCGCGTCGATTGATCGCGCGCATCCCGACAGCGCCATCATCGCGCGCGCCGGTCAGGACTACTCCGATGGTCCGCGGGCCACGCCAGCGAGCAGCGGAACGGAAGAGGGCGTCAATGGACGGACGATGCAGGTTCTCCTTTGGCCCGTTTACGATGCGGACATGTTCTCTCTCAATCAACAGGTGCTGATTTGGCGGCGCAACGTAGATCCTTCCCCTGACAATTTCCTCGCCGTTGATAGCGTGGTCCACCGGAAGTCTCGATTCGCGGGTGAGTATTTGCGGGAGAAAGCTCGTGGAGTCAGCGGGAACGTGAAGCACGATGAAGATCGCCGCCGGG
>DATANW010000500.1:0-16658 GCA_036266055.1 Pyrinomonadaceae bacterium | reverse complement strand
GATCTGTGAAATCCGCGTGGACGATGATCTGATGAGGGAACACCGCTTTGTGTTGTTTTGTGGCAGGCAGCCGAAATCGTGGATCGTTAACTACTTTGCCGCTTATCACCGCGATCGGCAGTTAGCGGTTTCGGGCTGCTTGTCACCTCGCTGCCGCACTGCCGGCACAAATAGCTATCCTCTTTCTGAGCAGCCGGGACCAGCCAAAGACAGCCGCACGACTGGCACAAGATCGTCGAACCCAACAGCCACTCGTTGAACCGTATTTGCTTTTCTACTCTCATCGGATCTACCCCCCTGTAATCGCAGCACTGCGCGGACATGTGTTTGAAGCGAGAGTCCTTCTAAACGACAAAGGACGCGAATCTTTCATCAAATTGTCGCAGGTTCGTGTTCGTCTGTGGTTGACCAGAAGAGTGCAGAGTTTGACAATCGACGCACATGCGAACTGGACAATTCCGAACACCGCGACTCAATCAACTGCCCCGTATGTTGTTCGCCGAGTGGCGGAAACTGAGGCTCCCTACTGCCGAGGAAACCGTGATCGTCGCCGTCTCCGGCGGCGCCGATTCCACCGCCCTGCTGCTCGCATTACACGAACTCCGATCCGCCCACAAACTGTACGTAAAACTCTGCGTCGCGCATTTAGATCACAAGCTGCGAGGGACAAGTGCGAAAGACGCCAAATGGGTGGCGAGCCTGGCGGAAAAGCTGGGTTACGAATGCGTCGTCGGCCGCAGCAAAGTGGCAGAGATCGCCAGTGCGAACTCCGACAACCTCGAGCAGGCAGCTCGCGAGGCGCGCTACAAATTCCTGGAAAGAACGGCGAAACGAAAGGCGGCGCACTACGTCTTGACCGGTCACACGATGGACGACCAGGCGGAGACAGTCCTGTTGCGGTTGATGCGCGGCAGTGCTGCTTCCGGTCTCGGCGGCATGGAACTGCTGCGGCCGCTGGGAAAAAACTCGTCAATCAAACTCGTGCGTCCGCTGTTGTGGGCGCGCCGCAGCGAGACGGAAAACTATTGCCGTCTTCGGAAAACAGAGTTTTTGCAGGACGAAATGAACGACGACCAGAAGTTTGCCCGCGTGAAAGTCCGGCAGCAGCTGCTGCCGCTGATGCAGTCGTTCAACAATAAGATTGTCGAAGCTCTCTCGCGCACTGCGTCGCAGCTTCGTGAGGATGCCGCCGTGCTGCTCAACGATTCTGATGCCCTATTGAAGCGGGCGGCGGTGTTAGATCACGTTGACGATGAAACCGGAATGCCGGTTCTGGACGTAAAGGAGCTGGCTGCCGCGCCGCCGGCGTTGCGGCGGCGAGCGTTGCGGCAATGGATTTCGGAAGGGCGCGGCAACAGTCGCCGGCTTGAAATGGTGCACTTGTTGGCGGTTGAGAAGCTTTTGGAGGGCACGGCGGGCGGACGGGTGGTTGAGTTACCCGGCGGATCACGCGTAAGCAGGAAGAGGAACCGGCTGGAGTTTGCGAAGGCCGGGTTTGCGGCTGAAAACGATTGAAAAAGGGGCGGGCAGAATTTATAGTCGAACGCGGGAGAGTGGTTTTGTATCTAAGCAGGTGATTCCCTGCTGTCCGCGCGGTCTGGACAGCGACAAATAACGGCTCGATAAGGTATTATCGCCGTCGGAGGCGTTGATGAATTTGAGTTCTACGGCAAGACAAATTGTATTTTGGCTTTTAATAATTGCGGGGGCAGTGCTGCTCTACAAGCTCGTCAATCCGCGGGGGAATAACTACACACCCGTGGACCTGACGAAAGTGGATCAACTGATCCAGTCCCGCCAGTTAAAACAACTGACAGTCAAACAAACTGAGACTGTCGCTATCGATAACAACGGTCAGGAATATCGCGTCGCGCTGTCCAACGATCCCGCGAAGAACGACCTGCTGAAGGCCGCGCGTGAATTAGTCGACGGACATCCGCGAGTACCGAAGGTAGAAGAAGAATCGAGCAGCAGCTATATCTGGCCCATGTTGATTACGTGGGCGCCCCTTTTGTTCATAATCGCGATTTGGATATTCATGTTGCGCCAGATGCAGTCTGGCGGAAACAAGGCGCTTTCGTTTGGTAAGTCGAGGGCCAAGCTCCTCAACAACCAGCAGAAACGGGTAACGTTCAAGGACGTTGCCGGCGTTGAAGAAGCGAAAGAAGAGCTGCAGGAAATTATCGAGTTTCTGAAAGAACCGCAGAAGTTCCAGAAGCTCGGCGGACGCATTCCCAAGGGCGTTTTGATGATGGGACCGCCGGGAACCGGCAAGACTTTGCTGGCCCGCGCGATTGCCGGTGAAGCAAACGTTCCGTTCTTCTCGATCTCCGGTTCCGACTTCGTCGAGATGTTTGTCGGCGTCGGCGCATCGCGTGTGCGCGACTTGTTCGAACAGGGTAAGAAGAACGCGCCGTGCATCATCTTCATTGATGAAATCGACGCCGTGGGTCGTCATCGTGGCGCAGGCCTCGGCGGCGGACACGATGAACGCGAACAGACGTTGAACCAGCTGCTCGTCGAAATGGACGGCTTCGAGTCGAACGACGGCGTGATCCTGATCGCCTCGACCAACCGGCCGGACGTTCTCGATCCCGCGTTGCTGCGACCCGGGCGATTTGATCGGCGAGTCGTCGTGTCCAGGCCGGACGTTCGTGGACGCGAAGGCATCCTGAAAGTTCATACACGCAAGATTCCGCTCGGCGAAGACGTGGACATCTCCGTGATTGCCCGCGGCACACCCGGATTCACCGGCGCCGACCTTGCCAACCTCGTTAACGAAGCGGCGCTGAACGCCGCGCGTTACAACAAGAAGCTCGTCGCAATGGGCGACTTCGAGTTGGCGAAAGACAAAGTGCTCATGGGCGCGGAGCGCAAGAGCATGGTGATCTCGAACGAAGAGAAGCGCGTCACTGCCTACCACGAAGCCGGTCATACGCTCGTGGGTCTGAAAGTGCCGAATGCGGATCCGGTTCACAAAGTCACCATCATCCCGCGCGGCATGGCGCTCGGTGTGACGCAACAGCTTCCGGAAGGCGATCGGCACAACTACAGTCAGGATTACCTGCTGGGCCAGATCGCAATCCTGATGGGTGGACGCATCGCCGAAGAGCTCTTCCTCGGCAGCATCACCACCGGCGCGTCAAACGACATCGAACGTGCCACCGAACTCGCGCGCGCGATGGTTTGCGAGTACGGCATGTCAGAGATGGGTCCGCTGACCTTCGGCAAGAAGGAAGAGCAGATCTTCCTCGGACGCGAGATCGCGCAGCATCGTGACTTCTCGGAAGACACAGCGATCAAGATCGACGAGCAGGTCAAGAAGATCGTCACCGCACAGTTTGAACGCGCGAAGGCGATCATCGAAGAGAATCGCGACACGATGATCCGGCTGGCCGAGTGCCTGCTGGAGCGTGAATCGCTCGACGGTGTGGAGATTCGACGGATCGTGGCAGGCTTACCGCTTGACGAAAACCCGCCGGTCTCAGACGGCGGCGACTCGGATCGGCCACAGCTCAAGGAGCCCGCTCCGAAGCCCGTTCAGAAGCCACTGCTGCCGCCGATTACGGGCGGGAATCCCGCTCCGGCTTAAGAAAGCCGGCCTAGTTTGGTGGTCTGGCGTGTCAGGAACTTCGAAATGCCCATTGGTGAGCAAACGCTCATCATGGGCATTTTGAATGTTACGCCTGATAGTTTCAGCGACGGTGGTCTGTTTGCTTCGGTCGACGAGGCCGTGGACCATGCGGAGCGGCTGATCTCCGAAGGCGCTGACATCATCGACGTCGGTGGCGAGTCGACACGGCCGGGCGGCGCGCCTGTTTCCGCTGAAGAAGAGATCTCTCGCGTCGTGCCGGTGCTGGAAGCGCTGACGCGTCGCGTTTCAGTTCCACTTTCTGTCGACACCACCAAGTCAGAAGTCGCGCAAGCGGCGCTGGATGCGGGGGCGGCGATCGTAAACGACATTTCCGCGCTGCGGTTTGATTTCTACGTTGCGGATGCGGTGGCGCGTGCCGGAGCAGGGTTGGTGTTGATGCATTCGCGAGGCACACCGGCGACGATGCATCGCATGCCGCCGGTCGCGGACATCATGGAAGAGGTTGGCAGAAGTCTGCGTGCGAGTATTCACATGGCGGAACGGCGTGGCGTCGCGCGTGAGTCGATCGTCATCGATCCGGGTATAGGTTTCGGAAAGAGCCAGGAACAAAACCTCGAACTGATCGCGAAGCTCGATCAACTGATCGCGCAGTTTCCCGATTATCCTCTGTTGATTGGCACGTCGCGCAAATCATTCATCGGACGCATGCTCGCGGACGCCTCCGGCACGCCCGC
Source organism: Pyrinomonadaceae bacterium (assembly GCA_036266055.1). Lineage (GTDB taxonomy): Bacteria > Acidobacteriota > Blastocatellia > Pyrinomonadales > Pyrinomonadaceae > PSRF01. Next base: position 12,329 of record DATANW010000500.1, on the reverse strand, counting down.
TCCGGCTGCTGAACGTTTGTATGGCACGTTGGCGACCATTGCGGTCGCGGTTTTGAAAGGCGCACACATCATTCGCGTTCACGACGTGAAAGCGGCTGCCGAGACTATTCGTGTTACTATGCAGCTCCGATGACCAGATTCCTGCGTGTTGTCCTCTTCACAACCATGCTCGCGTTCGTTTCCGGCTTTGCCGAATGCTACAAGCCGGTGACGAAGAACCAGCTTCCGTCGCGAATCAAGACTGTCGCGGTGCCCGCGTTTCAGATGGAAAGCCGCGGCTTGCGTTACAAGATCGAGTCTCGCTTCACGGACGCGGTGATGAAGGAGTTGGTCCATCGCGGACGCGGGTTGCGCGTCCAGGGTAATCGCGAGGGCGCCGACGCCGTTATCGAAGGCGTCATCAAGAGCTTCAACTTTGCCGGAGTGCTGCTCGACGATAAAGGGCGCGCGCGCATTTTTGAAGTGACGATTGGCGCCGCCGTCACCGTGCGAGACCAGACCGAGAATCGCGTGCTTTACGACAATCAAAACTTCGTCTTTCGTGGCGAGTACGAGTTTGCCAGCGATCCACGCACCTTCTTCAATGAGGAAGATCCCGCCATTCTGCGCATGTCACGCAACTTCGCCGAAAGCATCGTCTCCACCCTAATCAACGCAGTCGAAACCGGAAAATGAAGACGCTGTCGAGGGCCGAGCTTGAGAAATCGTTGCGCCAGGGTTTAGAACCGCTGTATCTGCTGGTCGGCCCTGAACGTTACCTGCGCAGCGCCGCAGCTCGAGAGATCACGGAAGCAGCTTTGAGCACGACCTTGATTCGCGACTTCAACGAGGCTGGTTTCAGCCTGTTGACTGATTCGGTGCGTAGCGCGGTCGCGGCGGCTGAGCAGTTGCCCATGATGTCGGATCGTCGCGTCGTGCGGGTTCGAGATTTCGCGCGGTTGCGCGACGCCGATGAAGACGTGCTGATTGCCTATCTCGCGAATCCGTCGCCGAGCACCGTGATGATCTTCACCGCTGACGATCTCGACAAACGAAAGAAGTCGACGAAGGCTTTGCTGGATGCTTGTACCGTGGTCGATTTCTCGCCGCTGAAAGACAGCGAGGCGAAGGCGTGGGCCAGGTCGTATTTGAAGAGCTTGAAATCGGCAGCGGACGATCAGGTGCTGAGTGAGATCGTCAATCTGGTCGGCACTGACATTCAGACGCTCGCCAATGAACTCGACAAGCTTGCATCGGCGGCGGTCGACACGGGACGCATTACAGCGGAACTGGTCGACGAACTGATTGGCCGCACGCGTGAGTTATCCAACTTCGAACTCGGCGATCATCTGCTTTCGAACAATCGCAAGCGCGCGCTCGAAACGCTTTACCGGCTGCTCGACGACGGCGCCGAGCCCGTCATGCTCATCGGACTCATCGCCGGCAACTATCACCGGCTCGCCCTGGGAAAACATCTGTTGACTCGCGGCGGTCGCGAAGAGGTCTTTCGGAACGTCTCGATGCCGCCGTTCAAGCGTGACGCGTACATCACCACGTTGCAACGCAGCGACGCGAAAAAGATCGCGCGCGGCATTCAACTCACCGCCGCCGCCGATCTCGCCATTAAGACTTCGCAAGCGACTCCTCGACTTCAGCTCGAGCTGCTCGTATGTGAGCTAGCGAGTTGATCACGTAGTTACACTGATCGACGAGCGAAGCGGTTGGCGCAAGTTCCATGAGTTTTTTTCTGATCAGCTCAATCCAATAGACGGTGATCTCCTCGCTGTACTTCTCTCGCGGCACGCCATGATGGTCGACAAATCGCAGCAAGCCGGTGCGCATTCGTTCCACCGCCGCCGCCGTATCCAACGTTTGTAAGTAGCAAACGCCTACAGTCAGATGCTCACGGTGCTTAAACTCAGACTTGTCGGTTTCGCAGGTCTCAAACCCACGCACGACTCGTTCGATTTCGTCTTCGGAACTGTACATGGAACGCTCCTCATTTAAACAAAAAACGAGGCGGACCGAATAATCGATCCGCCTCGTCCAAATCCTTAAAAATCCGTGGTGCTACTTGCCTGTCTGATTCGCTCGCGCCGTCAGCCGCGACTTGTACCGCGAAGCCGCATTGGCGTGCAGCACACCCTTCTGCACCGACTTATCGATCACCGAAATCGTCTCCGGCAGAATCGCCTGGACGTCCTGCGCCGAACCGGTCTCGAGCGCGCTGCGCAGCTTCTTGATATAAGTCCTGACCTTTGTACGATGGCTGCGATTAATAGCGCGGCGCTTCTCGCTCTGCCGCACTCTCTTCTCTGCTGACTTATGATTTGGCATTAATCTCTCCTAAAACTCCCAGGCGCCCCAAAGCGCAAGTGACGGAGTATAGGTACCCGCCCAATGTGTGTCAAGGACGCGTGTCAAGGACGGGTCCCATGCGCGCGGGGCTCCAAGCGAACGGGCGGCGATTCATGGTAATCTGTGGTCACATGTACGAGAAAGTTGAGAAAGTTAACCGCAGTTGAAGAAGATTGAGCTTCCGCCTCGTGGCCTGGAGACGTTGTTTGGTGTTCACGACCAGAACATCAAGTATTTGGAGTCGTTGCTCGACGTCAGAATTGACGCGCGCGGGCAGGACGTTTCCATCGACGGCGACCCCGCCGACGTCGACACGGTAGAACGCATCCTCCAGGACTTTTCTGACCTCTTCAAAGAAGGCAAGCATTTCACCGACAAAGAATTGCGCGAGGCCTTCGCGCAGATCGCCGAAGACCGCGCCTTCAGCCTGCGCGACTACTTCACCAAAGCGCGCTTCAACCCCGCCGGGAAGAAACAGGTCGCGCCAAAGTCGGTCAACCAGCGTAAGTACATCCAGGCGATTCAGGAGAAGGACGTGGTGTTCGGTATCGGCGTCGCGGGCACGGGCAAGACGTACCTCGCAGTGGCGATGGCCGTTCAAGCGCTGATGCAGAAACAGGTGAATCGCATCGTGCTCGCGCGACCAGCGGTCGAAGCCGGCGAGAAACTCGGATTTCTGCCCGGCGACCTGCAAGACAAGGTCGATCCGTATCTGCGTCCGCTCTACGACGCGCTCTTCGATCTGATCGACTATGAACGCGTGACCCGGTTGCTGGAGAAGCGCGTAATCGAAGTCGCGCCGCTCGCGTTCATGCGCGGCCGCACACTTTCTGACGCCTTCATCATCCTCGACGAAGCCCAGAACACGACCAGCGAACAGATGAAAATGTTTCTGACGCGCATCGGTTTCGGTTCGAAGGCTGTGATCACCGGCGACGTCACGCAGGTCGATCTTCCATCCGGAAAGCGCAGCGGCCTGGTTGAAGCCGAAAGAATACTGTCGGAGATCGAAGGCATCGAGTTTGTGTACTTCACGGACAAAGACGTGGTTCGTCACAAGCTGGTCCAGATGATCATTCGCGCTTACGAGGAGCAGACGAAGCGGAGCCAGATGTGATTGAAGTAGTCAGTCGGCAACGCGGAAAAAAGATCGATGTCGACCGGTGGTCAGAGTTTGCGGACAAGGCACTCGACGCAATTGGTAAACACGGATCGTCCGCCACAATTGCTTTCGTTTCCGATAAACATATCCACAAACTGAATCAACAGTTTCGCAACATCGATCGACCAACCGATGTCCTCTCATTTCCCGCCGAAGAGGAAACAAATCTCGGCGACATTGCCATTTCAGTTGAGACCGCCGCGGCGCAGGCGAAAGAAAACGGCTTGACGTTTGAAGCGGAAATCGCCCAGCTCATCCTGCACGGCCTCCTTCATCTCTCCGGCTACGACCACGAAACAGATAACGGCGAGATGAATAAGCTGGAGCTGAGGCTGAGAAAACGGTTGGGTATTTAGAGCTTTGTGCTTTGTACTCGGTACTTTGTCCAAAACCAGGCACAAAGTACAGAGTTACTGCTTCCCTATCCGGCGCTGAGCATTTACTATCACCTTTATCGATGGAACTTGAAATAGCGCTTACGCTGCTGCTGCTCCTCGTGCTCTCGCTGCTGGCCACGGTCGACATGGCCTTCGGCCAACTGAGCGACGTCGGTCTCCGCAGGCTCATCGGAGAGAACGGAGAAAAGCCCGAAGCGCGCTCTCGAGTCTTTCTGAAACAAGTGCTGGAGAACCGCCCGCGGTTCGGCTTCGCACTCTCGGCAACGATCCAAATATTGCTGGTCGTCGTCGCCGTCCTGATCACCTCAATCTCGCTGAACCTGTTTCAAAATACGCGGCTGGTGCTCGTGGGGCTCGTGGCTGGTCTAATCCTCGCCGGCGTGTTTCGCCAACTGGTTCCGCTGTTCATCTCGACGCGCAATCCCGAAGCCACGCTACTCTTTCTGCTGCCAATCATTCGGCCGTTTTTCCCGGTGATGGCGTTTGTTTCCGATCCTTTTCAAAGTCTGTTCGACCGCTCGCGGCGCAACAAAGACCAGGTGACCGAAGAAGGTGAAGAAGACGAAGAGGATGACGACAGCGGCGACATTCAAGTGCTGATCGACGTCGGCGAAGCAGAAGGCATACTTGAAGAAGAAGAGGGCGAACTGATCCATGCGGTGATCGAGTTTGGCGACACGCGCGTCAGCGAGGTGATGACCCCGCGGCCAGACATCGTCGGCGTGCCGGAGACGGCCACGATTCGCGAAGCACGCGACGTCATTCTCGACTCGAAATACTCGCGGCTGCCCGTTTATCGCGATCAGATCGATAACGTCGAAGGAATCATCTACGTCCGCGACCTGCTGCAATGCTGGGCCGAAGGCAGCGAAAAAGAGAGCATTCGACCGTTGATCCGTTCCGTCTACTTCGTTCCGGAAACAAAGCCGGTCGCGGAGCTGCTCGAAGAAATGCAGAAGGCACACGTGCAACTCGCGATGGTTATCGACGAGTACGGCGGCGTTTGCGGACTCGTCACTGTCGAAGACATTCTCGAAGAGATTGTCGGCGAGATTGAAGACGAAGACATCGCGGGCGAAGAGTTGGAAGAGATCGTCGAGGCGAAAGAAGGAAGTTACGAAGTCATGGCCTCGACCGAGATCGGCAAGATCGAACGTCTCTTCGACATGGAAATCGAAGCTGACGACTTCACCACCATCGCCGGGCTCGTGATTAACGAGTCAGGGAAAGTCCCCGCTGTCGGAGAAGTGCTAACGATCCGCGGCTTGGAAGTTGAAGTTCTCGAAGCAGACGAGCGGCGCATCAATCGTCTGCGAATCAAACCGCAACCACCCCAAGAGATGAAAATCGGCGATGAACGCCGAGCAAGTACCTAAGCGAACACGGAATGGCGAAAACTAAAAGCAAATTCCTTCATGGAAAACGGATCGATCCTGCTCCAATAACCAGCAAAACCAGCGTCGCGGATCTCATTGACGAATCATTCATGGCTTACAACGCAGCCCGGCTGCGTGAGGCTTGCCAACTCTTCGCGAAGAAGATGTTGGAGCCGGACGTGACCATCGGCATGTCGATTACCGGCGCGCTGACGCCCGCGGGACTCGGCATTTCGGCATTGATTCCATTAATTAAAGCCGGCTTCGTCGACTGGATTATCTCGACCGGCGCGAATCTTTATCACGACACGCACTTCGGCATCGGTCTCGCGATGCACCAGGGCAACGCGCACACGTCCGACGTCGTGTTGCGGCAGGAAGAGGTGGTCCGGATCTACGACATCTTCTTCGATTACTCCGTGCTGCTCGACACTGACGCGTTCTTCCGCAAGATCATCGAAGCGCCCGAATTTCAAAAGCCAATGTCCACGGCCGAGTTTCACTATCTCTGCGGCCGTTACGTTTACGAGCGCGAACGCAAGCTGAAGATCAAAGACAAGTCGCTGTTAGCCGTCGCTTACGAATATGGCGTTCCAATCTACACGTCATCACCCGGCGATTCGTCGATCGGCATGAACGTCGCTGCGAAAGCGCTGCAAGGCAATAAGCTCGCGTTCGATCCGTCACTCGACGTGAACGAAACGGCAGCGATCGTGCTCGCCGCAAAACGTGGAACGACGACGAAGACCGCCGGTAAGGGCAAGAAAGCAAAAGGTGGACTGTCGGCCGTGTTCATTCTCGGTGGTGGTTCACCGAAAAATTTTCTGCTGCAAACTGAACCACAGATCCAGGAAGTGCTCGGTATCGACGAACGCGGTCACGATTACTTCCTGCAAGTGACTGATGCGCGCCCCGACACTGGTGGTCTATCGGGCGCGACGCCTGGTGAAGCCGTGTCGTGGGGGAAAGTAGATCCCGATCGTTTACCCGATGCGGTCGTGTGTTATGTCGATTCTACTGTGGCGCTTCCGCTCATAACGGCTTATGCTCTAACACGACACGAACCACGCGCGCCGAAACGGTTGTATGATAGGCGCGAAGAGTTCATGACCCTGCTGCGCGCTGAGTACCAAAAGTCAAAACGACGGTAGTTGATTTTGAAATCCGTGTTACCGGATTGGAGATAGGGCGATCATGGGTGAACCTGCCACGGCTGCCAAGCCGAGATCTTATTACGATTGCGTTGAGTGTCCCGCTTACTGTTGTTCGGTGTACGACCGCGTGCAAGTCACACGACGCGACATCCGCCGGCTCGCGAAACACTTCGGCGTCACTGAAGAAGTGGCGAAGATCCGTTTTACCAAGGTGTGGGGAGACGAACAGGTGTTGCGCCGGAAGGCTGATCCGCTGTTCGGCCAGACCTGCCAGTTTCTAAACCTCGAGACGCGCAACTGCGGCATCTATCACGCGCGCCCCGCAGTGTGCCGGGAGTTTCCGACGAGCAAGCGATGCGCCTACTGGGACCTGCTGAAGTTCGAACGAGTCCAGCAGGACGATCCGGAGGTGCTTCCGCTCGTCAAAATTACGTTCAATGGAAAGAATGGCAAGAAGTGATCGCGGATACGCGCGCGCTTAATCCGTGACTGTTGCAGGCAGCGGCACTCTCCGGAATCCGTCAATTCGTTTCAACCAATACTCATTGAACGGTGAATAGATAACTCCGTGATGGCGTGACGCGTGGTAGAAACCGTGCTCGTCGGCAACGACGCCGACGTGTGCGAGGCCATTGAAGAACACGAGCGTTCCAAACTTGTATTGCTCCTCAGGTGCGGGCGCCGCAAAGCGGGCAAACAACGTTCGGGCACTGCCGCGCTCGAAGTCGATCCCGGTTGCGTGGAAGATACTCCACACGAATCCCGAACAATCGAAACGGTCTGGACCTTCAGCACCCCAGCGATAACGCGCGCCGAGCCGTTCGTCGATGGCGGCCATCAATGCGGGTTGAAAAGTAAGGAAGTTGTTGGTGGAAGAACCGATGACAGGTGTCAGGTCGATAGTCGGTTTGGCTTTTGCGTCCCAAACCGGTCTGGCATCAGCAACCGGGCCAGCCATCAGTGCAACATCGTCCGGGGAGCACGACATTTCCTGAGCACCGCCGGACGCCGCAACACGCGGACGAGTTTGCGCAAATGCTGAAGTGAACCAAAGACCAAGGGCCAAACACGCGACCAGAACACGAGGGAACGGTTTTCGAAGCACCATAAACGGGGAACTACCTCTTCCTTAAATTTCGGCTACTTTTTATTTCTTATGTGAGGCGGGCACCGCTAAAAGACTTCCGCATCTTAGCGGCGCGAGCAGGGTGCTTCAAGCAGCAATGTGACTGTTTCGTGACCAAACGGCGCTCGCGAACTGTCCGCGGACTGAAAGAGGTCACGAATTCGTAACAGGTATAACTGTGTTTACGGGGCGATTCGAGCGTGGTAAGTCAATCTGAGCGAACTTGGCCCAACAACGAGCCACTAAAGAGGCGAACAGAAGGTGTGCGTGTTCGCGTGTTTTTTCAGCCGGCCTATGGCTCACGACACCTCGTTTGAGCTGACGATGAAGGTTGAAAACAAAAAGCAGAGTAAGAGCCAGCGTCATGGGGCACGAAACTCCTGACATCAAGACCGAAGTTAGTTGTATGCCTTAATTAGATTTGCAATGAGGGAATGTTTCCCGGATTTTATGCCGTCCGGCCCGCATAGTTGAGGCCCACGGTGAGGATCTTCTGGAGCAACTGATCGTAAGGCACGCCGCTGTACTCGGCGGAGTCGGCGAAGTCTTCGTTATGCGCGATCTGCGGATTGGGATTGGCTTCGAGTAGATAGAACTGGCCTTCCTCCGTCATTCGATAATCCAACCGCGCATAGCCGCTGAGGAATAGATATCGATAGATGCGCTTCGATAGGCGTTCGAGGGTCTTGACTTGCTCAGGCGTCAGGTCAGCCGCACGCGTCTTCACCCCGACGCGCTCCTGGTACGTTGGGTCCCACTTCACTTTCAACGTCGCGATGTTCTCGGCGCCGTCCGGCAGCTTCTCCATCACCAGCTCCCACGGCGCATACGTCTGAATGTTCTGATTGCCGATTACGCCGACGTAGATCTCGCGTCCCTTGATGTACTGCTCCGCGATGGCGGCGGTCTTGTTCTGCCGGTGAATAAAATCGACGCGCTGCGCCAGCTTCTCATCGTCGTGCACGATCGACGCTTGCGCGATACCCACCGATCCTTCTTCGCTGATCGACTTCACCAGCAACGGAAACTTCAAACGTTTCGGCCGCCGCACTTTTCGATTGAGGGGAAACACCGCGAAGTTGGGCACCAACAGACGATGATAGGAAAGGATCATTTTCGTCAGTGCCTTGTCGTGCGCCAGCGTCATCCCGCGTGGATTGCAGCCGGTGTACGCCTGCTTCATCAACTCGAGATAACTGACGACGTGCTGATCGTAAAGCGGGTAGCCGTGAAATTCTTCCAGCAGGTTGAACGCGATGTGCGGCTTGTACTCCAGCAGCGCGTCGCCGATGGCGTTGAGCTGGTTGTAGAGACCGATGGGATAGACCTCGTGGCCCATCTTCTTCAACGTCGATACGACGTCGAACTCAGTCTTGATCTCCAGCTTTTCCTTGTCGGAAAGTCCGTTCAACGAATCGGGAGGGACGAGATCTTCGTGAACCAGAACGATGATGCGCAGTTTCTTCCGCGGCTCAAAAGTCATACGGCTATGCGATGATAACCCGAATGGAGCACGTTCATTACTTGCACAGTCAGCACTATCATTACACGACGACGCGTTTCTCGAAAAGGTGTAGCGACGCGTAATTTCAATTCTGTGCAACGGTCGATCATGTTTTGCAGCACGTGATCGATCGTGTATTGATGCACGCCGGTGCCTTCGGCAACGATCTGTCGCACCTCACGACGCACCTTGCGAATGAAGCTCGCGGCGCTTTCGCGATGCTTGTGCCGCGTGTCGTCGGAAAAGATTCGATGTAGATCTCGGTCGTAAACGTTTGGCCAGGTGAAGTCGTAACGTTCGCGCTTGCGGCGATAATGTTCACGCAAGGTGATCTTCAGCGCCGAGAGTGGCTCGACTTTCGTGCGCGTCCGGTTTCGTGGCTTCGTGCCGGCGACGTCATTCATCAGTTCGTCGATGTACTCGAGCTTCCTGAGCGCCGGCCAGCCGCGATAACGTCGTCGCCATTGCAAACGCGGAGTCAGCCAGACAGCAAACGTTTCGGCGAAGTCTTCTGCCGGGTGTGCCTGCGCGTACCACGCCGGGAGGTGCAGCACATATTTCCGGCTCTTGGGTCTCGGTTTGTAGAAGTCAGGGTATGGCTGCGCGAACGAGCCAAACAACTCGCGATGTTGCCGTTTGAAGTGGAGGCGGAAAGCAGTGTCGAGTGCGTGGCCTGCCTCGTGACGAAGAATCCGCATGCATTCCGTGTCGCTGCCGCCTTCGACTTCCAGCATCTTCTTACGTTCGAGTTTCACGAGGCGCGGATGCGCCAGGTAAAAAGGTATCGCGATTCCGGGCACGCCGTCGGGCGAAAACCACTCTTCCGACAGCCAAACGTGCGGTTTGAAGCGGATTCCGCGCGAATTGAGTTCGCTGTAAAGCCGCTTGATCTGCGGCTCCAGAAACGACCCCTTGATTTTGATGGGCAGGTCGCAGATGCGCAGGTCAAGTAACTGTTCGTCGCTGAGACGATGCCACGGGAATCGATAGCTCACGGCGGGCCATTCTAGCCGTGCCCTTCGGGGTTTGTCATTTGTGGCCCTTTTCGCCCGCGGATTTCGCGTTTCAGGTAGGGAGAACAAACAGGTAAATGATACAAACACCAATTCATAAAACCGCACTCGCGATCGTGTGCCTCATCACCATGACAGGGATTGCGAGTGCGGATACTAAGGTCAAGTCACGCCAGACAAGCGGCGGACAAACATACGAAAACACCAGCTACATCAAGGGCAAACGCCAACGCACCGAGACGAACAACGGACAAATGATCGTCTTGCAACAGTGCGATCTGCGGCGGAACGTCACGATCATGCCGCAGGCGCAGGCCTACATGATCCAGCCATACGACACTCCGAACACGACGTCGACTTCCCCAAGCGCGTCTAATTCGCAGCCGTCGGCGACCACCAAAGGCGGCGTCATTACCTCGACCGTCACCACCAAAGACACCGGCGAGCGCAAGCAGATGTTCGGCTACACCGCCCGACACATCGTCACGACGATGGAGATGGAGTCGAGTCCGGAAGCCTGTACGCAGACAAAGACCAAAATGCAGATCGACGGCTGGTACGTCGACGCAGAGTTTGCGATCGATTGCGACAGCGGCGTTACTTACCGTCCGTACACACCGCCAAATGGTGGTGGTGGTTGTCAGGATCGCTACGTGACGAAACAGGTTGGCACCGCAAAGAAGGGTTATCCGGTGTGGGAAAAGACGACGATGTTCGATCAGAGTGGCGCCGAGAGCTTCTCGACGATCAACGAGGTGCTAGAGTTTTCACATGCGACGTTGGACGCGACTTTGTTTGACGTCCCGGCGGGTTATCGCCAGGTGAACGACTTCGCGAGCGCGTTCAGTGCGCCGTCAACCACTGCCCCGGCAAACACAGATGAAAAGAAATCCGTGTCCTCTGAACCCGAAACAAAACCAGAGCCGAAGCCCGAAGCAAAACCCAAATCAGACCCTGTCAAAAAGATCAATCGCGCACTACGTTGGCCGTAAGATCCGGATTGCCACGGATCAATTCCCCGGCATTACGCCCGTCTTCAGAAATGAAGACGGGCAATTTTTTTCCACCGGACACTGATCGCACAACGGACTTCGCGCCTTGCAAATCTTCCGCCCGTGCGCGATCAGCAGATGCGAGAAGATCACCCAGTCTTTCTTCGGCACGACCAGCACCAGGTCCTGTTCGATCTTCTCGGCCGTCTTCTGCTGCGTAAAATCAAGCCGGTGCGAAAGCCGTGTGACGTGAGTATCGACGACGACGCCCGACTTGATTTCGAAGGCATTCCCGAGCACGACGTTCGCCGTCTTACGAGCGACGCCCGGCAACTCGAGCAACTCTTCCATCGTGCGGGGAACGACGCCGCCGTACTGCTCGGTCAATAGCTTCGCCGTCCCTTGAATCGACTTCGTCTTATTGCGAAAGAAGCCGGTCGAGTGAATGTCCTGCTCGAGCTCTCGCGGTGAGACCTTGAGATAGTCTTCCGGCTTCTTGTACTTCCGGAACAGATCCGAAGTGACGATGTTCACTCGTTCGTCTGTTGATTGCGCCGACAGGATCGTCGCAATCAACAGCTCAAACGGGTTCGAGTGAGTCAACGAGCACTTCGCATCGGGATACGCGCGTTTCAAGCGACGAATCACTTCGCGCACGCGCAGCTTCAGTTCCTCCATACTCTCGCGTTTACCCATCTTCTCTTTCTGCTTTCCTGGCTATTTTTTGTGCCTTCTGTGGTCACCCTGTTCGCTTCAGTTTCCCGGTCCGCTTGGCCCATGCTTCGACGCGCACAAACGTCATTAGACCGAGCGGCAACAGTATTGCGCCCATCAAAGCCAGGATCAGCAACTCGTGCGAGACAGCCGACAACGGCGCACCTGCGAGAAGTTCCGGAGTTGAAGCTGCGTTCCCCACTCCGAATAACTTCCGGCAAGCAGACAGCGTGTAGGTTGCCGGCGAAATCGCCGAGAGCGGCTGCATCCAGCCTGGCAGGACGTCGATGGGATAATAAACGCCCGAAACCAGCAGAAGCGAGCCCTGAAAGATGTGCGTCGCCTCCGCGCCTCGTTCCGCGCTCATCACCGGAAACACCGCCGCGAACAGACCGAGTCCGACGAACGCGAGCGTGCTCACCACCAGGACCACAAACACACCCGGCAGGTTTGCGCCGCGCAGGTTCAGGTCGGTGAACGCGATCAGACCGAGCAACACGATCACGCTGGTGACGATGCTGTTGATCAGCGAGAACAAGCTGACACCGAGCAA
>DATANW010000499.1:0-7541 GCA_036266055.1 Pyrinomonadaceae bacterium | reverse complement strand
ATCAGCGCAGCGGTCCACCACGGAGCAGCCCACAGGTCCAACCACTCGTAAACAAAGAGCAGACTGATCAGCAGTCCGATCGCGATCCATTTATTGCGCAGGCGTCGCGGCCAGTTTCGCACCGGATGAAAAAACTTGCGCGCGAGATTTCGGACCAGCATGAACGGACAGGCGAGGCAAAAGAAGTTTCCGGCAAGCAGCAAAACAAGAACGAGCGCGCCGCGAAAGTGCACCCAGGTGAACGTCGTCGCGATGTTCTTCGGCGCCCACAGTGGACCAAGCAGTCCGTGAAGAATCATCGCCACGCTGATGAGGAAGAGCGGAATCTGAAGTGCCGTTCGTGCGTGCTTCATCGTCAGCAGTCTGCCAACCAGAGGCACACGCAAGAGATCAAACTCACGACCAACAGAAGACACGGATTAAAGACTGACTCCCTTGATTTCAAACTGCCGTTCCACCAAACGGCCGTCAGGTAGTTTCAGATAGACCATGACGAACCAGTCTCCGGCCATCGAGAATTCGAACGTTGACGAATACTCTCCCGGCTGGGTTTCCCTGGCGAAGGCGATCACGGGCCTCATCCCCGGATGTGACATGTTTGCTTCGAGCTGAACACGAACGCCGGTTGCCGGTTTTCCGGAAGCGTCCGCCAACTTGAGCGTGATCGTCAATGGACCGACACGAGGCGGCTGCGGCGAAACTTCAGGCGTCATCGTGAGTTCAGGCGCGACATCCCGCTCATGCCTGCAAGCCTGCACGACCGCGAAGCACACACAAAGAGCAATTACTGATTTTCGTTTCAGGAACACGAATCAGGCGGCTATTGCCTGTATTGGTTCGCGCCGCAGCGAGCAGCTACAGGCCGCGCTTTCTTCTCCCTTTGGCGGGAACATGTGATAGTACATGCCGATCATCATCGGAATGAACACTACTGCGTTGTAGAAGAGATGTATCTCGACGCGAAACTTCGGCAACAGCAATTGCAGAAAACTGACGGGCACCGGCGAGCCGAACCAATAGTGATGTGTCAAAGCCTGGTACTGCAGGACCGCGTGCTCGATATGATGCCAAAACTGGATTATCAGAGCGATAGTCCACCACTTACGTGAGGTTCCGGAGAACCCTTTCCTGAGCGTCCAAATACAAATCAACATCACGATCGCGTAACCGTAGTGCAGCAACTCCGAACTCACCAGCCACGGAAAAAACAGACCGAGGAAACCACCCGCCTTCGGTCGAGGCCAACCCAACACATAAATTTGGTAAGCCTGCGTCAGATGTTCCGCCCAATGTGCCAGGACGACAAACATGAATAGATTGAGCGCGCGTTTGTGCCAAACGCTGTTCAGCTTCTCATAAATACTGACGTTGGCGAGTGAGCCCGTCGGCGCTGTAGCTGCTGACATGGAACTTCCTTTGAGAGTTTTTGGTACCTCGAAGAGTGAGACGCGATTATAAGCCGAATTCTCTCAGAATCGCGTGGCATTTTTTGATTGAGCGACAAAACAGGAACCGTATTCGGACAAGGGCGTGGGAGAGGCAGCCATGAAACCATTACTGTTAACGTTAGTGGTCGCGGTTCTCGTTGCGTTCGGGAACGATCCCCAGGCCGACAAAGTCGATGCGTTATTCGCTCAGTGGAACAAGCCAGAGTCACCGGGCTGTGCCCTCGCTATCATCAGAGATGGCCGAGTCGTTTATAAACGCGGGTATGGCATCGCCAATCTCGAGTACGACATTCCGATATCCTCTAAAACCGTTTTCAATATCGGATCAATCTCCAAGCAGTTCACCGCGATGAGCATCGCGATCCTCGCGCGACAAGGAAAGCTCTCGCTCGACGACGATATCCGCAAATACCTGCCCGAGATGCCGCAGGACTCCGCGCCCGTGACGATTCGGCAGCTGATTTATCACACCAGCGGCATTCGCGAGTACTCACATCTGATGCAGTTGGCCGGCACACGCTTCCAGGACGCAACGGCTGACGAGGACTACAAGATGATCGCGCGCCAGAAGCAACTCAATTTCAAGCCGGGTGATGAGTATCTTTACAGCAACTCGGGCTACCTTCTGTTGGCCCGAATCGTGCAGAGAGTCAGCGGCAAGTCGTTGCGCGCGTTTGCGGAGGAAAGTATTTTCAAACCCCTGGGGATGAGCAACACGCATTTCCAGGACGACAAGTCGGAAGTGATACGAAACCGCGCGACCGGATATTCCCCACGAACAGGCGGAGGGTTCGCAATTGAGTTAACAACTTCGGACGCTGTGGGTGCCGGAGATCTGTTGACGACCCTCGATGATCTGATTCTCTGGGACCGCTTTTTCGAGCAGAAAAATCTGCCCGGAGGTCAGGACTTGATCCACGAGGCTCTAACCCAAGGCACCCTCAACACCGGTGACAAAATCGATTACGGCTTCGGGCTCGACATCGAGACTTATCGAGGCCTTAACGAGTTTGGTCACGGCGGCGCTACTAACGGCTTCACCGCTGACATGCTTCGCTTTGCCGTTCAGCGATTCGCTGTCTTCTGTCTCTGTAATCTTTCAAACATCGAGTCGAGCAGACTGACAAGACAGATCGCCGACATTTATCTCGCCAACGATTTCAAGGCGCAGACCAACACGAACAGCTTGCCGGAACGAAAGGTCGTTCAAGTCTCCGATCAGGAACTCGCGGCCGTAGCCGGTTCTTATTTCAACTTCGCGAATAACAACTTCAGACGGCTCTACGTTAAGAACGGCAAGCTCATCTACTCCCGCGGCGGTAGCGAAAGTGAACTGGCGCCGCTGGGCAACAACCGTTTCGTGATGCTGGGTGTACCGGACCAAATCGAGATCAGCTTCAAATCGTCGCCGCCGGGTGCTCCTTTGCAGATGTTTACGGCAGCCAACGGCAAAGTCTTCATCGTTCACGACGCGGTCAAGGCTGCCACTTACACACCGGCGCAGCTTCAGGAATTCAGCGGCACGTTTTATAGCGAGGAGATCGAAGCGACCTACGTGATCGCTTTGCAAAACGACAAGTTAGTGCTGCGCAGAGAGAACGTCGACGGAGAAACGCCGCTGGTGGGCCAATTCGCCGACGCTTTCTCCGCTGCGGGCACCGGCGGCATTCGCTTCACGCGCGACGATCAGAATCGCGTCAATGGTTTTCTGTTGACCACCGGCCGCGTACGAAACCTGCGCTTTGTGAAAACACAGCAATAGACTGAGGTTGTGTTAGGGCGCGGTCTTTTTCGAGCTAGCGTCCTTATCCCTTACTGTCCGCCACGACTAGTTGTGTTCCACTCGACAAGTTTATATTTCTCCGCTGATGAACCAACTCTGTAACTGGCGCCCGCCAGAACACTGGACTCGGATCACTACCATCGACTTGCACACTGGTGGTGAGCCTCTGCGCGTGATTATTGATGGTCTACCGCCAATCGAGGGCCGGACTGTCTTGGAAAAGCGCCGTTACTTCCGCGAACACTACGATCACCTGCGCCGCGGACTGATCTGGGAGCCACGCGGCCACGCTGACATGTATGGCGCGGTGATCACTCCCTCCGCCGCCGCCGACGCTGACTTCGACGTCTTCTTTCTGCACAACGAGGGCTACAGCACGATGTGCGGTCACGCAATCGTCGCGCTCGTCAAGCTCCTAATAGAGACGAATCTCGTTACCAAACACGACCTCGTCTTCAATGTTCCCGCCGGTCGAATTCTGGCGAGCGCCTCGGTTTCGGATGGTCGAGTCGTGGAAACGTCGTTCCGCAACGTTCCTTCTTTTCTTTATCTGCGCGAACAGCAGGTCGACGTAGAGTTGATTGGCCGCGTGCGATTTGATATCGCGTACGGCGGCGCGTTCTATGCTTTCGTTAGTGCCGAGCAGTTGGGACTGAAGCTCGTTCCGCAAAACGCAAATCGTCTCATCGATTACGGGCGCCGGATCAAGAACGCGGTGATGTCTCAGTTTTCGATCACTCATCCGCTCGAACCAGACTTGAGTTTTCTTTACGGCACGATCTTCACTGGACCAGCGCTCGACGCTACACACCACAGCCGCAACGTTTGCATCTTCGCTGACGGTGAGCTTGATCGATCGGCGACGGGAAGCGGTGTGAGTGCGCGGGCCGCGTTGCATTTTGCTAAAGGCGAATTGCAGCTGAATGAGACCATCACGATCGAGAGCATTCTAGGGAGCACGATGTCTGTCAAAGTGGTTGAGCTAACGAAATTCGGTGACTACGACGCGGTCGTACCGGAGGTCAGCGGCACCGCATCGATCATCGGTCGCAACGAGTTCTACTTCGATCCGGAAGATCCTTATTCAGACGGATTCATGCTCAGGTAGAAACCTAGTCACAATTCGGAGGACACGTGAATCCGCGTTCCGGAAAACACCGTCACATTTACGAATTTACTGCGCTCGCGTTGCTGCTCATTCTGCTCAGCCTGCAACTGTTCTTTTCGACGCGAAGAGAATCGCAGACGTGGGATGAAGCGAACCACATCTTCACCGGCTATCGAATGTGGACTCATGCTGATTATGGCCTGAATCCCGAGCATCCGCCGCTAGTCAAATTACTGACCACGGTCCCACTTTTGCCGTTGAACCTGACTTCGCCTGTTCTGGAGGAACGCTTCTTCAAAGAAGACGCATTTCTTCGTGGCAAGGAGTTTCTGTACCACAATGACGCCGACAAAATTCTTGCCCGCACCCGCACAGTCGCAGCGATTCTGTCACTTGTTACGGCGTTACTCATCTTCTTTGGAACGAGGGAGATGTTTGGAACCGGCGCCGCTTTCATCGCCCTCACTCTGCTGACTTTCGATCCCAATTTCCTGGCGCACGGCGCACTGATTACGACTGACGTGGGGCTCGCGTGCTTCATGTTTCTGAGCGCGTTCATGTTCTACCGGTTCTTGAAGTCTCCGTCGGTTTTACGACTGCTCCTCGCGGGCGTTGCCGTTGGGCTTGTCCTCGCGGTCAAACACACCGGTCTTCTGATCCTTCCGATTTTGTTCTTACTGGCAGTCTGCGAAATCTTCCTCGGCCATTTCGACGGGAGTCGGGAAAAGATCGGTCGCCGCGGACTGAGGCTCCTGGGTTCGTTGGCAATCATCACGGCGATCGCCGTCGTAGTTCTATGGTCCTTTTACGGGTTTCGCTACGCCGCGCGACCAAAAGGTCTGCAACTAAATCCGCCCTTGACGGAGTACGCGACCGGGCTGAAACCGCATGAGGCGTGGCCCATTTCAACAGCGGCTCGATTCCACCTGCTGCCTGAGTCGTATCTCTATGGTTTGGTCGATGTTCGACTCACTGCGAATTACTACACGAGCTACGTGCTGGGCAAAGTTTATCCACACGGCGTATGGTTCTATTTCCCGGTTGCTTTTGTAATCAAATCAACTGTGGGTGTCCTCGCCCTGTTAGGGTTGAGTCTGGTTGTTATTGCCGTTCGCCGGCTGAATCACGCGCGGGAAATCATCGTTCTGGTTGTTCCGGTGATCTTCTATCTCCTGGTGGCGTTTGCTGTCGGAATGAACATCGGCGTGCGACACATTCTAATTGTTTACGTGTTTTTGTATGTACTGATCGGTGGTGCGACGTCGGCACTGATACGAAAGAGTCGTAACTGGACATACGTCGTTGGCGCGTGCCTTTTGGTCCATGCGGCTTCATCCCTGATGGCGTTTCCCAACTATATTCCTTACGCGAATGAACTCTGGGGCGGCTCGTCGCAGACCCATAAGTACCTGACGGATTCGAATTCCGATTGGGGGCAACAACTAAAGAGCGTCAAGCGATATCTCGACCAGCGTGGAGTGAAGGATTGTTGGTTCCTGTATTTTGCGGCGGGCGTCGCGGAACCGAGCTACTACGGAATACCCTGTAAGCCGCTACCGACGATCAACACGTTGTGGTTGAACTGGCCGCTCGATGTCCCAAACTCAATCGATGGCCCGGTGCTGATTAGCGCGAGCAACTTATCGGGCGTCGAATTCGGCCCCGGACCGCTCGATCCGTACGGTCAATTCAAACAACTCCAACCGACGGCTGTAATCGACCACGGGGTGTTCGTATTTGACGGTAAGTTTGAAGTGCCGCTGGTCGCTGCGATCAGCAAGACACAGAAAGCCTATAACTTTCTTCAGGCGAAAGAATTGGACCAGGCGTTGCGAGCAGCGCAGGAGAGCGTTGCGTTGGCGCCCGAGTCGATCCAGACGCACAATGCGTTAGGCGACGTTCTTCGCGAGCTGGGCCAACCCCAGCAGGCACGAGCGAGCTATGAAAGAGCGCTCGAACTAGCGAAAAGGATCGAGCCTGAGTTTCAGACTCGATCCCTTCCGAGTATTGAGGAGCGATTAAGATCAGTAGCCGGGCGGTAAGTGCTTACGGCGTCAATTCTGACGTCAGGACTGCACCATTCATACTTGGAATCACAGCGGAAATCTTCAACACTTTCCGGCTCGACTTGTCGATCCAGACAGTTTGTTTGTCAGCGTCGTTATCGGCGGCGACGACCTCCACTTTGTAGGCGTCGAAAGTGCCCGCCGGAACAGTAACGCTTTCGGTTCCGAGTACCTTCAAATTCTTCATCTGTGATTTCCGTTTCATCACGTCGAAGTTTCGAAAAGTCAGACTGTAACCATCCGCTAGCGGAAGCGAAGCGATTACCTGGAATGCGCCGGCGCCATCGGCGAACAACGCACCACCCGGATCCACATCGATTGGCGTGGTCTGCCCGTTGATGATCGTGCTGCCGGTTACTTTGTTCGGCGCCACATTCATCTCAATTGTCGCGGGACCCTGCTTAATATAACGATGCTTCAACAGCAGGCTTCCTTTTTCGATGGTGCTGACGTCGACCATCTCGCCTTGCGGCGTTTGAAAAGTTTCATTTACGGACCAGGCTCCGTTTTCTTCCTTGATATCCGTCTTCGAGCTGAGAGCAATCTCTTGTCCACCGAGAGCAATCGAAGCTTTGTAGTTGGAAGTGCCGGGCTGTAGATCGACCGCGGGTTTCGGAACGTCCGCACCGGCGGTCATCATCTTCGGCATCATCACCGTCTTAACGTCAACGTTTATTTCTTTCAGACGTTGAGACGTTTCCTCAGTCATGCTCTCCTGGTAACGTCCGCCGAGATACTTCGCCAGAAACTTTTCGGCACTCGCAAACATCGCCATGTTATTTACCGGACGCGCAAAGCCGTGGCCTTCGTCCGGCGCGACCATGTACTCGACCGGAAATCCTCGATCTCTCAGAGCGATTACGATCTGGTCAGATTCCCGTTTGTTGACGCGCGGATCGTTAGCTCCCTGGATTACGAGCAGCGGCGTCTTGATTTTTGCGGCGGCGGTCAACGGCGATTGGCGCAGCAACTGGGCCTTGCCTTCAGGCGTGTTGGGATCGCCCATGCGTTCGTAGAACAGCTTGCGAATCTGTTCCCAGTACGGCGGAATCGACTCGAGCAGCGTGATTAAATTCGATGGTCCAACAATCGACACGCCGACAGCGTACATGTCGGGCGTGAACGCAACTCCCGCG
>DATANW010000498.1:0-10811 GCA_036266055.1 Pyrinomonadaceae bacterium | reverse complement strand
GCGAACTGTTTTCCTGCCGCGTGAACAACGAATGCTTGGCATCACCCTCCTTCTGTCATTTGCTTGTGCCGGAATTATTTTAGCCACGGACGCTAACTTGGAGTTGCCACAATTGATATTGCCCATCTGGTTTGTATGGGTGCTGGTGGAGATCTGGATGCGACAAATCCGTATGCAGGCGCCAGGGGGCAACAACCCATGACACAACCTTCAGTATCGGTGCTGTTGCCAACCTATAACTGCGCGCCGATCGTTCGCGCTACTTTGGAAACGATCAAATGGGCAGATGAAATCCTGGTTGTGGATTCGTTCAGCACCGACGGCACGTTAGCTATTTGTCGAGAGTTCGGCGCCCGTATCCTGCAGCACGAGTATGTTAATTCAGCCAAACAAAAGAACTGGGCTGCGTCTCAGTGCAGGAGCGATTGGGTACTCCAGATCGATGCCGATGAAGTGCTCGAACCGGGCCTCGAAGAGGAAATAAAGCAAACCATCGCCGCCAGCCCTCCGGAAGTTGAGGTGATTCGCATTCCACGCAAGAACCACATGCTGGGCCGGTGGATACGTTACGGCGGTAACTTCCCTGACTATCAAACGCGTCTGTTTCGTCGTGGCAGAGCGTGGTGGAATGAACGAGAGGTTCACGCTCACCTGGAAGTTAATGGAAACGTGCCCATGTTGCAGCATTCGTTTCTGCACAACAACATGCCTCATCTTTCCAAGGAGCTGCGCAATCTGGATCGTTACACGCGTTACGAGGCAGACGAAATGCGAAAACAGAGAAGGCGATTCCAGTGGCACTACGTGGTTGTACGTCCCTGGTTAGTTTTCTTTCATCGCTATCTTTGGCTCCAGGGATTTCGCGATGGCTGGCGTGGATTCATCTACTCCGCCTACACGGCGATCTACGTTTTCCTGTACATGGCGAAAGTTTGGGAGATGGAAGAACTCGAGTTGGAGCGGAGTCCTCAGTGGGTCTAACTAATGCGCTGCGACGACACTCGTTTGACTATTGTCTTCGTTGAATCCGCTGCGGCCATGGGCGGGGTTCAATTCAGCACGCTCTACCTGGCCCAACATCTGGATCCGGCGAAGTGGCTGCCCGTAGTAGTTTGTCCGGACGAAGGTGATCTGACACGCGCGTGTTGCGGTTCAGGCATAGACGTACACATTCTGGATTGTCCACGGTTGCGCTCGACAAGCTTTCAAATCGGTCGCAATTTCGCGCGCGTGCCGAACCCACTAAATTGGGTGTGGGATGGTTGGGCCACTTTGGTTGCCGCACGCAAACTCGCTCGTCTAATGAAGCAAGTGAAACCGGACCTGATCGTTACCAAGGGTTTGTTCTCCCATTTCTATGGTGGGTTGGCAGGGCGTCAATTGGGGATTCCCTGTGTTTGGCATGTGCAGGATTTTATTTCTGAACGTTTCGGCAAACTCTACCAGCGATTCTTTGGTCAGCTTGCACGATGGATCCCGGATCACGTTGTTGTCGACGGCGCATCAATCAGCCGTCAGCTGGACCGGACAGTGCAGGACCGGACCACCGTTGTTCACAATGGCGTAGATACGCAAGTATTTCGACCTGACCTGGACGGGCGAAGCATTCGGCAGTCCCTTGGGATTCCTCTTGACGCAATGGTGGTGGGCCATGTTGGGCGGATGACTCCGTGGAAAGGGCAACACTATCTGCTCGAGGCGTTCGCGTCCATCTCCGCTGCGACAGAAAATGTTTATCTACTCTTCGCGGGTGCGCCCGTCTTCGAAAGTGATGGTTACCAGCGCAGTTTGGAAAAACTGACTGCCAGGCTTGGATTAGAAGACCGTGTGAAATTTGCGGGTTATCGTCACGATCTTCCTTTGGTCTTAGCTGCGATGGACGTGTTCGCCTTCACGTCCGTAGAAAAAGATACGAGTCCTCTCACGTTACTGTCGGCGATGTCGTCGGGCCTGCCTGTGGTCGCCTTTGATATTGAAGGTGTTCGCGAAGTGCTGCCGCCAGGCGAGCAACTGATGGTGCCGGTGGGTGAGATCGGTTCCCTATCTCGGTCAGTTGAAAAACTACTTTTCGATGTTGCCCTGCGGCAGCGGTTCGCTGCGTCGGCGCGCCGGCATGCAGAATCGGAGTTTGGGATCGAAAGATATGTATCTCGTATGCAGAACGTTTTTCTTAACACCAACTCCCAACATCCGAAGCGTAAAGTTTTCCATGCCATAGCAGATGCATAGGATCCTTTTTGTTCACAATGGTCCAACGCAGTTTGTGCAGCTCGATCTGGACGAACTCCGAAAACATTACGAGGTCACCGAGTGCTATCTACGCTCGCGATGGGTCAATGCGGTGTCGATATGGCGACAAGTTAGCGCTCATGACCTCGTTTTCGGATGGTTCGCTTCCTGGCATACGTTCCTGCCGTTGTTGTTTGCCAGACATTTAGGTAAGCCCTCAGTGTTAGTGATCGGTGGTTATGACGTCGCCAACATGCCGGACATCGGTTATGGCCATCAGCGAGGTGGAGTCAAGAGATGGGTCAGTCGACATACGATGCGTTTAGCTAACCGGCTGGTCACGAATTCCTATTACAGTCGAACGGAGGCTGCCCGCAACGCGCTTGTTCCTGAAGAACAAGTGCAACCGCTCTATCACGGTGTCAGCGATCCTTTTAGCTCATTACCTCAAGCTTCGCGCGCGCGTATGGCTTTGACCGTGGGAAACGTCGATCGATCCAACCTCCGGCGGAAAGGGCACGAGCCGTTCGTAAGAGCGGCAGCGCTAATGCCGGATGTCGAATTCACCTTGGCCGGCGCATGGAAGGACAACGCGATCGAACACCTTCGTTCGTTCGCTACGCCAAACGTGACTTTCACTGGCTGGCTGACTAAGGAGGAGCTTTGGAACTATTACCGCAGAGCTGCGGTTTACGTTCAAGCATCGCGTCATGAGGGCTTTGGTTTGAGTGTGGCAGAAGCGATGCTGGCAGGTTGCATCCCGGTCGTCACGAAAGCGGGTGCTTTGCCAGAAGTGACCGGAGAGTTTGGCGTATCTATCGCTGAACCCACGCCCGCCATCATTGCGCAAGCAATCAAGCAGGCGCTTACACAACCCGACGACACGAGAACAGTTATCAGACAAACCATCCTGGACCGGTTTCCCATGCAAACGCGTGGACTAGCCTTGGACCGGCTGATCGCGCAACTCGTCGACGACGCTCACTAATCAATTCCCGTCATTGCCGATGAATAAGTTCTCTCTGTCTCCGCGATAATTTTTGGAGAAAGACAGGTCAAGTCATGCAATCTCTAACTCTTCCGTCTCGGACTGAATTTCTAACTTTTGGTGCTCCCGACATCAGGGAAGCTGAGATCCAGGAGGTAGTCGACACCTTGCGTTCCGGCTGGCTGAGCACTGGACCACGATGTCGAAAGTTTGAGCAACTCTTCTCTGAATACATTGGCTGCGAACACGCCATCGCTCTTAACTCGTGTACGGCCGGGCTTGAATTAGCTTTGGAGGCGCTGGGTATTGGACCAGGAGATGAAGTTATCACCACGCCTCTCACTTTCTGTGCTACGGCAAACGTGGTCGTTCATCGGGGAGCCAAGCCGGTTTTTGTCGACGTCGATCGTGAAACCGGAAACATCGACCCCGCACAGATACCAACGGCTATCACCGCTAAAACGAAAGCAATTCTGCCTGTCCACCTTTACGGACGTCCGTGTGAAATGGACGTGCTAATGACGATCGCCCGGGAGCACGGTTTGTACGTGATCGAAGATGCTGCCCACGCCGCGGAAGCCTGGTATAGAGGAAGGAAGATAGGAACGATCGGCGACGTCACCGTGTACAGTTTTTACGCCACGAAAAATCTGGCCACCGGTGAGGGCGGGATGCTGGTTACCAACAGCGAAGCAGTAGCCGACGAAGTAAGAGTCAAACATCTACACGGCCTCACACGTGACGCCTGGAAGCGATATTCAGACGAAGGTTTTCAACCGTACGACGTCGTCGCCGCGGGTTACAAATACAACATGATGGATATTCAAGCCGCCCTTGGGATCCATCAGCTTGCGCGCCTGGAAAGCAATCTAGAAATTCGCGAGCGCCATTGGCGAACTTACGACGAAGCATTCGCCGGTCTTGAAGGGCTCACTACCCCGCAGCCCATGGTGGACCACGCTGGCGATCAAAGAACCCGCCATGCTCGACATCTTTATACGACCCTGCTCGACTTCAACCGGTTGAAGTTTTCTCGACAGCAGTTCATGAATTCGCTCCAGAGGGAAAACATTGGCACGGGAATTCATTTCACGTCGCTGCATCTCCTTAGTTTCTATCGCGAACGGTTCGGATATAAACGCGGCGACTTTCCCAATGCTGAATTTATTTCGGATCGAACAGTTTCGCTGCCGCTCTCATCCGCGTTGCACCGGAAGGATATCGACGACGTTGTGAATGCGGTTCAGAAGGTTGTAGCTGCTGGAAAGCCGGCGAGGTATGCAGTGGCTATGGAGAGTCGTTGAAATGTTCGTAGGACGTAATACAGACAACTTGCCGTTTGTCAGCGTGGTCATGCCGGTGCGCAATGAGGCGACATTCATCAGTCGCAGTCTCGAGGCTGTGCTGGCGCAGGATTATCCATCAGAACGAATGGAAGTGATTGTTGCTGATGGAATGTCCACCGACGCTACGCGCGAAATCGTCCAGTCGTTTCAGAACCGACATCCGGAACTGAAGCTGATTAGCAATCCGGGACAGATCGTCCCGACCGGTTTGAATCTGGCGATCGCGCAATCGCAGGGAGAAGTCATCGTCAGAGTAGACGGACACTGTGAGATCGCCGGCGACTATGTTCGAAGTTGCATAGAACATCTGCTGAATGACGGCGTTGATGGGGTAGGTGGTCCACTGGAGACGATAGGGAAGACGCCGCTCGCGCGAGTGATCGCGACTGCCATGAGCTCTGTGTTTGGGGTTGGTGGCGCAGCGTTCCGAACCACAACGAAGAGGACGATGCTGACCGACACAGTCGCCTTTCCGGCTTATACGCGCTCGATAATCAAGCGTGCGGGGCCTTTTGATGAAGAGCTTGTGCGTAATCAGGACGACGAGTACAACTACCGGCTTCGCAAAATAGGCGCGAGGATCTTGCTCGCTGCCGACGTCCGTTGTCGTTACTACAGTCGCAGCTCACTCTCTTCGCTCGGTCGCCAGTATTTTCAGTACGGATATTGGAAGGTGCGCGTGCTTCAGAAACACCCGGGACAAATGCAACCGCGCCAGTTTGTACCGCCGTTATTCGTCAGCGCTTGTCTGCTGTTCCTGCTACTGCTGCCATTCACGCCGATCGCCGGATACTTTTTGGGAGCGGCACTGGGCAGTTATGCCGTCGCAAACATCACGGCGTCGATCTTATCGCTGCGAAAAAACACGTACCGGTTGCTGCCGCTGATGCCAGTCGTTTTTGCCACGCTGCACGTGGCCTATGGCCTCGGGTTTCTGACTGGCCTCGCAAAGTTACGGAAGCGTTGGGGCGAGAAACCCCTGCCGGCCTTGTCAATTAAATCGGGAATGACTCGGTGGGTGGAGGTATTACTTTCAGCGCTCGGTTTGATGGTCTCTATTCCATTACTGACTTTAGGGTCGATCGGGATCGCGCTGACGTCTCCCGGGCCAGTGATCTTTCGCCAGCGACGAGTCGGACGTAACGGTCAACTTTTTATTCTTTACAAACTGCGCACTATGAGAACGGCGCATGACGGTCCGCAAGTGACTACGCGCGGAGATCAGCGCATCACTCGCATTGGTGCCATCCTGCGGCGAACGAAAGTGGACGAGCTTCCTGAACTGTGGAACGTTCTCAAGGGTGATATGTCGCTGGTTGGACCACGTCCTGAAGTGCCGCGGTACGTCGATCTCGAAGACGATCGATGGAGACTCGTGTTGCAGTCCCGTCCCGGCATAACGGACCCGGTGACGGTACGTCTGCGCAACGAGGAGGCGCTGCTCGCTGACGTGAAAGGCGATCGCGAAGACTTTTATATCAAGCGCTTACAACCGTTTAAGTTGCAGGGATATATCGAATACCTTCAGCACCGTAGTTGGTGGACCGATCTCAGCGTCCTCTGTAGAACACTTGTCGTAGTCGTTTGGCCGAGTCAATCCTCAAAGGAGTTTACTCATGAATTTGAAAGCGACAGCATTCGACTCTCCTCAGGGTCAGTGCATTCATCAAATCTTTGAGGCGCAAGTTGAGCGCACGCCGGATGCTCCTGCTGTTAGCTACAAAGATCAGCGTCTAACTTACCGTCAGTTGAACGACCGCGCCAACTTGTTGGCCCGCGATTTACGCGGGAGGGGCGTCGG
Organism: Pyrinomonadaceae bacterium; assembly: GCA_036266055.1. GTDB lineage: Bacteria > Acidobacteriota > Blastocatellia > Pyrinomonadales > Pyrinomonadaceae > PSRF01. The sequence goes on along the minus strand of DATANW010000498.1, from coordinate 4,447 downwards.
ACCTGATGTTTTAGTCGGCGTCTGCCTGGCGCGAAGCGTGGAGATGGTCGTTGCGACCCTAGCTATTCTGAAGGCCGGCGGGGCCTACTTGCCGCTAGATCCGCTCTATCCCCGAGAGCGACTTTCCTTCCTGCTCGAAGACTCCGATGTCTCGCTGCTTGTTACGCAAAAGCACTGCGCTGCGAATCTGCCTCACTACAAACGCGAGGTGGTATATCTCGATTCCCTGGGGAGCATTGCTGAGCAGTCTGGCCAGAACCTTGAAAACGCCGCGTCGCTTGAGAACCTCGCGTATGTGATCTACACATCCGGTTCGACAGGCACACCCAAAGGCGTGGAGATCACCCATGCTAATCTCCTGAACCTGGTCCTTTGGCATCAAACTGCTTTCCAAGTGACGGTCGACGATCGAGCCAGCGTTTTGGCGAGCGTGGGATTCGACGCGGCTGTTTGGGAAACGTGGCCTTATCTGGGTGCGGGAGCAAGTTTGCATTTGCCGGATGAAGAGACTCGCCTCTCGCCCGAGCGGCTTCGCGATTGGTTGGTAAGCAATGAAATCACTATCAGCTTCCTGCCGACCGTGCTGGCCGAGCGAATCATGGCTTTGCAATGGCCGTCGAGCACCGCACTGCGAATCTTGCTGACCGGCGCCGAAATGCTCCATCAATTTCCTTCGCACGACCTGCCGTTCAAACTCGTGAACAATTATGGGCCAACGGAGTGCACGGTTGTTACCTCGTCGGGATTGATTTCACCCGCCGTCTGCTCCGATGCTGCACCAACTATCGGTCGACCGATCACAAACACGCAGGTTTACATTCTCGACGAAAAACTTCAGCAAGTACCCACCGGCGCGGCGGGCGAGTTGTACATCGGCGGCGCCGGCGTGGCGCGAGGGTATCGCCACCGGCCTGATTTGACATTGGAAAAGTTTATTCAGGACCCCTTTAGCGACGCGCCCCAGGCGCGGCTATACAAGACGGGCGACGTCGGTCGCTACTTGTCCAACGGTGAGATCGTCTATGTGGGAAGGATGGACGATCAAATCAAAATACGAGGATATCGAATTGAGCCGAACGAGATCGTCGCAGTGCTCGATCGTCATCCCTCGATCGCGGCAAGCGTGCTGGTCGCACGCGAGGATGGGAACAGCGAAAAACGCCTCGTTGCGTATGTCGTCCTCAACTCAGAGTCGGAGCCTTCGGCCGACGAATTGCGAAAGTTTCTCGGAAACGAATTACCAGCGTACATGGTCCCGGCGGTGTTCGTGAGCTTAGACGCACTGCCATTGACCGAACATGGCAAGGTCGATCGCCACGCGCTTCCTGCCCCTGATTCCAGGAACACTTTGCGTGACCAGCCATTCACCGCGCCTCGTACACCCATCGAGCAACGACTCGCAGCGGTTCTGTGCACTCTGCTTCATTTGGACCACGTCAGCATTCACGACAACTTCTTCTTCCTCGGCGGACACTCGTTGTTAGGCACACAGCTCATCGCCCAGATCCGCAGCGCGTTTGGGGTTGAGGTCACGCTGCGAAAGCTGTTCGACACTCCCACGATAGCTGACTTATCTTCGGAAATTGAGCGCCTCATCCTCGCCAAAATTGAAGCGATGAATGAAGACGAAGTTCAACGCTTACTTGTCTGATCTGGCAGGCGATCGTTTTAGAACCAGGCAAATAGTCGAATAGTTTTACAAGGGAGTCGTCGATGTCACCGCAGAAGCTGTATCGATGTCGTGGGCTGTGGTCTCGAGTTGTTCTGTGTTGGTGCTTCCTGGTCGCGAGCAGTTCGGTGAGCGCGCAGGATCCATCAATCGTCGGACAGTGGTCGGCTGTCCAAACTTTGCCGATCGTCGCTGTTCACGCGCACCTGTTGCCGACAGGAAAAGTGTTGATTTACCCCTACACCGACGATCCTCACTTGTGGGATCCGGCCACGGGAACGATTACCTCCGCAGCCCTGGCCGGCTACAACATCTTTTGCACCGGTCATGCGTTCCTGGCGGACGGCCGGCTCTTCGTCGCTGGCGGCCATATCTCTAACAATGTGGGCGAAGCGAAAGCCGCGATCTATGACCCGTTTACTAATTCCTGGACGCGGCTGCCTAACATGAACGCCGGACGCTGGTATCCGAGTAGTACCACGCTGTCCAACGGAGATGTTCTTGTCGTTTCCGGCGACCAGGACACTACTGTAGGAGTCAACACGCTGCCTCAGGTTTGGCAGACAGCCACCAATAGTTGGCGAAACCTCACGAACGCTCAGTTGGGTTTAAACCTTTATCCGGCGATGCACCTCGCACCAAACGGAAAAGTCTTCATGTCGATACCAAGCGAGATCACGCGCTACCTTGATACTTCCGGCTCGGGACTTTGGAGCACGGTAGCGATTCGTCAGTATGGCTTCCGGAGTTACGGATCGTCGGCGATGTATGACGATGGCAAAGTGGTGGTTGCCGGCGGCGGCGATCCTCCAACGAATACGGCTGAAGTCATCGATCTGAACGCGGCAAGTCCCGCATGGCGATTCGTGAGCCCGATGAACAACGCGCGGCGACAGTTTGACCTGACGCTTTTACCGGATGGCAAGGTATTAGCGACCGGTGGCAGCAGCGGATCCGGATTTGATAATTCAACTGCTCCGGTTTTGCTCGCCGAGATGTGGAATCCGGCAACAGAGCAATGGACAACGATGGCGGCCAATACGAAATACCACGGCTATCACTCCAACGCTCTGCTGCTCCCCGACGGCCGAGTTCTCACGACGGGCGGAGACGATCAGCCGAACGCGGAGATCTTCTCGCCGCCGTATCTGTTCAAAGGAGCGCGACCCACCATCAGCTCTGCTCCGGCCGGCGTGGGTTATGGCGAAACATTCTTCGTCCAAACGCCGAACGCGGCGAGCATTACCAGAGTGACATGGATCCGATTACCGTCAGTGACGCATGCCTTCGACATGAATCAGCGAATCAATCGACTGAGTTTTTCGCAAGCGTCCGGCGGATTGAACGTTACGGCTCCCGCGAACGCAAATCTGTGTCCGCCCGGACACTACATGTTATTCAGTCTCGACGGCAATGGTGTGCCCTCGGTGGCAAAGATCATTCAAATCACTGCCGTTGCTGCTGGTCCCACGCCGCCGTCTGCGCCGAGCAATTTAACGGTCACCACTATCTCCGCAACGAGAATCGATTTGAAGTGGACGGACACTTCAAACAATGAAGCCGGTTTCAAGATTGAAAGGTCGCCGGATGGAATTACGTTTACGGAGATTGCGACTGTTGGTGAGAACGCAACCGCATATTCAAACACCGGCCTCACGTGCAACACGTTCTATCAGTATCGCGTTCGCTCGTTTAATACTGGCGGCAACTCCGCTTTCTCGAATAGCGCTAAAAAGAAAACATCGCAATGCAAATGAGAAACGCGATGCAGTCGTTATTTTCATCGCGCGGGAGGAACGTCATGAGACGTCGTATTTGGTGTCGGTTTGGGCTAGCACTCGCACAGTTGCTCTTGTTCGGAATTATGACTTCACAACCCGCGGAGGCACAGAATTACACTGTCACTGATCTGGGCACGTTCGGCGGTCCGCGGAGCGCGGCCTTCAGCATCAACAACTTTGGAGAGGTCGCGGGGTTTGCGGAGACCGTCGATGGCCGGTACCAGGCCTTCGTCTACACCGGTGGTGCGCTCTTCAACCTCGGCACACTTGGAGGCGCAGACAGTTATGCTTACCGCATTAGCGATTCCGGTCTCGTAATCGGTCGCGCAAACAACGCCGATGGTAAGAACCGCGCCTTCGTTACCATCCTCAACGGTTCGATGTTCGACATCAGTTCGCTGGACAGCAGGCTCGGAGGCTCATTCAGCGTGGCGCTGGGCATCAACGGTTTGGGCCAGGTGATCGGCTACTTTCATACTGCCGACGAGCACATGGCGTCTCAGAACCGCGTCTTCCTCTACAGCAATTCACAGGTGACGGACCTGGGCACGTTCGGCGGAGAAGACGGAATAGTGACTGCAATCAATGACTCCGGACAGATGGTTGGCAGCTATGGCACGGAGTCAAAGGCGGATTACGCCGAGCGCACCGCTTTTCTCTACACGGCAGGCAAAGTGATCAATCTTGGAACGCTTGGCGGCAAAGTGACAGTAGCAACGGACCTCAACAACAATGCTCAGGCGGTCGGTTACTCGCAAACCAGGCGCGGCGACTATCACGCCTGTATTTACTCGAGTGGGACTCTTACTGATGTAGGCGTGTTGCCGGGCGGTAGCCACAGCCTGGCGTACGGAATCAACAACTCTGGTCAAGTCGTGGGAGCCTCAGACTCCGCCAAGTCGACGTTGCACGCCTTTGTCTATAGTGGCGGACAAATGAGAGACCTCAACAGTTTAATTCCCCCCAATTCCGGCTGGGTATTAACGGAAGCACGAGA
>DATANW010000497.1:0-17341 GCA_036266055.1 Pyrinomonadaceae bacterium | reverse complement strand
TGCTCCTTCAAACGGCATGTAGCGTTCGTCGCGGAAGCTGAAGTCAAACACGCCTGCATCACTCTGGGCGGTGCTCGTCGCAACCGCAACGCTGTGGCGCAGCGGCACCTCAACGAGATTAGCGGCGCCGGTCTGCGGCTCGCTTCGAATGAACGACCGTTTCAGCGTGAGTGTCGCCGCCACGTTTGTGTAAGGTCCGGTCACACATGGAATCGTGAGCCGCACCGCTCGGATACGACGCCGGTATTGGCCAGGGTAAAAGAAGTCGAACGCGATCTCCGGAATCGCAACTTCGCATTCGCCGGTTTCACGAAGAGTGATTAGCGACTCAGGCGACAATTGAAGGACTGAGAACGGTTGTTCGACTTCGAGAGTGCGGTAGTTCGTTTCAATGAAGCGCCTTTCCATGTCGAGCAAATCCGCCATCAGCGCCTCACCCGAGAGCAATCCTGCATGCTCGCTGTTCCAATACGTGGGCTGTAGCAGTGGCGTCGCGTCGTCGTTCCGTTCGAAGCGATATCCGCGCTCCGCCAGCCTCGCCATTGAATGCGCCGTGTTGAACGCCTGACGGAACACGCGCTGCAGCGTCGTGGATAGCCAGACGAGTCGAGCCAGATTGCTAAACTTATCGCGGAAGAACTCGATGATCTCATCCTGCTCTTCGATGGCGCGGTTGTGGAGCTCGAGACTGCGCTCGGCGATCTTGACTCGCAGCTCCGCGGTCGACAACTGCTTCTCGATTTGCTTGAGCTCGTGCTTCGCCAGTTCCTCCTGATGCTCCCATCCTTCACGTCGCCGTTCGAAACCAGCCTCCAGCCCCGCTGACGCCGCAAAGACTTCCGTCAGTTTCGCTGTGTCGCTGAACATCATGCTGAAGCCCTTCAGACTCCCGCCCAACTCGTGACCACCGTACTTCATCGCGAACGGCGACCCGAGCTGTGGAATGAGGCTGAGGATACCGGCAGTGCCTCCGAACATGGCGCCAAGCGTGTAAAAGGTCGTCGACGCGTGGCGCAAAACCTGCTGCGTGCGCTCCCAGGGCAGGAGATCTGTCTGCTGAAGCTGAGCGTAGTAATCGCGGCGGAATTCCACGGCGGTTTGCTGGCGTTGGAGCTGCTCAACTGCGTCGCGTGCCGTCTGTACCTCCCATTCTCGCAGGCGAGTCGTGAAGCGCAGGACATTGAGCTGTTGCGAGTTGCGCAAACGTGACAACTCCTCAACGTCGCGTCGCTCGAGTGCGCCAAGCAGTTGCGCCCCGAACGCCTGCACGGTCGCCACGTGTTGTTTCGCTTTCTCGATCAGATAGGCAAAGCGATACGGAGGGAGGTTGCCAGTCGTGGCGCCAAGTACGTCTTCGATCGACAGTCCGGCTGCACGTGCGCGAACAAGCAGTCGTGGATCGATCTCGGGCGCGAACAGGTCCAGGTCGCGGCGATTGCCGTTGAAGTCGCGGCAGTGCCGAATCTTGAACAACCGGTCTTCTACCCGGTTCCACAGTTCTTCAAGGTCGCGGTTCTGAGGAACGCAGAAGACCGGGCCGAGCTGACGGACAACGGCCCAGCCAAAGTTGCCAACGCGTCGATAATCGTCGACCAGCTTCGTTCCGTTCTCGACGAGCCGGCGCAGGCTCCCGTTGTTTCGCTCCCAGCCAGCAGTGCGGGTTTGTTTCCATCCGAGCTGTTTGCTTGGAGACGGGTCGAGGCCTTCATTAACCATTGCGACGGCCGTTTCAGAGTTTATCGATGCGCTGAACGCTCCGGCGCCGGCAGCGATTGATCCCGCACCTGCCATCATCTTCAAGCGCGTCATCGTCCCCTGGCCGTCGGCAGAGAGGACATCCAGGCCCACGGCGTCAGTCACTTGCGCGGATGCCGCGCGCATCGTCCGGTTGACGGCCGTCGCTGCGATGGCGTAGTCAGGCTGCTGGTACCGTAAGAATGTGCCTGTTTTCTCCGCACTCTTATTCAGGCTGCTCATCCTGGCGCCGATCCAGATGGTGCTCTCGACCTCGAGCAGGAACTCCGAGCCGCTCGCGATCGAGGGGCGGATGTTTTCGTATGAGCGCGGCGCAAGGACAGCGAGGCCACACTCGCCAACATTCGCTGGCCGCCGGCCCAGGATCTCCGAGGCCATCGCGTACAGCACCAACGCCTCATTGACTGATTCCATTGTGAATAGTCTGAAAAGACTGTCGCCCCAGTCCACGAGGTTCGACACGTACTTCATCACGACCGACTTCTGATAGGCCGAGAGACGAAGGCGTGCGATTGCGTGCGGGTTGAACGGATCCTTCTTGTAGGCTTCGATCGCGGCTGGGTCGGTCAGGATGTCGCGAAGGCGCGGCGGCGTAAGGTTGCGAAACTGGATATAACGCCAGACGCGGTCCCGCAATACGCGGTTGCGCTGCGCTTCGTTCAACCCCGACAGCGACACACCCGGATCGAGCGGTGCGGTCGGATCGAAAATGTAGTGGTACCAACTCTGCGCGGCGGCAAAGTTCTGTCGTGAATTTAGATTGTTCGCGATGAGGAATGGAATGTGAAAGAAGATCTCGCGGAAGTAAACACCGAGCGCGCCATTGAAGTCGATCTGTCCGACCGTGCTCGCGAGCGTCAGGCTACTGCTCGGGCTGTGCAGCAGAAGTGGTCCTTCGCGGAATCCTTTCTGACTTGAGATGTCGAGGAGTTGATCGACACCACCGACGAAGAGCGTTCGAGACAGTTCGCGAACGAGGGTAGTACCAAGCCGAACTGCACGCCACGTACCCGCCGGCATTCCGTTGCGGTGTACGTAAAGCGCGTCGGGTCCCGACGCCAGAATCAAGCCGGCGGGAACACCGCCGACCCCGGTTGCGGCGGCTTCGTTGTTTAGCAGAGTACCGAGTGCCGGTCCTCGCCGTCCGGCGGTGAAATTGAGCTGCTGAAAGACTGCAGCAAGTTGGTTGGGCTCCCAAGAATGCGACAGGAGAAACTCCCGAGTTCTCCGAAAATCTGCGGCGACCGACTGGAACCCTGAGGCTCCGAGGATCCAAACATTTCCCATGTTGCTTGGAGCGGAGGTGGGCGCATATAACCGCCGCGCTGATCCATCATCTCCAACGTGCAACACGGCATGAGGGATGTTCCATAAAAGTTTAAGGAGATCGAACTGCGGAGTCGTCAGGTCGCGGAGCCGTCGATCGAACAGATCAGCCCTCCCGATGGCCCACAGCCCGCCCATGTTCATTATCAGATCGCCACTCCAAATCGGTTCAACCGCCACGGCCTCCCAACCCGGTCCTCTCAGCGTGTAATCCTCCCGAAAATCCATGTGGGGGAACGTGACCTCCGAGGAGAAGAACGGGGTGCCGAAAAATCCTCCCCTGGTGTAAAGCCGATCCTCCAACACACCACCAGCCTCGTGAAACGAAAAGCGCATGGGTATTTGGAGATCCTGCGGGGCCGTCCATTTCCCGTCGAGGCGCAGCGAGATGTATTTGACGCGGACTTTGTGCTTATAGCCCAGGAACTTTGATTCGCCACTAACAACCTGATTGCGTGGCGATGTTTGGACTTCGGTCCAAAAGACAAACAAGCGCCCGAGATAAACGACCGGCGTCACCTTTCGCACCGGTATTGACACGTCGATCTTCGTGCGTGCGGAGTATGTAACGCGCCGCTCGAGGTTTATGCGACTGTAGTGCAGGTTCTGAACGGTCCAGTAGTAGTACTCAGGCGGATCGTCTGCGGTTGCCCCGAAGACATGCAGGATATCGGTCTGGCTCGCGCCGTTAAATTCATGGTACGCGCCTGCAATCGTGACCGTCGTTGCGGCCTCGAAGCCGCTCAGGTAATCACCATAGGCGTCAAGTACGTTCTGCTCATTGATGTCCTGTTGCAGCAGCCCGTCCTCGAGGGCTTGAAACAACTGTGTCTTGTCGTCGCGCAGTTCGGGCTCGATGTAGTTTTCCGGCCAAAGGAATACCTTCCGGTTCGCTTCCCACACGCGGTAGTTTTTGCGCCACGACCACTCATCCTGCGGAATGCGGTCCGGCATGATGTGCACGTGGTTAGGATCGGTCGGCAGCCGCCGATCCTGTTCGAGATTCAGGAGAATGCGATGGACATACGTCTGGACACTCGAAATAGCGGCGACAACACGAGACGTTCTCGCACAGCCCTGCAACTGCACGTCGAGCAGGAAGTAGTCGTAAAGATCGGAAATGGAAGAGAAGCGTTCACTACTTTCGCGCACGATAACGTCGGCAAGTGCGTCGCGCTTTAGCGAGCGCAGGGTGTCGTCCTTCGGTTCCAGACGTGCGAGACGATCCCTCTCCTCCGGATATCGCCGTGCGAGAGCGCTGACGAGAGCTTCAGCTCCAGCCGCGAGATGGGTAGTTATCTCCGACGACAACAGCGTGAGGGTGGGCACGTCCAGACCGGCAGACGAGATCAGCGCAACGGTCGCGGCGAGCGTCGACAATGCATCGACGGCATTATTGCCAAGCACAACCGGTCCAGGCAGGGTCGACGTGACTGTCATCTCCGTCCCCAGCGCCTCCGCCAGTCGGGTGGCGCTCACGGTAGAGAACTTCGCGGCTGGCGTGAAAGCAATTAGCGCGTCTTCGACTGCGACCGGATCCGGAGCTGGACGCGCGTCGCTCGGCGGCGGCGCGATCAGCGCTCGATACCGCGTGATTGCACGCACATTGTCAACCGTCAGCGCGATGAATCCTGCTATGCCCAGGCGCGCACGGTTGTCACGAAGAAATGTTAGCCGCTCAGTCGTGTATGCGGCTGGCTGGAACAGAATCGCCAGGCGGGCGAGGACCCGGATCGCATTCTCCAGCGGGACGATTGCACCGCCCTGTAGTGCCGTCGCGAAATCCGAGTGTCCAAAATCGATGCCGCCCATTGAGGCGAGCGCTGTAAGTTTGTCCCTCGTGACACCGACTGCGGTCGCGAGCCGGGGCGGCAAGATGTTCGCCGTATGATGCTGCATGACAGCGTCGCGGATCGCATTCGCGACCGCGCTCGGCGTTCCCACCGGCACTGTGATAGCTGTTGTTGGCCCAACAGTCGCTTTCAACTGAAGCATTCCGTCAGCGAACTTGTCGAACAGCGCAGCGTTATTATCGAAGATCGCTTTCGACATCTCCTCTGTCACACTCGGGACGAATGCCAGCACTGTGTCGGCAAAACGAAGAACGCCCTCGGTGCTCACAGCGCTCTGGAGATCGGCGGCCATTTGTACGGCATCCGGATACCGCTCCGTAGCCTGAACTGGACCGACGGTCACGAAAGCCAGATCGTCAAGCGTGAGTTCTGTTGAGCGGATCCAGTCGTCGAACGCGAGGAGCGTCCGCACGTCCGCGATATTCTGGACGGCGCCACCGGCGATCCCCGCGAAAGTGATCAGGCGAAATAGATCCGGAATGGAGCGGCGGAGGCCGCGCGCAAGCGTCGCATGACGGTAGAGGATCGTCAGGTTTGCAAGCGTCAGGTTAAAGGCGCGATCGGCCTCATTATTCGAGGTGGGATTACAACCGAGAGGCGTTGCCAGCCCAGTGACGAGAGCCGCCAGACCCGTGTCGTCGATTCCCAGGCCGAGCAGGAGACGCTGAAGCTTGTTGTCCGTCGCGGGCGGGGGTGTCAGACGGAATGCCGGCACGATAAACGTCCGCGCATCTTGTGGGAGATCACCTTCCGTCAGGGTATAGGGCCGATTGTTGAATAGTCGATCCATCAACGAGCGGCGTCCCTTGGCGATCTCGCGCGTCGGAATCGCGCTCCAGAGTGCACACGCCGCATCGATCGGAATCCCAAACCGTTCCGCAAGCTCGCGCGTGGCGACGATATCGTTCAGCGCGCCCGCGTTCAGCGCTGGTGCTCCGCCGGGAGTGCGCTGCTGAAGCACAAGATCCAGTTCGTCGATGGTCCAACCCGTCTGCCGCCACAAGTGGATGAAGCGCTGCATACGGTTGAGCACATCCTGGTTCAGGCCAACAATGCGCTCAACATCGTTCTGCACGCTTGCGGCGCTGGACTTCTCAGATCGGAGCGTCACCGGCATGGCCCCCGCCGCTGTGATAAAGCGGCTCGCTACAAGTGATCCGAGCTGCTCACGGTTCAGCGGCATCGCGCGGAGAAACTCCTGCACGTCGACTGGTGGAATTACACCGCCCGCTCCGGGAACGAAATTAATCCGGTATAGCTGTCGCAGGAACGTGAGATTGTCCGGGGCTGCGAGCACCCGGTCATAGTTCTCTCGCGACATCCGAAGTGCTGCCGCCGTGACGCGCGACTCCGGCAAACCGACTGTACGCACAATTGCCGCCCGCGACAGGTCGAACAGTTCTATGTATGTGTCAGCCGTCGCAACTGGAAGGACAAAAGGTGTGATGAAAGAAGCGCGAGCCGCCGGCAGCGCCTGTAGGTAAACGAGTTCTCTTACTGCTGCTCGATTCAGCAGGTCGATTGCCGGGTTCCGCTGCTTCGCGAGGTACGATTCGAGGATCTCGTTGATGACTTCGAGCGTAGGAATAACAGTGTCTGTATTTGCGCATGACAGATCTACGGTCCAGAGATCCGGACGCCGGACTTTCAGGTTTAGCGCATGCGTCGCCTTTGGACCAGCGAACACTTGCGACAGCACGCGCTGCTCGACGAAGTACATGAGATCGACGAAGTACGCCGCCGGGCTAAGGATCGAGGAGCAGTGGGTACAACTACAGTTATCCTGCGGACCGAAAAGATCCGCGAACCCGTCGAGCCGCCGTAGTGCGTCTGTGACGTCGATGCCCAAGTTGCCGACGGGCATGTTAGCGAAGCCGCCTGAGACGGCGTCGATAACGCTGCCGGCGATTGCGGTAATGCCGGCAAGCGTTTCCTGGGCTCGGCCGTATATAACCGACGCTCTATCCGCCGGCAGTCCAGTCTTGCGCTCAAATGTGTCGCGATCATCGGTGGCGATCGTGAGCGCGGATGAATAACCGGCCCGCATCAGGGTCGTAGCGTCAGCTGGACTTCCCGCGATCGCATACGCGCGCTGCTGCGCTTTGAAGGTCGAGAGCACTGCCTTGCGATCATCAGGCGCGATACCTTCGAACTTAAGGCTTGCCAGGTCTGCGCTGTTCGCACTGTAGTCCAGCGTCAGGAACTCGACGTCAGGGTTTTGACTGATTAAGTTGTCGACAACCGCGATGCGCTCCTGCACAGCAGTGGCGGTTTTCGCCGGATCGCCGGTCTTTGCCACGATCGTTTCAAGCCCGAGACCGGGGTACTGGCGTATTAGGCCGACGAGCTCGTTGTACCCTGCGGCAACAGCCTTCCTTTCCGACTCCGGAATCGCAGAGAGATCCAGATCGGTTGCTTCAACACCAATCCGATCAGCGTTTGCGGCGATGAGCGGCTGGATGCGCGTGAGTCCAGTCGTGAGAGTTTGTGTGTCGAGCCGGCGCAGGCTCTGAAACATCGCCTTCGTTGGAAACTGATCGACGACACGTTCGCGGATCTGCGTCGCGAGCTGCTCGAGCGTCTCTCCGGGAGCAGGCAAAACTTTTGCGGCGGAAAGCGCGGCGGCGATCTCCGCCGGCGGCACGCGCAGGACGTCGCGCACATCTGCGACCGTTCCCTGTAGAGAGGGAAACCGTGCTTTCGAGATGGCGTCAGCGGCCGAGGCGTCGCCGCCAGTCAGATTCTGAAAGGTTAGCCGTGTGCCAAGTCCCGTGGCCTCCTCGTTTGTGAGGCTCTTGTCAGCTACGAGCCGGGTCAGCAGGGTGTCGTCCACTGCTGTTGCGTGCGGGGCTGCGTCGAGCAACGCATTGATTGCTTGCGGACGAACGTTCAGTCGACCTGCGAGTGACGCCAGTTCGCCACGCGCCAGGTCTGGCTGCAACGCTGTCAGGTCTGCGAGTGGGACGTTGGTGTGTAGCTCGCCTGGATCCATAGGTTCGAGCTGTTTCAGAGTGGCGAGGATGTTCGCTCGCATCTCGTCGTTCGCATGCGCGGCATCGAGTGCTTTGCCGACCGCGTCGGCCAGCTTGCCCGAAGCGAGAGTGATCGGATCGAGCGCGGCGATCGCTTTAGCAACATCCGGCGGCGCACCCACAACCGCCCGCGTGGCGATCTGTTTGCGCTGCTCGCCTATGCTTCGCGAGAGCTCATTGAACGCGGCCTTGTTCCCGGTGCGAAGCTCACTCAGTGTCGCACCTGTGTTTGAAAGTAGTTGGTTGAGGATGTCGAGCTTTATGCCTGCCATCGTGAGTCTCCATCTGTTGCCCTGTTTGCCACTTGGGGCCCACTCCAAACACTGCGGTCAGGGTCTTATGTTGTGTAGAACACTCGCGTGATGCTCTTTCTAAGGAAAGAGAGTTTTGCTTGGTTGGTTACTGGAACGCCTTGCTCCACTATCAGCTGGCCTTTAACGACACTGCATTCGAGCGGCCATATCTGATAATCCGGCTCTACAAGCCAGAACTCCTCGCCGAAGCCCAGCGCGATTCGAATCACGTCGTCATCTTCATCGACGCGCTCGAGTTCGATCGTCTTCCCCTCTTGCTGCAGACGTTCGAGCCGTGCCGGCTGGCCGCCGCGGATGCGCGCGAAGTACTGTCTCCACCTCGTCATGGAGCAGCAGCCTCCGCTGGCTGACGATCGCGAAGTCCGAAGTATGCCGCGACGCCTCCGCCGATGACGGCAAGCTCGCCTATCGCCCACGCTACTGCACTCCGGCCCGCCGCTCCGCCCCCGAAATTCGCATAAACGGAAACGAATGCCTCGATCGGAGCTGCCAGAATGCCGTGAACACGCAGCGCCGCCGTGTGGCCGAGGGCGTATGCAGCCGTTTCCTCCGCCCAATTCAGGACAGCGCCAATCGGCTGTCCACCCACCCTCCATATTTGATGCGACCGCCAGAACGGTACCTTGCTCATGAGCCAGTGGAAACCTTCGTGTACCGCAGTGTCGATCGCCCCAATTATTCGCCCTGCGGCCCAGTCCCGGTTATGAATCGTGGTTCGCGCAAAGGCGTAAAATCTCGTAAAGGTGTGTCTCGCCACGCCACCGAGGTCGTTCGAAAACGCAAACCATTGGCGGAAACCGGAAGCCGCTCTGGCAGCCACTTGTCGCAGCGAGAAGGTCTGTACCACACGGCGTGTCGCTACTTGCATTGCCGCCCGCATGGCCCTGCGACGTGCCCAAGCTGCGGCGATGCGCCGCCCGACGGAGCTCAGCACTCGCCTGGCGGCACTGATGGCGGCCCTGAGTCCGGCCTTGATTCCGGCCAGGCCCCCCAACGATGCGATCGTCAGAGCGATATCGACGACGGTGAGGGCGACGAAGAGGGCCTGACCAAATGCGCCGAGATTGTGTGAGCCAAAGCCGCCCGGTATGCCGCCTGACTGTCCTCTGGGATCGCCACTAAACTCAAGATGCCACCACCCGGCAACACGTGCGACGCGGTCCATGACCGTTGGTCGCTGGCGCGCACCGCCACCGCGTTGACCGCCCGGTTCTTGCCCGCGTCCACCCTGTTGACCCTGCGCCTGACGGGTTCCACCGCCGCCTGGTCCACTCCCGACATTCCCGCGTGGGCCATTCTCATTGCCCGTACCCGTCCCGGTACCGGGCGTGCCGCTCGTCGCACCCGTGCCTGGCGAACCATTCGCGCTGCCACCTGGAGCACCAGCCGGATCGCCGCCTGTTTGCCCCTGCGTAGAACTACCCGGTTGTGCCTGCGGGGATCCGGTTCCATGTGCAGCGGGATCTCCACCCGGTCTTCCACCTGGTTGCCCGTGGCCGGTGGTACCTGTGCCGCCGTTCTCACCAGGGCTCTCTCCGGTGCCGATTCCTTCCCCGCCTGCTCTCGCCTCACTCTCACCCGGCTGATCGCCTGAGCCTTGCCCCCTTCCCGTACCAGATCCTCCGCCCGTGCCTTCACCCTGATCGCCGGTGCCCATCGCGTTCGGGCTTTCGTCAGTTCCGCCTCCGCCGGTGCCGCTTCGCGTTGATTCGGGATTCGCGCCGGGACCGCTACCACTCGTGCCGTTTCCGCCGGTACCAGCGTCGCCGCCTGTCCCTCCGCTGCCCGGCGGGGCATCAGTTTGTGAACCGTCACCGGCGTTGACGGTGTTTCCGCCGGTGTCGCTCGCGCGACCGGTTCCATGTGAATCACTAGGAGCTCCTGTAGGACCACGCGCCTGTCCGCGCGTTCCGTCGGTCGGTGCCTGGCCGCCAGTCGACGTGCCGCGTTGCCGCCCTTGCCGCCCGCCTCTACGAGATTGGGACTGTGATCCCGACTGCGTTTGACTTCCAGAACCACGACCTCTTTGTCTCGCAGTGGGAGACCTTCCGCCCTGACCTCCCTGGCCGTCAGCTCCCCTTTGGGAGCCTGGCGCAACGAGACGGCCCACGTTCTGTCCGGAAGCGAGGAGCGCTTCGACGCGCCGGGCAATCTCTGCACGGTTGCCGAAGTGAAATTGACCCGTTTGTGCCTCGTACATCCAGCCAAAGTTTCCTCGTTGCATTAGCCCGCGCAATTCCTCCTGTCTTGCCTGCGGCAGTCGCCGGAAGGCGGCCTCCACATCCGGAGGTGTCTGACCCGCAACGGTGACCTCGCGCCCTCGGGTCTGCAGGCCGTCGGGATCGAAGTTTGAAATCGGATTGTTCTGGGCGTATTGATAGAGGTTCAGGTCGTCGACTGGACCAGCCGGGTCAGGGCTCATCCACCGTCCAAGCCAGGGCGCATAATAACGATGGCCGAAGTAGTACAATCCTGTGCCATCGTCACGTTCCTTTCCTGCATATCGATATGCTCGCATCTCGATCTCACGAACGTTGTCGCCTGCGAGAAACGCCGTGTTGCCATACGGCAGATACTCCTCGTAGGCGATTACCTGGCCCGTCTCGTCGAGTTGAAGGAGCGCCGAACCGAGATGATCGGCGAGGTGAAAATGCACGCGGGGCCGTGTCGTGTCGGTGGTCTCGCGGGAGTTGATGTCGATGGTCCACCGGTGCACGGTAGCGACGCGATTGGATTGATCGAAAACGTGCGTCGTGCGCCGCTCGAGCAGCCGCGTTGGTCCACGTTCGATCCGTTTGATCTCGCACCCATCCAGATACAGCACGTCAGTGGTTTCAACCACTCCGCCGCCGACGAAACGCCTCGTCAGCTTGCGTACGCGTTCGCCATCGCTATCGTGAAGGTACAACTCGTCATCGTCTGGTTCTCCCGACGCGCTGCGATCGATGATCACCGCGCGCGCGGGCATGCCCATGTGATCCCAATCCATCCGCCGCAGGTGCGGCAGGCGAATGCAGTTTCCGCTGGCATCGAAATGGTTTTCAGGATTGACCACCGGAATTCCGTTCTCATCGAGTGCTGGCAGTGATCGGTTCGACGTCGCAGAGATCCAAAAGTCGCGCGTCCAGTTAACTGCTAATCCCTGGTGTCGCATTTGGGTGAGGTTGCCCGAGAGGTCGTACGTGAACAGCTCCGTGTAGCGTTCGAGCTGCCCGCCATCGTTGAACGACAACCGTCTTGCGCCCTTGAACGTTCCAGCTCCCGGTGGATTCGTTCGATGATCGTCGGGAAGCACAGCACGATGGATCCTGCCGGTTGCCTCACGTAACCGATAGAAGGCGTCGTACATGAATCGGCGTTCTGCGGAAACTGTTACGTTGGTGAGAAATGGACTCGTTGCTCCGGGCTCGTGAGTGCGATCCAGACTCCGAATCACGTTGCCGGCGGGATCGTATGTGTACCGGAGATCCTGAAGGACGGCACCCGCTCGACTGGCGACGATACTGGAAGTACGCCACGTATTTGGCTCGAACCCTTGTGAAACCTCAACGCCATTGCCGAGTCTGAGGTGGATTCGCTGCCCGCGCGCATTGAAGTCCGCACCATCGAAGATGAGCTGATTTGTGAGCAAACCATCGCTGGTTGAAATCGTTGCGCGTTGTACGCCACCAGCCAGTGTGAAATCATGGTTCACCACCGCTCCGTCTGCGAGTGCGTGACGAATCGGACGGCGAAGCGCGTCGTATGCAAACTTCATCACGAACACGTCGGGCAGTAACGAGGCAGCTAGCGGGAAACGCCAGTCGGGTAATGTCTCAGGATCGGCAGTGATTCGACGGTTCGCCTCCAAAGCATCGCCGAATGGAGTGTTGCGCAGGATTGTCCGCGTTCCGGAGGAATCGCGAATGCGGAACGTACGTCCTCGCAGGTTCCGACGTGCCGCGTCTGTTACTTCGGGCGATTCGCCATAAATGAACTCCTGCACACGTCGGTTCAGGCCCGGCAGTCCGTCTGCGTCCACTGTGAGGAGTCGATCCAGCACGTCGAAGTGCCGCACGATATGCAGGCCACTGCCCTTCCAGTTTTCCAATGGCCGATCCATTCCATCCATAAACACGAGCTCTTCGCCCGCGTCCGCGGAACGGATCCGAATCTCGCGTCCCAGCATATCGCGCATGAAATTCATCGATTCGACCCCACGCGCATCGTGAACGGACAAGATCAGTCCGTCAGGGCCGTACGTTGTGCGAAGCGTTCGCTCCTGCCCGTCGCCCGACGCTTCAGTTTGCACAATCTCCTGGCCCAGCGGATCGAGATGCACGGTCATTGGCGTACCGGCGTGCGCTCGCGCTCTATCCAGTGCCAGGCGTTCGGGGTCTGTTGACGGCAATAGCTCACGTTGTAACCGGTAAGTCGAATCGTCGACCGTGTCGTTCGTATCGAAAGTACGTTTGGACCATGCGGCGAACTCAGCGCGCTCGTGCGTGCCGTTCGGATGATCGTGACGTACCTGCCGGCCGGCGGCGTCGTAGAGGAACGAGTGGACCACGCCAAACTGCGCCAACTCCGCGTCGGGTTCGAAGCGCCAGGTTGTTGAGAAGAACGACTCGAAAACGCGAGCTGCTTCCTGGCGAGTGTTAAAAACAGTGTGGCCGCTGACGAGCCACCGTTCGGCCGATGGACCAATGGCTGGTTTGCCTGCGTCGAGTATGAGGGAACCGTCTCCAGCGCGCCGGATCGCGTTGCCCGGTTCTACGCGATGTTTTTGCTGGAGGGTGCGTTCGAAGCCATCGAGGTGTTTCACCGAAACAAGCACGCGGCTCGCAGCGGGCGCAGTCCCGGTACCGTCGTGCGCCAGCATCTCGCGCGCGACTTCAACGACTACGGGAGGCTCCCCGTTTATTGTCCAGCGGTCGAAGTCGTAGACCACCGCCAGGGCTGCGCTCTGAAGATGCGCCGCCGGATTTGCGAGGACAGTTTCCGGGGATGCTGAAGTCGCAATCGCAAGACCTGACAGACGATCAAACCCGTACAGCCTCGGAACGCTTGCTTCGTCGAGAACTTCGCCTTGATGGGTTGAAACCACTACCGCGCCGAGCGCGTCGTAGACCGTCTCGCTCACGTTGTCATTCTCATCGACGCTTCGCGCGGGAGCCATCGCAAAGTAGTCGTATGTCAAACGGGCGCGGTTACCGGCAGCATCCGCGGTTTCTACGACAAACAACGACGCCGAGTCGTACGCAAAGGTCGTTGATGAACCATTCAAGCGGGTGACGTTCTCGACGCGGTAAAACTGTGCCGAACCTGCATAGCCGAATGTCTCGCCGACGCGCCACCAATGATTGCTGTGGTCCAGGTACAGGCCTTCGCTGCGCAACCGCGTCGCATCTACACGGGCGCCATAGGTCACGTTCGCAAAATTAATTGAGAACGCCGCTTCCTCTACGTGGTGAACACGAATGGGTAGGAATGCGCTTCCGAATCCCGCCACATTGATTCCGTCAGCGGCGTAGTAAAAGATGCGGCTCCAGGCTGTCCTTTGGGCTGAACCGGCAGGGACGACCACCGCATCGTGAGGTTCCGGCGCGAGCAGGGCGGCGGTCACAAGGGTCTTTAAAGCGTCCCACGAAAAGAAACCCGTTACCGGGGCTGCGAGGCCGGGGAGCTCGAACGATTCCTGTTCCACGCCGATGAGTGGTTGGTACTCGGTTGCCGTGTCGATGTGAATTGTGGTCGTGCGCTCGGCCGCGGCACGCAGGCGCCGCTGCTCAGGGTCCGCGGCGGCGATCGCCGCGCGACGCGGATAGGCAATCGAGCAGGTCAGGGTGGTGCCGCCGTACGCGTCGGTGTCGAGGGTGGCTAAATGCGTTATGCGTGGGTCGTTCGCTGTCTGCTCATAGACCGCGCTGATCTGCTCGCGCGTGATCGCAGCGAAACTGGCGCGACGACCACCACCTGCGCGTTGTAGCGGCCGAAGGAGGAACCCTGATTGATCAACGCGGATCGGATGCTGCGCGCGCGGTCCGCCGGCAGGCATGGCAAAGAGCTCCTGGCGGACGATCTGACCAGCCACCGCCGCAACGCCATCGAGTAGATCTTCCTCGCCCAGGATCGCGGTCCCTTCAAACACATACGCGGCGGGATTTGGCGCTGCCGAATCGGCATTCCAGGTGCGCTCGAGTGACGCGACTCCGTCTACTCCGAGATGAACGAAGGTCCGCGTGCACGACCCTGTGGTGAGTGGAGCCAGCGGATCTCCGGACGGCGTCTCTTCGGTGTCGAAACTCTCGATACATCCGAAACCGATGAAGCGGCGATCGCGGCCATCGAAGCAGCCGTCGTGATACTCGAAGCGGCTCACCATTCTCGCGCCGCCGATTTCATCCAGCGTGTCGAGACGATCGACAACTGTCACGTGCGAAGCGAGACGCGTATGCCACGGCGACCCGGCTGCACGATCTCGCAAGTAGTGCTTCGCGGACGTGCCGTATGTGACGCGTCGCACGAGACCGATCGAGTTGTTCGTTTCGGCGAGCAGCCCTGCGCGAATACCATCAGTCAGCGGCAGGTAATGAAGGTTCGCCACGCCTCCCGGCAGCGGCGTGGACCAAACCAGACATGGCGTGCCATCGCCTAAAAAGTCCAACACCCGCGTCGATGAAACGTTGTCGATGCACGGCAGCCCGCGCAACGTACGGCCGGATAACAGGCGATTGCCGCACGCGTTGGTCCAATACGTTATTTCACCGTCACCGATGTAAAGGAGATCGGCAGTGCCGCTGCCATCGAGATCAACGAACATCAGCCGCGACGGATCAAACTCGGCCTCGGGCGCGAACCAGGGGGCGCCGTCCATCAGCAGCGCCGGACCAAAGCGGCCGTGGCCCAGGTTGGGCCAATAGGCGACGAGGCCATTGCGAACGACCACCTGGTCCGCCAGGCCGTCACCGTTCATGTCGGCGAAGAAGTACCGGAGACTGGGTGCATCGCGGAGTGCGGCGGCGACGCCTCCGGCGAGTGGTTCGGGCGACTGTAGTTCGACGCCCACGTCGAACCCCTCTTTGCCGAGCGAACGAAACCAAGTCAGACGATCTGCATCGGCGAGCAGCAGCTCAGCTAGACCATCACCGTCGAGGTCCAACCATTCCGCCCGCCGGCCTACCGCGTCGAGGTGTGGAATGGAACGAAACGCCTGGAAGCCCTGCCACTGTTCCGTCGCGCGATCGAACTCGTAATAGCCGGCACGCCGGCTGCCTACTACCGTAAGATTAGGGTTGCCGTCGCCATCGAAATCCTGCATGTGCACGTCGGCAAGCCGGTAAGCGGGTCGTTCGGTAACAAGTATGTCGCGACCGAATCGTCCCTCACCCTCGTTGCGCTTGTAGTACCACGCATCATGCTCCTCGACCAGGATGCCGGGCAGACCCTCGCCAAGCAGATCCATCCACCGAAAGCGCGGTGCATCGAGACCGTGAGGCACTGTGTCGAGCGTGACGGACGGCGCCGCGCGGAATTCGTCGGCAACGCGCGGTGTTGTATAGGTGAACTTCAACGGCGGATGCGCACGCGACGAGGTAACGCCTGCGTCCTGACGGACGCCGACATGAAGCACGCGCGTGAGCGTGCTACCTTCGGGCTTCAAATTGTGGTCCAGCTCATAGATGCCAGCCAGTACCGCATCCGTTCCAATTTCGTTGAAGCGATGGAAGATGAGAATGCGCCGGCAGAGCCGATACGTGCGCAACTCAAACCCTGGATTGCAGGTCGAAAAAGGATCGGGCCGCGTGCCCCATGCTCGATCAGGTTCGGTACCCGGGTTCGCCGGATCATGATCGCCGTAATCAAACACCAGTTCGAAAGACCACCGCTGCCCGGGTGGATCGAGTGAGTTCGACGTCACCGGCAAGCTGTTTCCCCAACGCACACGTTTAAGGTGGCGTTGGGCCAATTGCACGCCGGCCTGAAACCGGCTGGCCTCGCCTGCCGCGGCTAGATCCACACCGATTGTGTCCTCTTCTAAGTAGTCGAAGCGGATCGCATTGCCCTGAGTGTCAAACTGGATATCCGGAAGCCACTGAAAGACACGCGCGCCGTCTGCCGGATCAGCGATGCGCGACAGGCCACTGTTAGCCGCGCCAAAGATCGTGATGGCGCCGCGTGCATCGAACGAGCGCCAGTGCACACGTTGGGTAAGATTGTCGATCCACTGCTCGACGCGTTGGTATCCGCGTTCGACTCGCGCGCGGAAACGGCGTATGCGATGTGTGCCTCGATCCTCCCACCGATCCGGAGCATCGGGCGCTGGTCCAGTGGCGAAGGGCACGAGCGCGCCCGACGCCGTGAACGTGAAAGTGTCGCCGTTGTCGTAGCGGGGAAGTCCGTCGGCGAGATCCACTGTGATCGCTAAGAGCCCGTTGAGGTTCCAGCCCACGCCGAACAGGCTATTCGATGCGCCGGACCTATAATCGAGCTGAAACGCTGGTGCGAATCCGCCGCGAGCAGACGGAGTTTGCAACGGAACGTTGGCGACGAGCGTGCCGGTAATCGGATCGACTGTGATCGTGTGAGGGATAATAAAAGACATGGCTCACACTTGGTTGAGACTGTTGCTGACTTGAGGGAATAGTCTATGACAAAGTTGCGTCGATAGGGCGCAGTCTACGGGTGCCCGCCGAAAACTGTCAATGATTTTCGTTAAAGATTGCCAGTGGCGCTTCCGGCAATGAGAGCCTTCAAATCCGACGTCATTCAATGCAGCAACACACCTTCGCCGCTACTAAAGATTCCCGCGATGCAGCCGGTCATCAGTGTTGCCAGCGTCGCCGCGAGTAGTGCGCGCAGGCCGAGGCTGGCGAGGTCGTCTCGACGCGAGGGTGCAAGAGCGGCCGTGCCGCCGACAAAGATCGCCATCGCAGCGACGTGCGCGAAGCCACACAAAGCGTAGCTGAGGATAACGACAGTCCGCGGATCGGTGATCTGTCCATTCGAGATTGCTTGCGCGAGATGGTTGTAGGAGAAGACTTCGGTGAGTATCACTCGCTCACCCAACAGTCGCGCGGCT
>DATANW010000496.1:0-11704 GCA_036266055.1 Pyrinomonadaceae bacterium | reverse complement strand
TCTTCCCGATTTGTGTAATCCCTGCGCTCAGTTTTGGTTTGACTTCGAGGGCGGTTCGAACTCCTCGCTCCCGGCCACGGTGCTCTCCGTTTGCGAGAGTTTCATCGTCAGCACGAGCGGCGTGTAATCGAAGGCTTTCGGACCACCGCGGGTGTTCTGGACCAGCATCACGAGATAATCCTGGTTCTCGCGAAACCGGCTGACACTGCCACGCTGGTTCATGATCACAAACAGCAACACTTCACCGTTGGCCGCTCTCATCTGGCCCACCAACGCACTCGCGCCACCGTCAGTTCTCAAAAGAGTGCCCGTTTTGGCGATGACACTACCTTTCCACGCTGGTCCGGTAAACCGATCTTCCAACGTGCCGGGATCGATCCCCGCCACCGGCATGATCGCAGCCGGTGTCAGTCCCGACTTCTTCAACTCCGCACGCAGCCCGCGATAGATCTTCATCATCGTTCGCGGCGTAACGCGATTCACGCCGAGTCCGCTCAGATGCGAGATCTTCAGTTCGTCAGGAGCGAGGTTGAGGTCGGCAGTCAACTTCATTCGCACCGAGTCAGGTCCACCTAACGCTTCGCCGATCCGATCCGCCATGAAGTTGTTCGAGTAGCAAAGAAGAACCTTCAGTATGTCGACGAGCTTGCTCGAGCGTTGAGTCAGCAACAGTTTCGCCGCAGGTACGACCGCAGCGACGGAGACCTCGCCCATCACTGCGACGCTCGGAACTGTTTCGAGACTAGCGCGATCGTTAAGCAGCGTGCGTTCATAATTCCAGGCTCGTGTTGCTTCCGCGTAGCGCAGCGTGGAGTCGAGGGTGTCGTAGAGTTGGCTTCCGGAGCGCGAGGCAGACGGGCTGAAATTCATCGTAAAGCCGGGCGAAACAATCAGGTTGCCGCTTACTTGCTTGATACCAAGTCCGTTCAATTCGCGTGCGAGCAGCACGGCGTGCTCGTAGTGGAACGACGGATCGCGTCCGGAGATGTAGAGATTTCCGTTGAGTACGCCGGTGGTTTTGTCGATCGTGCCGTCGGTCCAAACGCCGGTGGCGAAGCGATGCGACGGGCCGAAAGTCTGCAACGCGACGAGGGCAGTCGCCAATTTCAACGTAGACGCGGGATTGAATTGTTCGTTTTCTGACTGACTGGAGACGACCTTGCCGTCGAGTGTTTCGACCAGCACTCCTTGCAATCCGTAGAGCGGACGTGTCGCTTCACTCGCTTCCGCCGGTGATGGTGATGGTGTTGGCGACGGTGACGGCACCTGTCCGAGCGCGGTCCCACACAGCGCCAACACAACGACGCAAGGCAGACCAACATGCAGACCAATATTAGGCCGCCAATTCAGTACTCGTTCGTGTAGTAAACTCCAAATCATCTTCAGGGATTGGTAAGGAGAGCAAGCTTTGATGCGCCGGAAAGTTACGAGGATGCGCGCGGCCATGATAGCACTGATCGGCGTCGTGTGTGGGTAAGTTTCTACAAAGGTTTCTATGCGGGTTTCTACAAAGCATTTCGTTGACAATGTTTCCGGCGCGCTCATAGAATCGAGCCATTGACAAACTACAGTGCAACGCAATCAAGAACCCGTCACAGTCGAAAGAGTGATTGCCACTCACCGGGCGCGACGAAAAGAGATTCGAAAACGGCTCGGTGAGTTTCAGGAAGTTTGGCGCAAAGGATCTGACGCCCGGCTTTGGGAAGAACTCGCTTACTGCATTTTCACCGCCGGCGCTTCGGCTCGTATGGGACTTGATTCCGTCGACGCCATTCGACCGTTGTTGCTCGACGGCGCACCAGAGGCGATGACGAAGGCGTTGAAGAAAGCCGGCGCGCACCGTTTCCCGGTCGCGAGGCCGCAGTACATCGCTGTTACGCGCGACTATTTTCGCGCGGAGTTTGACATGAAGCTGCGCAAAAGGCTGCGCAGTTTTTCAGATCCCTTCGAGCGGCGCGACTGGTTGGCCCAGGAGAAACAGGTCAAGGGCCTCGGTTACAAGGAAGCCAGTCACTTCCTGCGCAACATCGGTGTCAAGGGGCATGCGATTCTCGATAAGCACGTGATGCGTTGCCTGTGTGAAGTAGGCGTAGTCGACGCGGCCAAGCCGCCGGCGACGCGCAACAAGTATCTGGCAGTCGAACAGGAACTGATTCGCTTCGCGCGCGAGATCAAAGTCGACTTTGACGAACTTGATCTTGTACTTTGGTCGATGAAGACCGGCGAAATATTAAAATAGTTGAGTCTCCCGTAGCCCAAGTGAAACTGACGGTTTACTCAGAGAGTATTTATGATGCGGCGTAACAGCAACACGCGTTTCTCCCGGATGGCGGCCCTCAGTGTGGCCGCCTTCGTGTTTTGTGTCGCCCTCGGCGTCGCGCCTGACGCGCACGCCGTCACCGACAAGAAGGCCTACCAAAAAGGCTACAAAGCACTGCGCAAGGGCGACTACCCACAGGCCGAAAAGATCTTTCGCGATCTGCTCGTCAAAGATGCAAAAGACATCGATGCGCGTCTTGGTTTGAGTTTCACTCTGCTGAAACAGCGCAGCTTGCAGGGCGCGTACGACAACGCCGCGCGCGTGATCATGCTCGATCCGTTGTCGGCGCGCGGTCACGCATTGCTCGGCGCGTCAATCCTCGCGGCGGGTGAGTTTCGACTTTCGGTTGAAGAGTTTCGCACTGCGCTGGCGCTCAACGAGAACGAAGCGCTGGCGATAGCCGGCCTCGCGATGGTCGACTTTTACGAGAACCGCTTGACGTTGGCGATGCCCGCTTTGCGTCGCGCCGTGAACCTGGATCCCGACGAGCCCGACTTTGTTTTCAACCTGGGCCAGGCGGCGGCGAGAAGCGAACGATACAAAGAAGCCGCCGACGCCTACGAGCGATTTCTACTGATCGCTCCCAAGACCGACATCGATCGCCGCGACCGGATCGTCGGCCTGATCGACTTCCTTCGTTACCTCGGCCGCCAGGGTTCGCTTTACATCGCCAGCGGCGAGAACCGCACTGCCGTTCCTTTTGAAGCGACGGACAATCGTCCCGTGCTGCCCGTTCGCGTCAACGGTCAGAAACAGCCGATGCGTTTCGTGCTCGACACCGGATCGGGAATGTCGGTGATTTCTGAAGAGACGGCGAAGAAGCTCGGAATCAAACCGGTAGCACGAGGCGGGTTGGCGCGCGCGGTCGGCGGTGGCGGCAGGTTCGAGATCGTCTACGGCTACATCGATTCGATCGACATTGGCGAAGCGCGCATCCAAAACGTCCCCGTCTACATTCGCAAGTTTTTCGACAACAATGTTCCGGTTGACGGATACCTGGGATTGTCGGTCGTGTCGAAGTTTCTAACCGCGCTCGACTACGGCACGCGTCGCATGTCGTTGGTTCGTCAAAACCAGTCGGAAATCGTCGAACCGTGGACGGTGCGTCGTCCTGAAGGAATGCTGGCGCTGGCGCCTACGACGCCGAATGACGGCACCGTCGAAGTTACGCTGCGTACGACGTCGAGCGGGTTTTTGAGTGGTGAGGTCGGGCTCGAAGGTTTTCAGAAGCCCGTAAACTTCATCATCGACACGGCGGCGAGCATCACGGTCATTTCGGAAAAACTTTCGCAAGAGGAACAACTGCTCGAGCTGTTGCAACCGTCGCGCATGCGCGTGTTTGGCGCGGCGGGTGTAACGGAAGACGTGAAGCTTTTGCAGTTGCCAAAACTGAGTCTTGGTGTGACAACACTTGAACGAATCAATGCCGCGGTGCTCGACATGGAACCCGTCAACGAAACAGCGGGGTTCACCCAGGCCGGAATTCTCGGCGGGAACTTCCTTCGGAACTTTCGCGTTTATTTCGACTTTGCGCGTGGCTCGATGCGCCTCGAGGGGTTGAATAAACCAAAGACTCCTGAAAACATTAACCCGGAAACGGTATCATCTACTCCATGAAACAAGGGCTCTATTTGGAAACATCGGTGATCGGCGCTTATCTCGACAATGGCGAGCCGTTTCGACGCGACTTGACTATTCGTTGGTGGGAGCACGAGATGCCTGACTACCGCACGGTGGTTTCGCCGCTGGTGTCGTCGGAGTTGCAACGCGTGAGCGAACCGCATCGCACTTCGTATTTGAAATTGATCGAGAACCTCGAGCAGGTTGAGCTGACTGAAGAAGCTGCGATTCTGGCGGAGGGTTACATCGCGCGCGGCATCTTTCATCGCAAGTACATCGCCGACGCGTTACACGTGGCGATTGCATCTTTTCACAAGATTGATTATCTGGTGACGTGGAACTTCGGTCACCTGGCTAATGTGCGACGCCAGGCACGCATCAGGTTGTTCAATACGGCGGCAGGATTTTATGTGCCGATGATCGTGACGCCGGAGTTCTTAGTTTCAGAAGCAACGGAAAAAGTGGGGTGAACTCTGTTCTTTGTGCTTTGTACTTAGTACGCCTGCTTTCAACTGGAGTTTAGCTTACGAATAAAGAACAAAGTACCAAGCACAAAGCTCTACAAGAAATGTATCGACGGCCAAAATTTCTGGAAGTCTTGCACGCGATTCGAGAAGACATGTCGCGCGAAGCGGACTATGATGTTGACCTGTTTGCGGAGATGGTTCGATCGGGAGTGCAACCAGCGCACGGACCGCAACGAGTGATTCGTGGTTTCAGAACTCGAGCGCCGCGCGCGGAAACGACGAACGGCAAGACGACGGCGCGCGAGCGCGCTAAACATAGACAGCGCAAGCGAGGCGCGCAATAATGTGCGTGATAACAGCAACACGAAATACAAAGTACAAAGCACTAAATACAAAGCTTTAAGAAAATATGAATCCTACCTTTGAGACGATCGGTTTAGAGGTTTCGAGCGAGAAGGCATTTAACTATCTGGCGGAGCAAGCGGGTGATCAAGGCGAAGCCACGCAGCTCAATCGACGCGGCGCTGTATTGCACGGTCGTTGTTGGAAACTCGGAGAAGGTCTCGAAGTATGGACCGTGCTTTACGAATCAGGCAGTGGCGATTTGTTCTACGCCGATTGTCGTCCCGGTTTTCGCGCGCGCTACATTCAGAAGATCGCACCATGGGCACTCACCGAGTATGACGAAGAAGGCGAGGCGGTGATTCACGGCTATCGTGAAGGCACTGACTGCGAGGTCCTGTTTGAACTACAGAACCTGACGGAGGTTGGACCAGCGGGTTTCGGCGCCCA
Organism: Pyrinomonadaceae bacterium; assembly: GCA_036266055.1. Taxonomy (GTDB): domain Bacteria; phylum Acidobacteriota; class Blastocatellia; order Pyrinomonadales; family Pyrinomonadaceae; genus PSRF01. The sequence goes on along the minus strand of DATANW010000496.1, from coordinate 6,505 downwards.
GGAACTGCACATCGGACTTTGCGGTCTCGCCTATCGTGCTCGCGTGCGTCGCGGAAAAGCGAAGACACGTTGGCTGCCGTTGGAAAAAGCCGCACCCGCACGCGCTGCTCACGAGAACGATTGGAGTTTGACGGGCCGCGTCATCGCGTTCAAACCTTTGCGCAATCCACTCTCCGGTGAAGATCTCGTCTGGATTCATCTCGACCTCGAACGCATCAAGCTCGAAGTTCTCGTCAACCAACGCGCCTTGCGTGGCGACTCGTTAACCGTGGGTGCAACGCTCGACGCGGAAGTCTGGCTGCAGGGCCACGTGCTCGACGAGCATGCGCTGCGATCGCGTTACGAAGGGGTCGACTTTGCTTGTTCGCGTGCGAGTTTCTGGTCTGCCCTACGTCGTAAGAACTGACGCCTTCATTAATGAAACGCGCGCTTGTTGTTGCCGGTCTCATCCTCCTCATACTGGCAGTTTCCGCTTACCTGCTCAATAGTTACTGGACGCATCGCTTCGACGCGATGATCGCGCGGCAGGCCGCGATCTATCGCGTCGATCCGGATCTCGTGTGGAGCATCATCTACGAGGAGACGTATTTCAGTCCGTGGAAGAGAGGCAAGGACGGCGAGATCGGTCTGATGCAAGTGATGCCGGCGGTCGGACGCGAGTGGGCGACGGAGACCGGCATGCGCGAGCTCGAGCGACAGATGGCCTCGGATCCCGAAGTCCTGTTGCGCGATCCGGAAAGAAACATTCAGATTGGTTGCTGGTATCTCGAAAAGATCTGGGAGCAGTTTCAGGATGCGCCTGACGTCGAGACGCGCATGATCGCCGCGTACAATGCTGGTCCAAGCCGGGCGGTTGAGTGGAGCCGCGTCGAGGAAGGGAAGACGCAGAGCGGCGCGGAGTTCATCACGCGCATTGATATTCCGTCGACGAAGGCTTACGTGCTTTCGATCCTGGCGCGTTATCGTCAACTGAAGAACGCAAAGGCCCCAAACGCTGTACCTTGATGCCTGAATCCGTGTCAGCCGTGTCTACTAAAATTTATGCTTCGCGGTTCGGCGCCGTAGCAGTAAGTGGAACACAGATCGTTGGCGTCGGATCTCAATCGGACATCGTCGCCCGCTTTCCGGAAGCTCGCGTCGAAGACTTTGGCGAAGCACTGATCCTGCCGGGTTTAGTCAACACCCACACGCATCTCGAGCTCACCGTCATGCGTGGCTATCTCGAAAACGAAGACTTCTACGCGTGGCTGCGGAAGCTTACAGTTGCGCGTCTGGAGCGATTGACTGCCGACGATTTGCGCGTCTCGGCAACGTGGGGCGCGTGCGAGGCAGTGCGAGCAGGCATCACGTGCGTCGGCGACGCGAGCGACTCGGCGATGATGAGCATGCTGGCGTTGAAAGACGTCGGCTTGCGCGGCGTCGTGTTTCAGGAGTCGTTTGGTCCGGATCCGCGTCTCGTGGAGGAGAACTTTGCGAGCTTGAAAGCGAAAGTTGACGGACTCCGCGGCCTCGAGACTGAGCTCGTACGCGTAGGCGTGTCGCCGCATGCGCCGTACACCGTTTGCGCGCCACAGCTCGAGTTGATCGCCGAGTTCGCACGCGATAAAGAGTTGCCGTTGATGATGCACGCCGCCGAATCACATGACGAAGAGTTGTTGGTGCGTGAAGGTTGCGGAACGTTTGCCGACAGGTTCGTACAACGCGGCATCGAATGGACCACGCCACAGTTATCGACGATTCAGTACTTGAAGCAGCGCGGCATCCTCGACACGCAACCTCTGTTGGCCCACTGCATTCGCGTCGACGATGCAGATATCGAGACGTTGCGTGAGACGAGATCGAAAGTCGCGCACTGTCCGAAGTCCAATGCGAAGCTCGGCCACGGCCGCGCGCCTTTCGCCAAATTCCTGGAAGCCGGGGTTGCTGTCGGACTCGGCAGCGACTCCGTCGGGAGCAACAACACGTGCGACATTCTCGAAGAAGCGCGATTTGCAGTGCTGCTCTCGCGCGCCGGTGAACGCGATCGCTTGATCACCGCCGCCGACGCATTGGAAGTTGCAACGCTGGGCGGCGCACGTTGTCTAAATCTCGATGGCCGGATTGGCGAGCTACGCGAAGGCTTGCAGGCGGATCTCGCGGTGCTGTCGTTGACGGGCGCACATCAGATTCCAAACCACGATCCGGCGGCGACGGCGGTCTTCGCCTCGTCGGGACGCGACGTAATGCTGACAGTAGTTGCAGGTCGTGAAGTCTATCGAGATGGTCGCGTCGTAGGCGTTGACGAGGAACGCCTACGCGCGAGAATGCAGGAGATCAGTGAAAAATTATGACAGCGACGCCGTGATCGCTTCGTCGAAGATCTCCAGTGCGACGTCGACGTTCTCTTTCGTCAATATGAGCGGTGGCGACCAGCGGATCGTGTTGTTGCCCGCACCGAGAATGATCAAGCCACGATCGAAACACGCTATCTCCACGCGATCGCGCAACTCCGGCGCCGGCTTGAACGACACTTTGTCTTCGACAAACTCGACGCCGAGCATCATTCCCATGCCGCGCACGTCCCCAATGCAGTCGTACTTCGCTTTCAACTTTTCGAGACCGGCTTTCAGGTAAGCCCCAACTTCAGCCGAGTTCTGGACCAACCCGCCTTCGAGCAGTTCGATCGTCTTCAACGCTGCCGCAATGCACACTGGATTGCCACCGAATGTCGACGCGTGTGCGCCGGGCTTCCAGTCCATCAGATCCGCACGCGCGACGCACGCTCCGATCGGCAGACCCGACCCGATGCCCTTCGCGATACAAACCACGTCCGGCTCGACGCCGTAATGCTCGCACGCGAACATCTTGCCGGTGCGGCCCATGCCGCTTTGCACTTCGTCGACAATCAACAGTATCCCATGGCTGTCGCAGATGCGGCGCAGCCCTTGTAGAAAACCTTTCGGCGCCGGCACGTAACCGCCCTCGCCCTGCACGGCTTCGACGACGATGCCCGCGACTTCCTCCGGTGGCGTCGTCGTTTTGAAGAGCCGTTCTTCGATCCAGTTGAGCGCGCCTTGTGCCGCGCCGCCGTCGCCGCAGTCAGCAGCGTTGAACGGATTGCGAAACTCATTTGGATACGGCACGTGGACCACGTCGAGCGCCTGACGTTTGAAGCCTCGTCGCTGCGCGGCTTTTGACGACGTCAACGAGAGCGAACCGAGTGTGCGTCCGTGGAAGCTGTTGAAGAAGCCGATGAACTTCTCGCGTCCGGTAGCGTGCATCGCGAGTTTCAACGCCGTCTCGACCGCTTCGGTGCCGCTGTTCGCGAAGTGTGTTCTCGTCGGAGACTGGATCGGCACGATTGCGTCGAGCTTCTCGGCGAGCGCGGGCATGTGGCGGTAGTAGTAATCGGTGCCGCACATGTGAATCAGTTGCGCGGCTTGATCCTGGATTGCTTTCACCACTTCCGGATGACAATGTCCGGTCGAACACACGGCGACGCCGGCGTTGCAATCGAGAAAAATGTTGCCGTCGACGTCCTCGACCCAGACGCCGCTCGCGCGTTCGGCGACGAGCTTAAACGACGGGCGCGGGTAGGACGGGTTGACGAATTTGGCGTCGGCTTCGACGATCTTCTGGCCTTTTGGACCAGGTAGAGCGGTTTTGATTTCGGGGCGACGGGGTGGTGCGATTACGCTGGTCGACATCTGTTAACTCCCTTGTTAATGCGGTTCCTTTGCGGACACCGGGACGACGACTCCAACCGGAAACGTTGTGGTTTGCGGCGGTTTAAGTAGCTAAGATGGGAAACAGTTAGAACTAATCGGCGAAGAGGTTCGCGCGCGACTCGAGTGGACGATAATGTAAAGGCTGGGGGTTAGTCATTGGCGTTTGAACGGACGGTTGGATTCTACCAGCCGGGGATTGAGCGCGACAAGCTTGCCAGTTGTGGCCCATTCGCGATCACCACGACTCTGAAGCGCACTCAGACTGGAAGGCCGTTTGAGTGCTAAAAGCCTTGGGTTGGGACTTGCTCTTGTTTTTGTCCTCTTGGCAGGATCAATTTATTCGGCAAGGGCTCGCCAGGCGTGTAGTTGATCGAACGATACCCTTGAGGCCCTCTGCCACGGATTACGCGGCACAAGCTTCAGCCGAGAAAGGCCGAATTTAAGGAATTAGCGCAGAGTCACAGCTGACAAGGCCACATTGCCAAATGGATCGAAGAACTGATTCAGAATCGTGTATCTGAGCTTCAGCGTTTGTCCTGGCCAACCCGCTTTGTATTGGATGGTGTAGACTCCAAACCTTACACCGCCATTGTTGGTAATTGATGAATCGACATACGCGACAGCCGAGTCGTCGCTCAACGTTGCTTCCATTTTAGCCTGCGTAAACCAAAGTCCAACGTATACCTTCAGAGTCTTCAGGTTCGTGTCCGCAGGCACGGTGATCTCATAACCATTTCCAACCGCTCCGCTTGTATTACTGCCAGTGGGACTGTCGGAAATGGAGAGCACTGGAGTTCCGTCGGTCCAGCTGAAGTTAGTCGGGCCGTCGTTAAACCAGCTCAGTGGAGCGGTGCCGATCTTAGTGAAATTACTGATCTGCTGAGTGATGCCTGTCTTGTGTTCGAACACGGAGGCCCCGCCTCGTCCCCAATGCGCCCAGTCGATCAGTCCTTCGGTTGTCAGATTCGCCGATGAGGGAGACGGAATGACGACACTTCCATTGATAGTGCCACCACCGATGGCCCACTTAATCGCTGCATCAAGCAACGCTATTCCGTTAGCGTTCAGCGTCGTGTTGTCGTGCATGAATAGCCCCACTCGACGAGCAGGAGCGGTCAATCCCGGCATCAACGTGCCGGTTGGATAAGCAAAGATCAATGTCTTGGCCGTGTCGTTAACTACAGTCCCAATGGAGATCGCATTTCCATTGGGCTTGCCCCAGTTGAATGTCCCGGAAGTTGCGACACTTGTGTTGCCTGTAAATCCTGCGGCAAGTACATGAGTCGGGTTTGTAATGCTCACCTGGCTCTGATTGTTCTTCGTGCCAAAGTCACTGTTGCCGCTGCCAGTCATGCCCATATTGTTATAAATGCCGCTCTCCCAAGTGAGCACAGGCACGGCGATAGTGCGAAACTTCGTGCCGACCTGAGACGGCGTCACTGTTGACGAGATCACCACGAGGGCTTTGCCGTCCGCGTCAGCAGTAACCGCGGCCGCTGCAGTCTTGACTACGACTGTGTGGTTAAGCGCTTCGAGCCGACCTTTGATCACATTTTCAGCCGTGTTCAGGGTGGTTGAATTAGCAACGAATAGCACGGGCGTGCTCACCGAGATGCTGACGGATGACGAAGTCGTGGCAAGCCCGCTGTTATCGACCGCCACGGCTGTGAGGTTGTAGTTTCCGATGCCGATGTCCGTCCAGTTAAAGCTGTACTGGTTAGGTCCGGAACTGGTTCCGGAGCCGATGAACATGCCGTTAGCATAGAAATCCGTTCTAGCGATCGTCCCATCACTGTCGCTGGCATTTGCAATCAACGAAACGGTTGCCGGAGCAGTGAATTGAGCACCAACGGTCGGACTCGTGATGGATGCCGAAGGAGGAGCACTGACAGTGATGGTGATCGGACTGCTTGTCACGGAGGCGCTCGAATCGTCGACTGCCACCGCCGTTATCGAATGAGCGCCGGTGGACGGGTTGGACCAAGTCATTCGATATTGATTCGATCCAATCGACGATCCGGTTCCAATTTGTATCGCCCCGTCGAAAAACTTGACGGAAGTTATCGCTCCATCGGTGTCGACCACGCTGGCGGTGATTACGACATTGCCTGGCGTTGCGAAAGCCGAGCCGTTTGCCGGCGAGAGAATGTTGGTTGTCGGTGCGGAGTTGATCCGGATATTTACGAAAACGGGATTGGAAGCAGTCTCGAGACCGTTGTTGTCAGTTGCTATGCCGACGATGGAGTATCTGCCCGAGACCAGTCCAGTCCAATTGAAGTTGTATTGGTTTGGCGAACCCATCGTTCCGTTCCCCAGTGGCGTTCCATTTGCGTAGAAAGCGACCTGGCTGATGCTCCCACCGGCGTAAGTCGCGTTGGCAGTCAGAGGGATAGTTGATGTGGTTGAAAACTCCGTTCCGGAACCTGGACTTGTAATCGTTATTGTCGCTGGTCCATTAACCCGGAAGGGTAGGAAATCCGTGATGCTTTTCCTGCCGGCGTTGTCGGTTGCAATCGCGATTATCGAGTGTGTTCCGATTGGAGCTGGGTTCCAGGTCAGACTGTAATCGTTCCCGCCGGTCGGAGAGCCGAGTCCGATCGAAACACCTTTGTCAAAGAATTCGACCGCTGTGATCGTGCCATCGCTGTCGGTTGCGTTTGCAACGAGGGTGATGTTGGCAGGCGAACTAAAGAGCGACGTGGCGAGAGGCACAATTTTCACTACCGGTGCTGCATTGGTGTCCGGCAGGAGCACTGCGCTCTCAATTACCTCGTTGTTATTGAGATCCGAATCAGTTT
>DATANW010000495.1:0-18637 GCA_036266055.1 Pyrinomonadaceae bacterium | reverse complement strand
ACGTGATCGTCTATTCGCGTCCCGGTTGCCACCTCTGCGACGAAGCCAAGGCGGTGATGGAAAATTCCGGTTTGTCGGATCGTTTCACGCTCGAGGAAGTGAACATCGAATCTGATGCCGAGCTGCTAAGAAAATATAAATACGACATTCCCGTGATTACGATCGACGGCGAGGAGGCATTTCGTCATCGCGTCGATCCTGGCGAATTTAAAATCCGTGTCATCCGTGTTCAAAAATGAAGCTCACTGCTCAACGCTTCAATAGAGTCAAATAGCTTCGCACGCTCAGCTTCATTCGTGGACTGCCGGTAGGCCATGATCTGATCCTTGAGTTGTGCCAACTCGCGGTAGAGTCCGGCGTTTTCGATCGGCGGCGTCAGGTACGAAATCAGTTCGGCGTAGGAGCGGCGTTTCGCTATCGAACCTTCCGAAGGATTGTTGACGCTGTAGACGTAAAAGTTCGGCAGTTCGTCGATCAGACGGTCTGGCCAGCATTCACCGGAGAGTCCAATCTGCTTGCCCGGCATGAACTCGAGTGCGCCATGCGTTCCGAAGTGAATCACGCCATCCGCGTTGAAGACTCTCGAGAGATACGTGTAGAACGCCATGAAACCGTGATGAGGCGATCCGCTGCGCGCCATCATCAATCGCATCGGATCGCCTTCGAAGCCGAAGGTCGGTTGCACGCCGATGAAGACGTTGCCGAGCGTCAGTCCCTGAATTAGCAACTCGCCGCCGAACGAGTTGATCCGGCCTGGCGCGGCGCCCCAGTCTTTTTCGACGTCTCTCACATACGGACACAACCGCAGGTACTCGCTTGTCGTCATGCGATGCGCGACGTTAGCTGCGACCCCATAAGATTCTGAGTTGCCACCGAGCAACTTCTCTCTTAACTCTTCCGCCGTTGCCGGAACGTCGACGCTGTAGCCTTCGCTTCGCAGCCGCTTCAACAGATCCCAAATACTCGGGAAGACGTCGAGGTCAGCGGCAGTTCCGATGTTTCCCTTGTTCGGCGGAAAACAAAACAGTATGACTGCCAGCTTGACTTGATCTCGCGCGGCAGTGCGCAGGTTGTTCCAACGCTTCAGACGGCGCGCGAGCCGGTCGCAACGATCGGCCAGCGGAGTTGGCTCCTGACCTTTGACCGCGATGCCGCCATATATAAAAGGTTCAGTCGCGCCATCGATCTCCGGGATCGCGATCTGCATTCCCGCCTGTACGGGATTCAAACCGGTCTGCGATTCACGCCATGCTTCGATCGTTTGCGTGTCGAGACTGACAGCTGATCGATAAGGGACGTTGAGATCACGCAGGAATTCCGCGGCGGCGGCACTGTCGTTCATTGCCGGGCCGCCGACGAAGCTGAACCCGGTCAACGAAACGATCTGACTCACGCGCGCGCGCCCGTTGCGGAAGAAGCGAGTGACTGCTTCGCGATTGTCCATCAAGGTCGCGATCGCGGGAATCACGCTCAAGCCTTCTTTTTCGATGGCCTTGATGAGCGCGTCATAGTGTTTGGTCGTTTTGCTGACGACCTGCGGACGCATCAGCAACAGTCCGATCGTCGATTCCGGATCGAGCGGCAATTGTCTCTGCGCGACGTACCACTTGCGATATTCCTCGAACGATTCAAACAGCGACGTTGCCGCGGGATGATAGATCGCGACCGAAGGCATTTTCTCGGGAGTCAACGTCTTCACGGATTTGAGCCGCTCGTCGCGAACGTAGTGTTTCAGCGAGTAAAGCAGCATCGCCTGGATGTTCGCCGGCGTTGGCTGGAGGAAATAGCAGAAAAGATACAGATAATGTTTGGCGTCGGTCAGCGCACCTGCTGTCGGGATGAACTTGAGAATGCCTGGAAGTCGATCGACCAGTTTCAAATATTGGTGACCGTGCTTTGTTGCCCCCTCGCGGCGTTTTGCGCGTTTGCCAATCCAGGCGCCCGTCGAACCCAACCGGTTCACGTCCAACCGCCCCATGCGCGTGTGCCGCATTAATTCCGGCATGCAGTTGATCACGACAACCGCATCGTGACGCTCTTTGTAACTCTCGAGCGCAGCGACGAGGCGCGACGCATTCTCGCCGTCCATGACGTGAATGACGAAGACAATATCGGACTCCGCCAGATCGCGATCGACCTCCTGCCACTCGCGATCGCTCAGCGGCGCGCCGAAGTTGTACGCCGCGACGCGAAGATCCAACCGATACGCGCGATTGATCTCGCGTTCCGCATTCGTCAGCGGCGCCAGCAGACTCGAACCTACATAAAGGACGGTGATCCGCATCTATGCGACGCCCTCCAACTGGTCCTCGAGATCGCGGCTGATGTCCTGCAACTTCTCGAGCACGTCCTCGTCAGTCTCCCAGTAACCACGCCCGTTCGCCTCCAACAGCCGCTGGACCAGCGCGTGCGCGGAATGCGGATTCAACTCTCGCAAGCGCTCCAGCATCGACTCGTCAAACACAAACGTGTTCGCAACTTCCGAGTAGATCCAATCGTCAACGGCATCCGCCGTCGCACTCCAGCCGAACGTGTTGGACACGTGGTTCTCGATCTCGGCCACGCCTCTGAACCCGTGTTGCAACATGCCTTCGTACCACTTCGGATTTAGCGTCTTCGCGCGCGTCTCCAAACGGACTGTCTCTTCGAGCGAGCGAATCTTCACGTCGCGCGAAAGACTGTCAGACAGGTAGATTGCCGGACGTGCCTGCGCCCGCTTTTCGACGGCTTTTGAAATGCCGCCCAGATATTCGAAATAGTGATCGACGTCGGTCAATCCAATCTCAAACGTGTCGATGTTTTGATAAGTAGCTTCGACGCGCGAAAGGGCGCGGTCCATCGCCAAGCGCGCTTCCCTGCCCTCGATCGGGCGTCCCTGTGAATCGCGGCCGTAGGCGAAGCACTTGCGCGTCACGAAAAGATCGCCCAACGTCTCTTCGCGTTCCCACTGTGAATCCATGACCATGAAGTTGACGTTCGTGCCGTAGTTGCCGGGCGCGTTCGAAAAGACGCGGGTCGCAGCTTCATCGCGGTCGCAACCATCCTGCGCGATCTGTTCGCCGACGTGCTTGCGGACGTAGTTTTGGTCCAACGGCTCGTCGAGCGTTGCGGCGAGGCGCACTGCCTTGTCGAGCAACTGGACCGTCGGACTGAACAGGTCGCGAAAAATTCCCGAGACAGTCATCACGACGTCGATGCGTGGGCGGCCGAGCTCCTCGAGCGGTATCACTTCAACGCCGGTGGCGCGGTTCAAGGCGTCGCGCACGGGGCGCACGCCGAGCAGCCAGAGCGCCTGGGCCACGCCTTCACCCTGCGTCTTGATGTTGTCGAGTCCCCACAGGACGAGGGCCATCGCTTCGGGGTAACGTCCGTTCTCTTCTTTATGACGATTCAGCAGGCTCGTCGCGACGATCTTCCCGCGCGCGAAAGCCACCGCCGAGGGCACGCTATAAGGATTGAGCGCGTGCGTGTTGCGGCCGGTCGGCAGGATGTTGGGGTTTTGAACGATGTCGGCGCCTGGACCAGGCTCGATGAACTCACCGCGCAACGCCCGCACCAACGCGTCGGTCTCCCCGTTTGATTCAAGTTTGGTCGAAACGTTTTCGAGTAGCACGAACAGCGGGCGCGTGATTTCGGCGTTCAATCCATGTTGCTCGAGATGTCGAACGGCAGCGTCAGTGCCGTGCGCCACAAACTCGCGGATCGCATCGTCTGCAAACTCCTCAGGCAGCGCGCGCAGTCCTGCTTCGGGACGATCGAACGAAGCGATCATCTTTAGCAAGTCGCCACGCTCACCCGGCGGCGACGGCCGGCCGAAGACGTGCAGACCGGTCGGGATCAGCCGCTGCTCGATCTCGAGCAACTGCTCGTATAGTTCGAGAACTTTCTCGTCTTTGGATTTGACCACGGATTACGTAACAGCCGGGGTAAGTTTTACAAACTGAGCTTGCAGGATCTTCGCCAACTTTCTCGTTTCTGCACTCGACTCGAATTCCTTTTGCGTATCGACGACTACCACCTGCGCCCGCAGTTGCTTTAGTTCCAGCATCAGTTCGCGCAGTTCCATCTCGATCTTCAGCTGCCGCAGCACGCGCACATTCGGGCGGTTGCCGCGACGCAGCGGCACATTCGAACGGCCGTCGGTGAACAAGAGTACAACATTCTCACCATACCGATCGCCGACGAGACTCAACAACTCGATCGTACTCGCGAGTCCGGCACTGAGCGGCGTGCTGCCGCCCATGCGCAACGAATCTAGCACGCGTCGCGCGCGCAGGATGCTTCGCGACGGCATTAGATCGATGTTTGCAGTAATGCCGTGAAACGAAACGATCGCGACGCTGTCGCGATTCAGGTACGACTTCTTGAGCAACTTCAGAATCGTGCTCTTCGCGCGCGCGATTCGGTTGGCGGCCATGCTGCCCGAAGCGTCGATTGCGAAGACGAAGAGTGTTCCTCGTTTGTGCTTGAGTTGTTTGTAACGAAGGTCGCTGGAAGAAACGCGCGGATTGAATGAAGAAATCATCGCTCGCAGCGTCGCATCGATCGCGATTCTTGCTCCGGCGCTTTTGAAACTCACCGCGCGCGTGTATCTGCCTCGCACTTGCGAATTCGCCGTCTTCGATCCCGACGCGCGTCTGCTGTGCGACTGCGACTTGTCCCCGCGATCCGGCATCATCGCTCGCAACCGCTCTTCCAGTTGCCACTCGACTGACCGACTTTCGGCGGCGGGTGGCGAAAGCGTATCGGCAGTGTTCGTCTTGCCTCCGCCTCCCGACGCAGCGGATCTCTGCTTTGGACCATCGGGCGGCTTCCCTTTGCGCGGTGTGTCGGGCTGCGTTTTCGCCTCGCGTTTTTCGTTCGCAGGCGGCTGCGGCGGTCGCGGCAGAACTTCGTCGGCGGCTTGTTCGATCTTCTCGCTCTTCGCTGTCTCGTCCAGCACGTCGCGCCGCAAACGATGCCGCAACGACATCGCCGACACACGCCTGACGTGGCTTTCGTTCACCGTTCGACGTCCTTCAAACGCCGCCAGCGCCCGCGCAGAGCGCATGATCGTCAACTCACCGCGATGACCGTCGACTTTTAGATCCACGCAAAGCTGCGCGATCTTCGACAGTATCGAGCGGTCGATCGTCGTCTTTCTCAGATTCGCACGCGCGCGGGTGATCCGTTTGCGCAGTTGCTCCTGATGTTCCTCAAATTCTTCTGCGAACCCTTCCGGATCGCGATCGTACGCCTCGCGTCTCTCGATGATGTCGACACGGTTGTCAAGATAGGTCTCCGTCACGACTTCGGCATGCAATCCGAAACGATCCAGCAACTGCGGCCGCAGTTCACCCTCTTCGGGATTCCCTGAGCCAACCAAAACGAAACTCGACGGATGTTCCACCGACACGCCTTCCCGCTCGACTCGATTTCTGCCCGTCGCGGCGACGTCCAATAAAAGGTCGACCAGATGATCTTCGAGCAGGTTTACTTCGTCGATGTAGAGGAACCCGCGATTGGCGCGCGCCAGCAGACCGGGATCGAAAGTCTTTCTGCCTTGCGTCAGCGCCCGTTCGATGTCGATCGTCCCGCAGACGCGATCTTCAGTGGCGCCGAGTGGAAGCTCCACGACCGAGACCGCCGCGGTCGTCGACGGCAAAGCCGCACGGACGGCACAGTCCGAGCAAAGGTTTCGCTCGTCGGCCGGATCGCAATTGAAAGCGCAACCCTCGACTACCTTGATTCGTGGCAACAGATCGGCCAGCGCCCGGACCGCCGTCGACTTCGCGGTACCGCGGTGGCCCATGATCAAAACGCCGCCGATAGACGGATCGACGACGTTCAAAATGAGCGCCGTCTTCATCTCTTCCTGGCCAACTATTGCTGTGAAGGGAAACGCCCTGCGCATACGAGAACCACAGATTACACTGATTTCCCGAATTCTTATAATTCTCTTAACTAAACCTCTTGACAAGCGAAACGAACGGGACTAGAGTGCCGCCCACTCCCGACCAACAAGTAAGCCCAGCGAATTGAATTTTTGCGAGCAGGGTTATCAACCCTGACTTTCTCCTTCACAACTAGGGCCCCTGCCTTAGCTGCTTCTTTGTGAGGGGACTCATCACTCTGGTCACCCCCGAGGACTGGAGCTGCCTCTTCAAGCCGGGTCATGCAGTACATCTACGGGCAGGACCATGAGTTTGCTAACGCACGGGCGAACTGATCCCTTCCTGTTTCCACCACGTGTTTTTGCAGCGCCTAGGAGGAAATATCACATGAGGAAAGTTTTACCCATCCTGACTCTAGTCTTGTTTGCGGTTGCCCTTGTCTTGCCCTTAAGTCAACCGCGATCCGTCGAAGGTCAAACTGCAACCGAAGCTTTGACAACGGACATGGACGCCAAAACTGACGACCTGTTCAATGGCTTCGGCGTCAAAGGCACGCCAATCGTCGAATGCGTGAATGAACCCGTTGCGCCAACCGCTCGCGGAAACGGCCGGTTCGAAGACAACAAGTTCATCTTCTCAGAACGTGAAACCATCGAAGACGGACTTGGACCAACCTACAACGACGTAGGCTGTGTTGAATGTCACCAGTCAATAGATGTTGGCGGCTTCAGCCAGGCGATGGAGTTCCGCGCTGGTCACCTCGTCAATGGTGCTTTCGTCGACGCTCCTGGTGGTCAGTTAATTCACGCCAGGGGTACCGACTCGGATGTCGTCGAGCACGTCTCAACAGCGGAAACCGTCAAAGCTTTCCGCGTTACGACGAGCACGATCGGCGACGGCTTTGTGGAAGCCCTTTCCAACACCGCACTACAGAACAACGTAGCCGCGCAGCCCTTGGCCCAACGCGGTACGCTGACGCAGGTCCCGGTAACGGAGGCCGGCAACACGCTGCGCATCGGCCGCTTCGGTTGGAAAGCACAGCATGCGAGCCTGGTCTCTTTCGCCGGCGATGCCTATCTCAACGAGATGGGGATCACGAACCCGTTCGACGGCTTCGGCGGTCGCAGTTCGGACGCGGCTGATGCCGGAACCCACGAAAATCCGGCCAGCACTGCTGAAGGCGTAATCAACGTCGGGTTCCCATCTCCGTTCGATCCGGTGGCAGATCCGGAAGACGACGGCGATGACGTGCTTGCATTCGCCGACTTCATGGCTGCCACTCGTGCTCCTGGTCGTCAGAATCCGATTCCGGCGGCGGCAGTTCGCGGCGACCCGTTGTTTACGTCAGTAGGCTGCGCGGTTTGCCACACCCGAACGTTGACTACGGCTGCTCCGGGCACGCTGATCAACGGCGGAGCGTTCACCGTTCCGACAGCTCTCGGTAACAAGATCATCCATCCGTTCAGTGACTTTGCTTTACACAACATCGGCACTGGCGATGGCATCGTGCAGAACGCTGGCCAGGGAAGCGCCAACCAAATGCGCACGGCACCGCTGTGGGGCATTCGCGCCCGCAACAGGCTGATGCATGAAGGTCTGAACGTCACGATCTTCGATTCAGTTCAACTGCACGCCGGCCAGGCAACAACAGCGCGTAATAACTTCAACGCGCTGACGGCGGCTCAGCGAAACGATCTCATCGCGTTCGTGCTGTCGCTATGATCTTCGGCAACAGTCGAGCCTGACGAGGCACTATCCCCGAAGCTCGCTGGAGAGATCCGGCGGGCTTCGGTTTCCTACAGTTTCCTACGAGGATCAAATCAGATGATTCGAACTCCCATTCTCGCATTCGTGTCATTCGCGCTTGTTCTGGCCACCGCTTGCTCGAGCGGCAAATCCGTCGACGTGGAACAGCCACCGACGCCGCAGGCAGCGGCAAGTGCGACGCCGCCCAAGATCGACGTGGCCCGCGCTGCAAAACCTGCTGAAGTGCAGGACGCAGTCAAACGAGTCTTCAAAGACGCCGCCCTGCTCCATCCCGAGCACGATCCAAATTTTCTTGTCGGCGATTTCAACGGCGACTCGTCGCAGGACCTTGCCGTGATTCTGAAACCCGCGCCCGACAAAGTCTCCGAAATGAATCAGGAGTTGCCGCCGTGGCTGCTGCGCGATCCGCGATCGAACGGCACGGCGGGTCAACCGCTCAAGATTCAAAAAGACGAAACGCTGCTGGCCGTCATTCACGGGTACGGCGCCAACGAATGGCGCGATCCGGCAGCAACGCAAACGTTTGTTTTGAAGAACGTCGTCGGTAACGATTTGAAAGTGCAAAGCATGAAGGAGTTTGTCAGCGCCAACAGCGGACGCAAGCTGCCGCGACCGCAAGGCGACCTGATCGGAGAAACGCTTAACGGCACGCGCGGTTATCTCTATTACGCGGTCTCGACCTACTCCTGGTACGACCCAAACACGTTTCGGTCGCAACCGGAAGCGGGGCCGTTCCACAAGTCGCGCACGATGCGCGCGCACGCCGATAAACCGCTGCTGGCCCATGCGCCGCAGAAACCGTCGATTCCGACGATCACTGCCGAGGAACTGAAAGCGAAGCTGAACAACAACGAGGCGGTACTGATAATCGACGTGCGTGGTTCGGAGGGTTTTGCGGCGAGTTCGACGAAGATCAAAGGCGCGACGCACTTTAAAGCGCGAAGGATCAGGAGCCGGTTGAAGTACGCGCCGTTGAAAGACACTCCAAAAGACCGGGAGATCGTCACGTACTGCGCCTGTCCGGCGGATGAATCAAGCATCAGCGCGGCACAGACTCTTCAGGACGCCGGGTTCACGCGCGTGCGTGTGCTGCAGGGCGGCTGGACGGAGTGGTTGAAAGTGAAAGGTCCGGTGCAACCAAAGTAAGCCAAAGGCTTGGTGCGACCAAAGTAAGCGAGCGGCTCTGAAATACCACCCACGCGAGTGGGTGGATTGTTGATTTCCAGCCTACGGACTGCGGTGAGGAGTCATCGGAATCCCACCAACTACAGTTGGTGGGATTGGCAGAAGTTGGTGAGCAGTTGCGTAGGTTGCAGTTGAACAATCCACGCACTACCGTGCGTGGGATTCGAACGAGCCGTGGGTGGGATGCCGGGTTTGTGTAAGCAACCAAAGTAGACCTTTCGCGGCTTATCAGTTATATCTGTGGCTCTGTGGTTGCAGCGACAATTTTAGAAGTCAACAAGCTCGGCTGTGTGCGTGGAGATCGACGGCTCTTCAGCGGTCTCGATCTATCGCTGGCCGCCGGAACTTATCTTCAGGTAACCGGACCAAACGGCAGCGGCAAAACCAGCTTGCTCCGCATCCTTTGCGGACTGTTGACCCCGGCAGAAGGCGAAATCAAGTGGCAAGGTGAGAATATTCGCTCACTCGCTGAGGATTATTTCACCGCAGTCACCTACCTGGGCCACCGCCACGGCGTGAAAGACGAGTTCACTGCGATTGAGAATCTCAGAATCTCGAACGCTCTGAACGGCATAGAAGTCAGCAAAGAACGCGCGCGCGACGTTCTGGCGCGCATGGGACTGGCGGGACGCGAATCACTTCCGGCACGACTCTTGTCGGAAGGTCAGAGAAGAAGAGTGGCCCTGGCGCGTCTTCTTGTTTGCAACACGAAGCTGTGGCTGCTGGACGAGGTAATGACCTCGTTAGACAAAGGCGCGGTGGCCCTGATTAGATCTTTGATTGAAGACCACCTGGCCGGTGGCGGCATCGCCATTGTCGCTACCCATCAGGATTTAGAGGTGGCGACAGGGTCGAGCCAACGACTCGAACTCGCAACGTGAACTCCCCTTCGAGCTTATCGATGTTGCGCTGGATCGTTTGGCGCGATCTTACGCTGGCGTGGCGTCGCCGAGCTGACATACTGTCGACTGTCTTCTTCTTTATCATTGTCGTTAGCCTGTTTCCGTTAGGGATCGGGCCGGAAACGCAGTTGTTGCGATCGATCGCGCCCGGCGTTATCTGGGTGGCAGCGTTGCTGGCGTCCATGCTCTCTCTGAACCGGTTGTTTGCGAACGATCTTCAGGACGGCACGTTGGAACAGTTACTACTGACGCCGCAACCGTTGTTCGTGGTCGTCTTCGGGAAGGTTTTGGCGCACTGGATCGTCTCAGAGATTCCGCTGGTGTTGATCGCGCCGCTGGTGGGGCTTCAGTTTGACGTTCCGCGCGATACGCTTTGGATTTTACTCGTCAGTCTGTTGGTCGGGACGCCCGTGTTGAGTTTGATTGGTTCTGTGGGGGCAGCGCTGACGCTGGGACTGCGCGGCGGCGGAGTTTTGATCTCGATTCTGGTTTTGCCGCTGTACATTCCGGCGCTCATTTTTGGAGCTGGGGCGGTCGAAGCGAGTATCATGGGTACGTCTCCCGCGCCGCATCTTTATTTACTAGGAGCTTTTGCGATCGTGTCGCTCATATTCTCCCCGTGGGCAACGGCGGCCGCACTCCGGATCTCTTTGGAATAAGCAATGAACCTTTACAAGTATGCATCACCCGCAACTTTCTACCCGCTGGCGGGAAAGATGATCCCGTGGTTCGCGATCCCGTCCGCCATCCTCTTCATCGCCGGTCTCTACGTCGGATTTTTTGTCGCGCCGACTGACTTCCAGCAAGGCGATGCTTACCGGATCATCTTCATTCACGTGCCCGCGGCGTGGATGGGCATGTTTCTGTACGTGCTGATGGCGATCTACGCCGGCATCGGTTGGGCGTTCAACGCGCGGCTGGCCTCGATGATGGCTTCTTCGATTGCGATCACGGGTGCGATGTTCACCTTGCTATCACTCGTGACCGGCGCCTTGTGGGGTAAACCGACGTGGGGCACGTACTGGGTGTGGGACGCGCGCATGACCTCGACGTTGATCCTGCTGTTTCTTTACATCGGTTTCATTTCGCTGCAGTCGGCGATTGACGACACGCGTCGCGCGGATCGCGCCGGGGCAGTGCTGGCACTGGTCGGCGTCATTAATGTCCCCATCATTTACTTTTCAGTCCAGTGGTGGAATACACTGCATCAGGGCGCAACCATTCGCATACTCGGCAAACCGACGATCGCCGCGCCGATGCTGGCGGCGATGCTGATCATGCTGGCGGCATGTTGGCTTTACTCGGTCGCCGTTGTGCTCATCCGGCTGCGCTGCATTATTCTTGAGAGGGAGCAGAACGCTTCTCGCTTCGCGGAGGTGAACGCCTGATGAACTGGCCAGATCTCTCCATGGGCGGCTATGGTTTTTTCGTTTGGGGATCATATATTTTTGCGTTGATCTTGATTGTCTGGGAAGTTGTGAGCCTGAAACAGCATCAGAAAACGCTTAAGCAACAGCAGCGGCAGGACGCGCAACAACAGCAAAGGTCGAGTTCTGTTTCTCCTTCGGTGTTAACTGGGAGTACCAATGAAACGACGTCATAAACGGATTGGAATCATTGTCGCCGGGCTTGCCGGCTTAGGCCTCGCCGCGTTTCTCGCGTTGAGTGCTTTTCAAAATAATCTCGTCTTCTTTTTTAGTCCCACGCAAGTAGCCGCGAAGGAAGCTCCGGTCAACCGGACGTTTCGCATCGGCGGCCTCGTCGAGCAAGGTACACTCAAACGCGAAAACGACGGCTTGACGGTGCGCTTTATCGTCACCGACACAGCAGCCAGTATCCCTGTGGTTTACAAGGGGATACTTCCGGATCTTTTTAAAGAAGGGCGCGGTTGTGTCGCGCAGGGACGGCTCGGCTCCGACGGCGTTTTTGAAGCCGACCAGGTCTTGGCCAAACACGACGAGAACTACATGCCACCCGAAGCCGGCGCAGCAATCGACAAAGCGAAGAATGCTAAACACGCTCAAGACGCCGCCAAATCCGTGGTTTACTAACTGATTAGTTCTTTGTGCTTTGATCTTTGTACTTTGCACGCTCAGCGGAACAGTCGCTTTTGACTACAAAGTACAAAGTGCCAAGCACCAAGTACAAACAAAATGATTCCTGAAATAGGTCAGTTTGCACTCATCATCGCGTTGTTACTTGCGTTGACGCAGGCGATTCTGCCGCTTTACGGCGCTTCCCACGGCAACCGCACCTGGATGGCGCTGGCAGCTCCCGCTGGGCAGGCGCAGTTTATTTTCGTCGTCATAGCGTTCAGCTGTCTGGCGTATTCATTCATCACGAACGACTTTTCCGTTCTCAACGTCGCCATCAATTCGAATTCACAACTACCATTGCACTACCGTCTCGCCGCCACGTGGGGATCCCACGAAGGCTCGCTGCTGTTGTGGACCTTGATGCTGTCGTTGTGGACAGTTGCGGTATCGCTGTTCAGCCGTTACCTGCCGGAAGAGATGACCGCGCGCGTGTTGAGCGTGATGGGAATCATTAGTATAGGCTTCTTGCTGTTCATGCTGCTGACGTCGAACCCGTTCGCGCGCCAGTTCCCTGTTCCGGCGGACGGTAACGATCTGAACCCGCTGCTACAGGATCCGGCGATGGTCGCGCATCCGCCGATGCTTTACATGGGTTACGTCGGGTTCTCGGTCGCCTTTGCATTTGCGATCGCGGCGTTGATTGGCGGACGACTTGACGCGACGTGGGCGCGCTGGTCGCGTCCCTGGACCACCGTGGCGTGGATGTTTCTGACCTGCGGCATCGCGCTCGGAAGTTTCTGGGCGTATTACGAACTCGGCTGGGGCGGCTGGTGGTTCTGGGATCCGGTTGAAAACGCTTCGTTCATGCCGTGGTTGGTCGGAACAGCGCTGATCCATTCGCTGGCAGTGACCGAGAAACGCGGGGGCTTCAAGAGTTGGACTGTGCTGTTGGCGATTGCCGCGTTTTCGTTGAGTTTGCTGGGAACATTTCTGGTTCGTTCCGGTGTCTTGACGTCCGTGCATGCCTTTGCGAGCGATCCGAAGCGCGGTGTCTTCATTCTCGTCTTTCTACTATTCGTCATTGGTGGATCACTCGCGCTCTACGCGTTCCGCGCAAAACAAGTCGGGCTCGGCGGCAAGTTCGAGGTCGTTTCGCGCGAATCGTTGCTGCTGGCGAATAACGTATTGCTGACCGTCGCCGCCGGTTCAGTGTTACTCGGAACGCTTTATCCGTTGCTCGTCGATGCGTTGGGCATGGGAAAACTCTCCGTTGGTCCACCGTATTTCAATCTCGTCTTTGTGCCGTTAATGGCGCCGGCGATGTTTCTGATGGGCGTCGGACCGATCGCGCGTTGGAAAAAAGCAAGTTTGCCGGAGATGGCGGTGCGTCTGCGTTGGGCCTTAGTCGTCAGTGTGATCAGCGCGGCGGTGTTGCCGTTTGTGATGGGACAATGGAAGCCCCTCGTCAGCATCGGTCTGTTACTGGCGACATGGATCGTCGCAACGATAGTGGTGAACCTTTGGGGACGCGTTCGCGTGACTTCCGGTCAGCTTACGACATTTCAGAAACTACGGACGCAGAGCCGTAGTTACTACGGGATGCAACTCGCGCATCTTGGCGTCGCGGTTTTCATCGTCGGCGTGACGATGGTGACGGGATATCAACTCGAACAGGACGTGCGCATGGAACCCGGCAGCACCGTCAGCGCCGGTGGTTACGAGTTTCGTTTTATCCGGGAGACCATCGTCCCCGGGCCAAACTATCGCGCGGCGCGCGCGGAGATCCTCGTCAGTCGTAACGGCAAAGAGGTTGAGCGCATGTATCCCGAGAAGCGGAACTACACCGCTAGCGGCCAAACGATGACCGAAACCGCCATCGACACCGGTCTGTTTCGCGATCTCTACGTGTCGCTTGGGGAGGCAGTTGAAGGCGGTGCGTGGAGCGTTCGCGTCTACTACAAACCGTTTGTCGGTTGGATCTGGGGCGGTGCAGTCTTGATGGCGCTCGGCGGCGGACTCGCGCTCAGCGATCGGCGCTATGCGCTCGCCAGGGAGAAAGAGCGCACGGCGAAGGAAGCTGTGGCCGCGAAGACCGAACCTGAAGTCGCCGTCTCATCCGTGGTTTAAAACTGGTGCGTTACTTAATTCCACTCGTTCTGTTTCTGGTGCTGGTTGTCTTCCTGGCGATCGGGCTTACCCGTAATCCCGACGAACTTCCGTCTGCGCTGCTCGACAAGCCCGCGCCGACGTTCCGCCTGCCGCAGTTGAAAGATCCGGCGAAGACGTTTTCCGCCGACGACATGCGCGGCAAGGTTTGGGTGATGAATGTTTGGGCATCGTGGTGCGTGGCCTGCCGCGACGAACATCAGTACCTCGGTGGATATTCAAAATCCGGCGCGGTTCCGATCTACGGACTCAATTACAAAGACACATCCGAAAACGCGCTGGCCTGGCTCGACGAGTTAGGCGATCCATACGTGTTGAGTGCCGTCGATTCCGATGGGCGCGTGGGGATGGACTACGGAGTCTACGGCGCACCGGAAACATACTTGATTGACAAGAGCGGCACCATTCGCCTCAAACATGTCGGTCCGATAACACCCGATGTTTGGAACAAAGAGTTTCTGCCCCTGGTTCAGCAATTGAATCGTCAATGATCTACATGACTCGTTTACGTTTGCTCGTGCTGTTGTTGCTCTGTCTGCTGTCGTCCGCGGCGTCTGCGCAGGTGACGATCCCGGATGAACCAAGTGACGATCCGGCCGTCGAGGAACGTCTCGCACGACTGTCCCACGAACTTCGTTGTCTGCAATGTAAAAATCAAACTCTCGCCGACTCGCCTTCGAGCATCGCCGCAGACTTGCGCCGTGAGATCCGCACGCAGATCAAGGCCGGCAAGAGTGACGAGGAGATCATCGCGTTTCTCAGGCAGCGGTACGGCGACTTCATTTTGTTTCGCCCACGCGTGAGGCCAACGACATATCTGTTATGGTTCGGGCCTTTTGTGCTGCTGGCCGGCGGACTGTTTGTGCTGTTTCGTTACGTCAGGCAACGGCGCGACGCGATCGCCGAACAACCGTTAACGGCCGAGGAACGACGACGGGCGGAGGAAATGCTTCGATCATGATTCTCTTCTGGCTTATCTGTGCGCTCTTCATCGTCATCGCGTTCGCGTTCGTGTTGCCGACCGCTTTGCAACGCCCGGACAAATCGCAGCGAACAATCGCGGACGAAAGCAAACTCGCCAACATCGCGATCTATCGCGATCAACTCACGGAACTCGAGGCTGATCTGCGCAACGGCCTCGTCAGCCAGGAACAGTACGCGCAGGACCGCGACGAGATCGAACGGCGTCTACTCGAAGATACAGCCGGCACAAGTCCCGCGCCTCCCAAGGCGGCCACGACTAAAGTTCCACCGGCGAGTCGAAGCACCGCGTACGCGATTGCGTTCGGTCTGCCGATCGCCGCCGTCATCTTTTATTTTCAGGTCGGCAATCCGCAAAGCATCACGGAACAGCCGCGGCCGGTCGCGGCTGCTCCATCAGCAACCGGCGAACGGTCGCAGGAACAGATCGAAGCGAACGTCGAGAAGCTGGCGAAGCGACTGCAAGCGAATCCGAACGACGCGCAGGGTTGGACCATGCTGGCGCGGTCGTACAACTCGATGGAACGTTTCGGCGAAGCAGCCGGCGCTTATGCAAAAGCAACGGAACTTCAACCGCAGGACGCTGACCTGTTGGCCGAGTATGCCTTTGCCACCGCGATGGCGAGCAATCAAAGCATGGACGGCCGCCCGATGGAGCTGGTGAACCAGGCGTTGAAAGTAGATCCGGACAATGCAAAGGCTCTGCAACTCGCAGGCAGCGCCGCGTTCCAGTCGAAGGAGTACGCAAAGGCGATCGACTATTGGCAGCGTGTTTTGAAGCAGGTTCCGCCTGATTCCGAGACCGCGCGAGCGATTCAAGGACGCATAGACGAGGCCAAGTCACTGGCGAGTAAAGAGCCGCCCAAAAAACAACCGGGCAACAAATAAACATGTCGAGAGAAAACTTACTGTTTGGAATTATCGGAATACTGCTGGGGTTCATCGTGGGGTTCATGTTTGCCAGTTCAATGAGCCAGAAGATGCAACCGGCGTCTGCATCGACGTCGCAAATGCCGGCGGATCATCCGCCCGTCGGTGGGCAAGACGCCGGTGGCGGCGGCAATCCGGAACAGGTGCGCGCGCAAGTCACCGCCGATCTCGAGAAGGCCCGCAACGAGCCGCAGAACTTCGACGCACAGGTCAAGGCTGCGGAACTCTTCTATCGCATCGGTCGCTTCGATCAGGCCCTCGAGTTTCTACTCAAAGCGAACCAGCTGAAGCCGTCCGATTACACCACCGTCGTCTCGCTTGGTATGGTTAACCTCGACGCCAAACACTACGAACAGGCTGAGAAATGGTACCGGGCGGCGTTGAAGATGAAACAGGATGACGTAATGGTGTTGGCGGGACTCGCAGAAGCGACTTTGCAGAACAAAGACGCGAAGGGCGGTGAAGAAGCGATCGCGATGCTCGAGAAGGTTGACCCGAGTAGTCAGGACCTGCCGCGGTTTCGTGAGATGTTGTCGGGACTCAAAAAATAAAACACAGATTGGTTTTCAATCCGCGTTAAGGCTGGATCTGCATTCTCACAACGTTTATTAGCAGTACCCGGCTAATCTTTCCATCCTTACCGGTCACTACCACCTGACCATTTTCGATCATCACACGTTTGACGGTGCTCATCGAGCGATTGATCAACGTGCCGTCGTTGGTCTCGATGATTAGTCGTGGTCCAACCTCAGGCTCAGGTTCGGGAGCAGCAGGTTTGGGCTTGGGCTCCTCTTCAACAGCAGCTACGGGCGGCGTTTCTTTCGGGGGCGGCGGTTGACGCCGAGGCGCAGGTCTCCGCCCACGAGTGTTTCGCGGCGTAGTCGTGCGTGCAGACTCACCGGTCGCTTTCTCGGTAGCGGTCGGCTTGGGCGATTCGACTGGTTTCGCTTCGGGTGTGGGTTCAGGCGTGGGCGCGGGCGTTGGTGCTGCTGCGACTTCCGTCACCGGCGGCTCGGGCTCTTCGATACGCGCGCCTACGGACGAAACACGCCTCGTCTTTTGCCCAGCCACGGTCGGTGCTGTTTTCTCGGCCGCCGACGGTTCGGCTTCTGCTTCCGCGATATCTGGTCCACCCGGAAGCGGCTCGAACGACCCGCCAAAATAGATACGATAAGTTCCAGGATCGTCGTTCGGACTGCGCGCCTCGACGCGCAAAATCAAATCCTCGCGCTTGCGTAAGTAGATGCCTTTCGTAACCGGCGCCGGACTTTCTGCATACAGGCTCAGCTTCAGCAACGGTCGCAGCGTGACCGCCGTGAACACGTCGAGATCGCCGTTGAGGTTTGTGCTCTGGATCGTGATCAGCAGATCGCCGGGCGTGCCCGTGAATGCGTAGTAGTGGTCGGTCATGCGCGAGTCGCCGAGATCGCGCACCGCAATCTTTCCGCTCACGGTGTTTGCGCGCACCGGTGTAGGCGAACCGACGTCAACGGACTGCGCGAACGAAACGGTCGCGGTTAGAAGAATCAGAAGAAAAGAAACGCGGATCTTAATCCCCATACTGCGCGGCAAAGCATATCAGATTTGAGTTATCCTAGTCGCATGAAGTCCGGTCTCATCGCACTGACATTTGTGTTGCTCTCCTCGATTCCCTGTTTCGCGCAATCATGGACGGCCAAACTCGACAAAGACGTACGTTTCTATCAACCAACAGAGATGGGCGTCGTCGTAGTGGGAACGGAAAAATCGCTCTACGCGATCGACGGCTCGACCGGCGCGACGCTCTGGCGGCGCAAAGATACGTCGCTCGACGAAACAGACGTAGCTCCGGTTCCGGCCACTCAACTACTGCTGCTGAATCTGGAAAAGAGCGAGAAGTCGCGCATCGAAGCGGTCGATCTGTTTACCGGAAACTCCGTCTGGCGCAGCGACAAGATCAAAGGCGCGGTGATGCAGATGAGCGTCGATCCCGAATTGAATCTGCTCGCCGTCGTGCTGGTAAAGGACCCAAAGAACCGCGCGCGCGACGGGTTCAAGCGGCGTCCGCTGGTGCATGTGCTCGATTTGAAGTCGGGCGATGAACTGTGGAAGTACGAGGTTGGCGAAGTGGAGCTGATGCCGTCGCGCTGGCCGGAAGACGAGGGCAAGGAAGTCGATTTTACGCTCGACAATTATTACCCGCCGGTGTTCGTCGGCAATCGTCTTTACGTCCTCTACGAAGGCGTGACCTCGTTCGACGCTCGCAGCGGCAAGGAGCGTTTGCGTGAGAAGTATCGCGTCAACGAAGAAGGGCTGGCGCTGACTGAAGCGGAGCCGATCTTTGCGGACGACGTCATTTATGTATCCGGACATGGACGCGTGCGCGCGGTGTCGCGGCAGTCCGGCGACACGGAGTGGGAAGCGAAGGATCTCGGACTCACGCCGGAGATGATTCTCGTCAATGACGTGCTTTACGTGCGGACTGGTGGACAGTTCACGAGGATCAAAGACGGCGACACTGTCGAACGTGGTCCATACGGAGTAAGCGCCATCGACGCGCGTTCAGGTAAGGTGCTGTGGCGTTACAAAGGCGCGGACAAAGGCATCACTAACCTGCTGTTGCCCGCACGTAACATGATCGCCGTGGCCGATCGCGACGATCTGATCATGATCGATGCGACCACCGGCAAACGCACGTCTCGTATCTCACACAAGATCCAACGCCCGTCGTTTGGTCTGATCAAC
This sequence comes from Pyrinomonadaceae bacterium, assembly GCA_036266055.1. Classification (GTDB taxonomy): domain Bacteria; phylum Acidobacteriota; class Blastocatellia; order Pyrinomonadales; family Pyrinomonadaceae; genus PSRF01. The sequence goes on along the minus strand of DATANW010000495.1, from coordinate 73 downwards.
GACAACGAAGACATCGTGATCGGCGGGCAATCGGAGATCGCGGCATTCACGTCGACGAGTGGTCGCGAGGTTT
>DATANW010000494.1:0-12141 GCA_036266055.1 Pyrinomonadaceae bacterium | reverse complement strand
GCGAAGAGGATGGCGAAGCCGATGCGACCGGGACGGTGAAGCCGATGCGACCGGGATGGTGAAGCCGATGCGAACCCGGATGGTGAAGCCAATGCGAACCGGATGGCGAAGCCGGTGCGAACCCGGATGGCGAAGCCGGTGCAACCGGATGGCGAAGCCGGTGCGAGCCAATGGTGAAGGCGGGTGCGAGCCAATGGTGAAGGCGGGTGCGAGCCAATGGCGAAGCCGGTGCGAGCCAATGGTGAAGGCGGGTGCGAGGCCAATCGTGGAGCCCGGGTGCGAACCGGACGCGAAGCCGCTGCAAATGGTTTTTCGTAAGGAGTGAGGATTCAAATGTTAGGTAAAGAAATACGCTATGCGGGACGCTCGTTGTTGCAGCGCCCTGGGTTCTCATTAGTGGCCGTGTTGACGCTCGCTCTGGGCATCGGGGCTAACACCGCGATCTTCAGTCTCGTCAACACCGTGTTGCTGCGGGCGCTTCCCGTCGAACGTCCCGAGGAAGTCGTCGCAATGAACATGCGCCGCAAAGACGATGCTTTGTCGGCGCTTTCATATCTGAACTACATCGACTTCCGCGATCGCAACGAAGTGTTGTCAGGCTTGCTTCTCTATCGTTTCGTCCCGTTGAGCTTGAGCCGCTCCGGCGCGAACGAACGCATCTGGGCCTACGAAGTTTCCGGCAACTACTTTGACGTGCTCGGTGTGAAAGCGATTCATGGCCGCACGTTTCTGCCTGAAGAAGACAAGACCCGACTCACGCATCCCGTCGTAGTGCTGAGTTACGACGGCTGGCAACGTCGCTTCGGCGGCGACCCGGGCGTCGTCGGGAAAGACTTCGTCATCAACAATCACCAGTTTCGCGTAGTCGGCATTGCTCCCGAGGGATTCAAAGGAACCGAACAGGTGTATGAACCCGAGATGTGGGTGCCGGTGTCGATGCTGCCGTGGGCCGAACCGGGATCCAACCTGCTCGATCACCGGGCCGACAACAGCTTCTTCGGGGTCGCGCGTTTGAAGTCGGGCATCAGCGCGTCACAGGCTGAAGCATCGTTGAACTTACTGGCGGACCAGCTCGCCAAAGAGTATCCCGACTCGAATGAAGGACAATCCATCAAGCTTGGACCACCGGGATTCATCATTCCGGAGCTGCGCGGCGCGGTGGTGAGCTTCACCTGGGTGCTCATGGCTGCGGTCGCGCTGGTACTCCTGGTGACCTGCACGAACCTCGCCGGTTTGCTGCTGGCGCGCGCGACCGATCGACGTCGTGAGATTGCGATTCGTTTGGCAATGGGTGCGAGCCGCATTCGACTGATCCGGCAGTTGCTCATCGAGAGTCTGTTGCTTTCGATCGTCGGCGGCGCAGCGGGGCTGATGCTCGCGATCTGGATCGTCAAAGCGTTGCTGGCTTTCAAACCGCCAATCGATTTTCCGTTGACGATCGATCTCGGCCTCGACTGGCGTGTGATGCTGTTTTCACTCGGCGTGTCAGTCGTCGCCGGCGCGGTGTTTGGTCTGGCGCCGGCGCTGCAATCCACACGGCCCAACTTGTTGCACGCGCTGAAAGACACCTCCGCGCAAGGCGGCGCGGGGCGAACGCGTTTGCGGAGCGTCCTGGTAGTCGCACAGATCGCGATCTCGCTGGTGGTGTTAATCGCTGCCGGACTCGTCGTGCGCACGCTTCAGCAGTTGCAAACGATGAACCCGGGCTTCGATCCGAAGAACGCGTTGACGATGTCGTTTGACTTGAGTTTGCAGGGATACGACGAAGCACGTGGGCAACAGTTCTATAAACAACTGGCGGAACGCGTGCGAGCGCTGCCCGGCGTGAAGTCGGCGGCGGCTTCGAGCTACATCCCGCTGAGCTTGAACTACAACAGTCGAAACATCTACGTCGAAGGCGAACCAATCGAACGTGCCGCGAACTTGCCCCTCTCGATGAACGCTTCCGTTGGACCACGCTATTTCGAAACGATGGCGACGCCGATCGTGAGTGGGCGCGAGTTCACGGAACAGGACCTCGAGAAATCCGAGCAAGTCGCCATTGTCAACGAAACCTTCGTGAAGCGTCTGATGCCCGCCGTTAAGTCGCCCGCTGAAGCCGTTGGCAAGCGCATAAGTTTTGGCGATGCGAAGGGACCATTCATGCGCATCGTCGGCGTTGCCGGCGACGGGAAGTACTTCAACATCGCCGAGGATCCCCGAGCCTTCATGTGGGCGCCGTTGACACAGGACTACATCTCGAGCGGCGCGATCATGGTGCGCACTACCGGTGATCCGCAGTCGATGTTTGCAGCCGTGCGCGGTGAAGTGCAGGCGCTGGATCCGAACCTGCCGCTGTTCGATGTGACGACCTTGACGGAACACATGCGACTGGCGTTGTTTCCCGCGAAGGTCGCGGCGATGGTGCTGGGCGTGTTTGGTCTGGTGGCCCTGTTGCTTTCCGCGATCGGGATATATGGCATCACGTCGTACGCGGTTGCCCAACGCACGCATGAGATCGGCATTCGCATGGCGCTCGGCGCGCAGTTCGGCGACGTGCTGCGGCTGGTGCTGAATCATGGATTGAAGCTGACGCTCATCGGCGCGGTAATCGGACTGGCGGGCGCATACGCCGCGACGCGCGCGATCACGAGCGTGCTTTACGGTGTCAGTGCAACCGATCCGCTGACGTTCATTTCAGTGTCGGTGTTGTTGATTGGCGTCGCGCTGTTTGCCTGTTACGTCCCCGCGCGCAGAGCGACGAAAGTCGATCCGTTGGTCGCACTAAGAAACGAATGATGGGCAAAGCACAAAGGTTCACGGAGATGGAAGATTTAGTCAAAGACATTCGTTACGGCGTACGCAGTTTCCTCAAACGTCCGGGCTTTCTCGTGATCGCGCTTGCTACGCTCGCGCTGGGTATCGGAGCGACGACTGCGATGTTCACCGTCGTCAACTCGGTGTTGCTGCGGCCGCTCAAGTTTCCGGAGCCCGAACGGGTCGTGTTGCTGGAAAGCATAAACCTGTCGATGGGAGCTGACGGAAGCAACATGTCGGTGCCCGACATCGCCGACTGGCAAAAACAGAGCCAGTCGTTCGAGCAGATGGCGTCATTCATCTCCGGTGGTGCTTTTCTGAGCGTGGGCGATGAGACAGAACGCGTGCGCGCCACGAGCGTGTCGGCCGAGTTCTTTCCCTTGTTTCGCACCAACCCGATTGAGGGCCGTTGGATTACGGCGGACGATACTCAGCAGGGTCGCGAATGGGTTGCCGTGATCAGTCACGCCCTCTGGCAACGAAGATTCGGCGGCGCCGCGAACGTCGTGAACAGCAAGGTGAAGATCCGCGGACAAAGCACGACGATCATCGGCATTATGCCTGCGGGCTTCAACTATCCGAATGATTGCGAACTGTGGGCGGCGTTTACACCGAACCTGGCAACTGAGCCGCGCGACAATCGTTACGTCAACGTGGTGGCGCGCTTGAAGCCCAACGTTTCGTTGGCCCAGGTGCGGACGGAGATGGACACGATCACCCAGCGTCAGGCCCAGGAATACCCCGTAACAAATACCGGCTGGAGCGTAAGGATTACCGAGTTGCGCGAGCGGTTGGTCGGCCAGTTTAGAACGTCGCTGCTGATTCTGCTCGGCGCGGTAGCTGTCGTGCTGCTGATTGCCTGCGCTAACGTCGCGAATCTGTTGCTCGCGCGCGCGGCGTATCGCCAAAAAGAGATCGCGGTGCGAACCGCGCTTGGCGCGAGTCGACTGCGCGTGGTGCGTCAGCTCCTGACGGAAAGCGTTCTGCTTTCGCTAGTGAGTGGACTGATTGGTCTTGGTCTCAGCGTGTGGTTACTGAAAGTGCTGATCGCGATTAGTCCGGCTGACAGCCCGCGCATCGAGGAGATCGGCATCGACTGGCGCGTTTTTATTTTCGCACTCGGCGTCACGGTCATCGCCGGTTTGCTTTTCGGACTCGTTCCCGCGTTGCACACGTCGCGTCCCGATCTAAATGAAACCTTGAAAGAGAGTGGACGACAGGGAACACCGGGCGCTAGTCGGAATCGGGTCGGAAGTTTTCTCATGGTGTCCGAGATCGCGTTGTCGTTCATTCTGCTCACGAGCGCGGGACTGTTGATCAAGAGCTTCATCAATCTGCGGCGGACCGATCCGGGATTCACACCGGGCAACGTGTTGGCTTTCCGGCTGGCGGTGATATCACCCAACTACAACGCGCCCGAAAAGCGCGCGCAGCTCTGGCGGCAATTAGTCGATCAAGTGAAAGCAACGCCGGGTGTGGAGTCCGTAGGTGCGATAACGGGTCTGCCGCTGCGCGGCGACACGTTTGATTTGGGGCGTAGTGTGATTCGCGAGGGCCTTCCGGAGGTGCCTGAGAATGCAGTCAATTCGCAGCATCTCGTCGTTACGGCTGACTACTTTCAAACGCTCAAGATTCCGGTAAAAGCCGGACGCGGTTTCAACGACCAGGACAATCTGGAATCGGTGAAGGTCGCGGTGATCAACGAGACCCTGGCCCATCGATTGTGGCCCGGCGAAAATCCGATCGGCAAACGGTTCCATGTCTGGCGCGACGAGAAGTTTTCGCGCGAGGTTGTTGGGGTTGTCGGCCACACAAAAAAATCGCTCGACGAAGAGGCCTTCAACCAGACGTACGTGCCCGTCCTGCAGGATCCAAACTGGGGCAGTCTCACGTTCGTGGTGCGCACGTCCGGTGAACCGACTGCGTTCGCGAGCGCAGTTCGCGAAGCGATCCGATCCGTAGACCCGACGCTGCCGACATACAACCTGAAAACGATGGACGACGTGGTCGCCGCTTCCGCTGCACCGCGACGGTTACCGATGTTGCTGTTGAGCGCGTTTGCCGGCGTCGCGATGTTGCTCGCGATGCTCGGAATCTACGGCGTGACCTCGTACTACGTGACGCAGCGTACACACGAGATCGGCGTGCGCATGGCACTCGGCGCGCGCTTCGATCAGATCCTGCGACTGGTGTTGAGACAGGGCATGTTGCTCGTGATTTTGGGTGTCGTGATCGGGGCGATTGGTTCGTGGTTCGCGACGCGATTGTTATCGAGTTTGTTGTTCGAAGTAAGCGTGACCGATTCGGTCACATTCACCGGTGTAGCGGTGTTACTCATAGTAGTGGCGTTGTTGGCGTGCTATATCCCGGCCCGTCGGGCGACGAAAGTCGATCCGATGGTGGCGCTGCGCTACGAGTAATCCGGTAACACGAATTTTTCAGAATCAGGTCACGGGATTACATAATGCAAAATTTCCTACAAGACATGCGCTACGGCCTGCGCATGATTGCGAAGACTCCGGGCTTCACGGCGTTGGCGCTGCTGGCGCTCGCACTCGGGATCTGCGCGAACACAACGATCTTCAGTTTCATCAATGGACTGGTGCTGCGTCCGCTGACGGGCGTGAAGGATCCTGATCGGCTGGTCGCGGTTTACACCAGCGACTTCAGCAGCGGTCCCTACGGTGGCTCGTCGTATCCGGACTATCTTGACTTCCGGAGTCAGGCGGACGCGTTCGAAGATCTCGCCGCGCATGAACGGACCATGCTCACGCTCAACGGTGACGACGATCAGGTGGAACGAGCGCGCGGTCACTACGTGACGTCGAACTATTTCCCAATACTCGGCGTCGGAGCACGACTGGGACGCACCCTGCAACCGTCAGACGATGCGCTATCGGCGACCCCGGCGATCGTCATCAGCGATCAATGGTGGCAGAGTCGTTTCAATTCCGATCCCGGCGTTATTGGGCGCAGCCTCAAGCTCAACTCGCAATCCTACACCGTGGTCGGCGTTATTGAACCTGGCTTTCGCGGGCTTCGCTTAGGACTGCCGCCACAATTCTGGGTCCCGATGGCGGTCCAGTCGGAATATACCGAGGGCGGGCGCGGTAATCGGAGCATCGAGATTCTCGGCCGCCTCAAACCCGGCGTCACCCTCGAACAGGCACAAACGCAAATCACGACGATCGGCACGCGCCTGGCCCAGGCATATCCCGAAACGAACAAAGGAACATTTGGTCATCCGGACGATCCGAAGCCGATGACCGTCGTTCGTGAAGGCCGTCTTAGACCGGAAGGTCAACTGGGAGTCTGGCGCATTTCGGTGTTGCTCTTCGCCGTCGTTGGTCTGGTGTTGTTGATTGCGTGTGCGAACGTCGCGAACCTTTTACTCGCGCGAGCGACAGTGCGACGCCGCGAGATAGCCGTGCGACTTGCAGTTGGCGCGAGTCGCCGGCGCTTGATTCGACAACTGCTGACTGAAAGTATCTTACTGGCACTGCTGGGCGGCGCGTTGGGCCTGTTGCTCACGCAATGGACTGCGCGTGCGTTGCCGTCGTTCTTTCCAGAAAGTGCGGTGTATGGAGTCGACTTCAGCATCGACTGGCGCGTCCTCGTTTTCACGCTCACTGTTTCGATGTTGACCGGTTTGGTCTTCGGACTGGTGCCGGCGTTGCAAACAACGCGACCGGATCTCGTAACGGCGCTGAAAGACGACGCGATCAGTAGCAGTAATCAACGTCTGCGACGATTGGGAATGCGCGACGCGTTGGTGATCTCGCAGCTCGCTCTCTCGCTGGTGTTGTTGATTTGCGCCGCACTGTTCGTGCGCAGTCTGCATCAGGCAGTCAATTTCGATCCTGGTTTCGCGGCGCAGAATCTCATCACTGCGTCACTCGACACGGGCGGCGCACGATTAACTCGAGAGCAGGGCCGAGCGTTCCATCAACAACTTCTCGAGCGCCTTAATCACCTGCCGGGTGTGAATGGAGCGACGTTGAGTGCGTTCGTTCCGCTCACCGGCGGCGGCCAGCGCCGCTACGCCACACTCGAGGGTTATCAGCCACAGCCCAACGAAGACATGGAGCTCAACACGAATGTTGTTGGGCCGGATTACTTCCGGACGATGGACATTCCGATTCTGCGCGGACGCGCGTTCGGACCTGAGGACCGGACCGGTGGTCCTGGTGTCGCGATCGTGAACGAGGAGTTTGCGCGGCGTTATTTGAACGGCGAAGCGTTGGGTAAACGCGTTCGAGTTGACTCCGAACAGCCGTTTCTCGAAATCGTCGGCGTCGCGCGCACCGTGAAATATCGCACCCTGCGCGAAGCCGCGCTGCCGTTTATCTACTTGCCGCTGCCCCAAAATGAACAGTTGGACATGACTGTGATCGTGCGTGCGCAGGGTGATCCTGCCGCGATCGTCAACGTCGTGCGCAACGAGATGCAAGCGGTGAACAAGACGGTGATTGTGTCTTCCGTGCAGTTGATGAGCGAGACGATCGCCGACCAACTGGCGGTGGACCGGTTGATTGCAGTCTTGTTGAGTGTGTTTGGCGGCGCCGCGCTGCTGCTCGCGGCCATCGGGATCTATGGCGTGATGAATTACGCGGTGGCGCAACGCACGCGCGAGATCGGCATTCGCGTCGCGCTGGGCGCCGAAGGCAGTGACATTCTGACGTTGATCGTGCGCCGCGGCTTGATGCTCACGCTTATCGGCGTGGGGACGGGTTTGTTGATTGCACTCGTTCTAACACGAGCATTGAAGAGTTTACTGTTTGGTGTCAGCGCCACGGATCCGCTGACGTTTAGCGTGATTGCGAGCGTGCTGATCGTGGTTGCGCTACTTGCTTCGTACTTCCCGGCGCGACGCGCGACGAAGGTGGATCCGATTGTGGCATTGAGAAATGAATGAACAAGGTCTTGGGTCTTTGGGCTTGGGTCTTGGTTGCAACAAAGACCAAAGGCGAAAGACCTAAGACCAAAGACCAGGGTGTTATAAGTAATGCAAACTCTTGTACAGGACATTCGCTACGGCCTGCGTGGCCTTTGGAAGCGTCCGGGTTTTACCGCTGTCGCTTTAATCACTCTCGCGTTGGGCATCGGCGCCAACGCTGCAATTTTCAGTGTCGTGAATGCGGTGCTGCTCAGGCCGCTACAGTTTCGTGAACCGGAACGCCTGGCGATCCTTTGGGAAGACGCCTCGTTCGTCGGCTTTCCACGCAACACTCCGGCGCCCGCCAATTACGTTGACTGGAAAAACCAGGCGCAGTCGTTCGAAGACGTCGCCGCGACGCGCGAGTCGAGTCTTAACCTGACCGGCGACGGCGAGCCGGAACGAGTGCCGACGCGACGGGTGACGGCGAACTTCTTTCCCCTGCTCGGCGTGCAACCGTTGATCGGGCGCGGATTTCTGCCCGAAGAAGATCGACCGCAGGCGAACAAGGTCGTCGTGCTCAGTTACCCGTTGTGGCAAACGCGTTACGGCGGCGATCGCAACATTCTCAACCGCGCGATTTTGCTGGACGGAGAGAAGTACACCGTGGTGGGCGTGATGCCCGCCGGCTTTCAATGGCTCGAAAGGGAAGAGCAGCTGTGGGTGCCGCTCGCTCTCGACGCGGAGGAGATGCAGAGTCGTGGCAGTCACTATTTGACGGTCATTGCGCGGTTGAAAGCGGGTGTCTCGATGGTCCAGGCGCAGGCTGAAATGAGCGCGCTGATGACCCGTATCGCGAAAGATCATCCGGAAGAAACAGGTGAAGGCAAACTCGGCGCGGTCGTGACGCCCTTGCACGAACAGTTGACGGGCGACGCGCGACGTCCGTTGCTGGTGCTGCTCGTGGCGGTTGCGTTCGTGCTGCTGATCGCATGCGCGAACATCGCGAGCCTGTTGCTCGCACGCGCGGCCGGGCGGCGACGCGAGATCGCAGTCCGCACGGCATTAGGCGCGAGTCGCATGCGGATCGTGAGACAACTGCTCACCGAGAGTCTGTTGCTTTCAGTCTTTGGCGGCGTCTGCGGTTTGGTGCTGGCGATCTGGAGCTTCGGGTTTTTCGAGAAGCTGATCCCCGAGGGCATGAAGCAGTCAACGAGTCTGCATCTCGACGGTTCGATCCTGCTGTTCGCGCTCACGACTTCCATCGTCACCGGCATCGTGTTTGGTCTGATACCGGCGTTGCAATCAGCAGGCGTGGATCTGAACGAGAGTTTGAAACAGAGTGGTGGACGATCGGGATCCGGAACCAGCATGAAGCTGCGCAGCGGCATGATCGTGTTCGAAGTCTCGCTGTCGCTGGTGCTGCTGGTCGGCGCAGTGCTGCTGATTCAGACGCTGTTTCAGTTGTTCAATCAGTACTCGGTGCTCGCGCCTGAGAAAGTACTGACGATGCGCACGGCGCTGCCGCTCACCAAGTACGACGAGGCCGGCAAACGCAACGCGTTTTATCAAAGTGTTCTGCAACAGGTGGCGAACATTCCCGGCGTCGCGTCGGCGGGTTACACCACTGCCATACCGTTGACGTGGAAGGGCGGCACGAGCGGCGTTTTTCCTGAAGGCACGAGAGAACCGATTCCGGGTGTCACTTACGATGCGATTCATCGACAGGTCAGTGCCGATTACTTGCAGGCGATGAGCATACCGTTGCGCCAGGGACGTTACTTCACCGCGCAGGACAACGAGCGCTCGATCCCGGTGGTGATCGTGAACGAGACGATGGCGCGCGAGTATTGGCCCAACGGCGACGCGGTGGGCCGTCGTTTCAAGCTGGGCGATCCGACGGACGATAAGCCGTGGCGCACGATCGTCGGCGTGGTTGGCGACGTGCGACAGATGGGCATCGACGTGCCCGTGAAGAGCGAGATGTACTTGCCCTACGGACAGGTTCCTCTCTACGACTTCTACGCGCCGCGCGATCTCGTGCTGCGCACGAATGGCGATCCGATGAGTTTGACTGGCGCGGTGCGTCAGGCAGTGCGCGCGGTCGATCCCGACCAACCGATTTCGAATGTCCAGACGATGGCCGAAGTGCTGGGGACTGAAACCTCGCAACGGCGTCTCGGCATGATCCTGCTCACGGCCTTCGCCGTGCTTGCGTTGCTGCTGGCGTCGCTCGGAATCTACGGCGTGCTCGCGTACTTCGTCGCGCAACACCGCAACGAGATCGGCGTGCGGCTCGCGCTTGGCGCGTCGCCCGCGAAGATTCTGTTGTTCGTGCTGCAAAAGGGAATGAAGTTGACGTTGCTCGGTGTGGCGATTGGTCTGGCGGCGTCGTTTGCATTGACGCGTCTGATGACGTCGTTGTTATTCGGCGTTAATGCTGTCGATCCGCTGACGTTCGCTGCGGTGCCGGTGTTGTTGGCGGTGGTTGCGTTCCTGGCCTGTTGGATACCCGCCCGGCGAGCGGCACGGGTCGATCCGGTGGTAGCGCTTCGTTACGAATAGTCTCTCCACGGAGAACACAGATGAACACTCTCCTACAGGATCTGCGTTACGGTGTGCGTATGCTCCTGAAGCACCCCGGCGTGAGTATCGTTGCCATCATCACGCTCGCGCTCGGCATCGGCGCAAACACCGCCATCTTCAGCGTGGTGAATGCGGTGTTGCTGCGGCCGTTGACCTACAAAAATCCCGAACGACTCGTTTCACTTTGGGAGAACGTTCCGGTCCAGGGCCGTTGGCGAGCGTCGCCCGCAAACTTCCACGATTGGAAAAAACAGAACACGCTGTTTGAGGACATGTCCGCTTACGGTGGTTCGTCGATGAGCTTGACCGGCGACGGTGGTGAACCTGAACAGTTGGTGGGAACGAGAGTGAGCTCCGGTTACTTCGCCGTCGTCGGCGTCGAGCCGATGTTGGGCCGTTCTTTTTCGACTGACGAATATGAGGTCGGGAAGGACCAGGTGGTCATTCTCGGCAACGCGTTCTGGAAACGTCGCTACGCCGGTGATCCAAACGTGCTCAATCGAAAGATCACACTCGACGGTAGTAGCTACACAGTTGTCGGCGTGATGCCTCCCGGGCTTTACCCGATGAGGCCTTTAACCACCGGACAGATCGACTTTGACGAGTCGGAGCAACATTACTGGACACCAATGTCGTTCGCACCGCAGTGGGCAGCAGTGCGATCGGCGCATGTGTTGGGTGTCGTCGGACGTTTGAAGCCGGGAGTCACATTGGACCAGGCAGTAGCCGAGATGAACGCGATCGGCGCGCGGCTGGCGCAGGAGTACGCGGCGAACAAAGGCGAGGGAATCATAGTTAATCCGTTCATGAATGAAGTGGTCGGGAATGTCAGAACGGGATTGATCACGTTGCTGGTCGCCGTCGGCCTCGTTCTGCTGATTGCCTGCGCCAACATCGCGGGACTGTTGTTGGCCCAACATGCCGCGCGCAGTAAAGAGATCGCAATTCGGGCGGCGCTGGGCGCGAGTCGTGGTCGACTGGTGCGCCAGTTCTTCCTCGAAGGCATGTTGCTTTCGTTGCTCGGCACGGTTGCCGGCATTGGTTTGGCGGCGCTGGGCTTGAAGGTGCTGATGAAGATCGTCACGCAGGACATTCCGCGTCTCGAGCACGTGCAACTCGACTGGCAAGTGCTCAGCTTCACACTCCTGCTGGCGATCGCGACCTGTCTCGTGTTCGGGTTGATACCGGCCTGGCATGCTTCGAAGCCGGATTTGCACACGACGCTCGAGCAGAGTGGGCGCACGTTAGGTGCGGGTGGTCGGAGGCTGCGTCTGCGACAGATGCTCGTCGTATTTCAGGTAAGCATGGCGGTGATGTTGGTCATCGGCGCGGGGTTGCTGATCAAGAGTTTCTGGCGGCTACAACAAGTCGATCCGGGATTTCGCGCGGAGCGCGTACTCTCGTTGAGCCTGACGCTTCCTTTTGCGAAGTATGCCAGGCCCGAACAGATCAACCAGTTCTTCAATCAACTGCACGATGGCGTTTCGAACCTGCCCGGTGTGCAAGCGGCGGCAATTGGTTACGACAATCCGCTTCAGACTAACTGGATCGACTCGTTTCAGATCGAAGGCAGAGTCGCAGCGGCGGACACCCCTTCAATGCAGGCGAACTTCAATCCGATCGGGCCCGACTACTTCGTAACTGTCGGCGCTCCGATGGTCAAAGGACGGCAGTTCACGCCGCAGGACGACCCGGACCATCCGGGAGTTGTGATCGTCAACGAGTCGTTCGTGCGCCATTATTTTCCGAACGAAGAACCGCTCGGGCGCCGCTTGAAGATTGGTCCACCGGAAAGACTCTGGAGAGGACAACGATTGTCCGGCAATTTTGAGATCGTCGGCGTGGTGCGCGATGTGAAATCGGCCGGTTTGCAGGCCGCAACT
>DATANW010000493.1:0-14059 GCA_036266055.1 Pyrinomonadaceae bacterium | reverse complement strand
CACGCGGGCGCTAAGAAGCGCACCTCCCAAACGCCTTCACTCTGAAGAAACTTCAGCGGCAGAGTTTCGCCGAAGGGAAACACCGCGAAGACTGAATTGATCGACTCGTCAGTCTTCACTCGCAGCACTGGATCGCCTGGTTGAATCAGTCGCGGGCGCAACAGCGCGCGTGGCGCGGCGATGAACGCGGTGTACGGCGTGACGAAACGGTACTTTTGTGAGAGGCGAATGATCTCGGCGATGTAATCTTCACGCTCACCGTTTAGATCCATCTCGCGCAACAGCGCGTCTACTCGAGCGCGGGCCCAAACGCGAGGAAGATGCGAATGGATGTCCGCCAGCTCGGGCAGCACTACATCGCGCGACAGCTTGATAGTTTCAGTTCCGAACTGCCCCGTAACCGTCACGGTCGCTTGCCGCGAAGGTCTCCGATAGCGACCCACGAATGCGAGACTCGAGCCGTCAAAACTGTAATCGCCGGTCGCATAAACCTGGTACAGGTTGCTCGGGTCATTCGATGTGAGCTGCGAATTCTCGATGCTGGTGCTGCCGACGTGATCGAAGAAGATCTTCAGCGCCGTGGTGATGTCCTCGGTCTCACGTGCGCGAGCAAAATAGCCGTGACCTGTTTTTGCGAGTTCCGCCAGCAGCGAACCGTTAGCATCACTTCCCAACCCGAAAGCAAAAACGCGCGTGGAGTTTGGACCATTGTTCGTCTGAACGGTTTGCAGAATCTGCTTCAGGTTCCGCGTACCCAGAGTGGGATTGGCATCGGACACTAAGACAATGCTGCGTTCGCCGGGAGGAAACTGCGGCGAAAGCTCGACCGCCTTCTGCAGTGCTTTGCGCAAATCGCTACCGCTGCTCAACATCGAATTCCGGATGTAAGCGAGTGCGCGTTCTACGTTGTCGGGATTCGCCGGCAGTGGCGCGGGAGAAAACGCGTAGGTCTCTTCGTTGAAGAGGACGAGATCGAAGTGGTCCTGCGGCGAAAGTGAATGTAGAAAGAAGTCGAGTGCTTCGACGGCGCGCCTGAGCTTTTCACCGTACATCGACAGAGAAGTATCGAGCAGCAGAATGACATTGCGTGGCTGCTTGTTTGCGCCGTTTGTGGCACCGCTTTGATTAAAGATCGTGCGCGCCTCGAAGTAGCCGTTTGGGTTTTGTGCAGCCAACGCCGGATCGCGCAGGTCGTACGCCGAGATCTGTTCCGGAGCGCGGTAGGTCGTGAACGACAGCGTGCTATCGGGAACATTGATGCGATAGTCGAATGAGAAGTCGTCCTTTAGCTCGAGACCGCTGGCGTGAAAGTCCGCTTCGAATTCATTGGGCTCAGACTTCGTAACTGTCAGTGGATACGCGCGTCTGTCTTCGTTGATTGGCGTTATTGGATAGTCGCTCAGCACGTGCAGGTGCAGGGTGAACTCCTCCACGCGCTGCGGATCGCCGAACGATGCTTTCAGCGGAAACGTGAAATGAGACGCGAGCAGGTCAACCGGCAACACCTCGGTGTACTCGAGTTCGACCCGCTTCGTTCCGTAGGCGGGAATCGGAAACACCTTCGCGGAGAAGGCCGAAACACCTTCATGCTCGTCGTCCTGCTGCAAGAGTCCCGGATCGACCTGCTGCTGTTTGATCTCGCTGTAGACCTTGTTGGCGCGTCGTTTCTCCATCATCACGCCGGGAATGCGAACGTCCGCGTCCCAAACCGCGAAGTCGAAGATCGAAGCAGTTTGCGGCAGTGCGAACAGATACTTGCCTTCAAGAATCTGCGACGAGTGGCTCTCGAAGATCTGCATCACCCTCACGCGCGCGTGCTGGTTGTCGATCAGCACATCGACGTTCATTACCTGGAGTGACAGTGTGGCTGCGTCGGGTTTACTGCTGGTTGATGGGATCAAGACGCCGGACTGCGCTGAGCTGTGACGATAGCTGAAGCACAATGGCAGCAGCAGTGTTGCGACCATCAGCAGCCGCACTAACACGTGTGATTTTCTCGCTGAATGTTTCATTGACCCTGTTTCATCGATCCTGGCCCGACGAATCTCGATCCCAATAGGAATGCTCGATGCGGGCAATGCCGCCCGTCGTGCCGAAGTAGACGTGGTCGTCGCTGCCGGTGATGCTGAGCACGGTTCGCGACGGCAACTCGTTTTTCACGCGAGTCCATTGTTGCGAGGCGGGCTCAAACACCAGCGCGCCATCGAGCGTTCCTACAAACAACCGCGCACCGTCAGTCCACATCGCATTCGGATTCACTACGACGCGTCCGACCTCGGTCGCAAAACTGCGCAGGTCGCCACTGCCGTTCAACTCAAACAGTCCGCCGCCGTACGTGCCGACGAAGATGCGAGGGCCGACAGCGCAGAGTGCGGTGACCCAGTTGGTAGTGAGTTTTGAATTCGTGTCCTTGAACACTCGCGACACGCGACCGTCTTCAACGATCGCGAGCCCCGCGAGAGTGCCGACGTAGATTTTGCGATTCTGAACGAGGACGGCATAAAGACTGTTGCTTGGCAGGCCCTGCACCGTCGTTAGACCATGGAGCTTGCCGCGAACGCCCAGTGACAAACCTTTGCTGGTCGCGAGGGCAAGTGGTGAGTTGCGAGCGTTGTCGCCGTCCACGTCCCAACGAGCCGCCTGCAACACGGCATTACTCAAGAGGCCGTCTTTAGTGGACCACTGTTCCGTTGTTCGCAGGCTGGAGTCCAAACGCAGCAGGCCGGCAGAGGAGGCGGCAATGATTGTTTCCGATGCGTCGTCATTGACGAGAGAGTTGATCTCACGATTCGTTTCCGACTCTACGTGCGCGAGTTGAGTTCCCTGCGAGCTCAGAACATCGATGCCGCGGCGAAAGTTCCCGGCCCAAACACGAGCGTGCGAGTCGATCGTCAAGGCTGAAACGAGATTGGTTGTCAGCGTGCGGTTGTGATGGTCCTGTCCCCACGCGAAGAAAGCGTTCGCCGAGATCTTCGTCTGGTCCCCGGCAGCGCGATACAGCCCCTGCTCGCTCAGCAGCCAGAGATCTTTGTCGAGAGCAATCAATCGTGTTCCGGTCGAGTTCCCCGTCCTGTTCCAAACGATCGGACTCACCTGTCGCGCGGCCGGCATGTCCCGATCTGTTCGGAAACTAAACGTCTCGCCGTTGTCTTTGCTCAGCACGAGACTGTCAGCCGTAACAGCCAGGCTCGAGAGCGACGGAAGTGTGACGACGGTAGCAAAGCGAGACCCGTCCGCCAGACTGGCAATTGGAGCAACCGTCAATCCAAAGTCGGTGGCGACGAAGACATTCTGATTGGCGACCACGGCGCCGACGACGCGATTCGAGAGTAGACCGTCGTCCGTCGTGAAGTGCGACCAGCGCCCTGCTTCTTCCATCCACAGACCATCGGCAAAGGTGCCGACGAACAAGCGCATGCCGACTTTGGAGATGAAGTTGATCTCGAGCAATCGCTTGTGCTCGGCGCCGGCGGTGAGCTCCTTGAACTGGCGGCCGTCGAAGGCAATCAAGCCTCCGGCCCTCGTACCAATCAACAAGCGCCCGTCCTCGGCGAACAGGGCGTCGATCGACTGCGGTGTGCGATCGGTCCAGCGATAGCCGTAAAACTGAGAACCGTTAAACTCGACCAATCCCTGGGTCCGTGTACCGATGAAGAGTTTCGAGTTGAAGGTGGCGAGGCTGAGCAGGTCGCTTTCGGGCAGACCGTCCAGCACGGTGTAGTGACGCAGAAGTTTTCCTGCCTGGTCTAACTGGATCAGTCCGCCGTCAGATGCGAGGACGTAGGAGTCGTTGAACCTGGCGATTGCTCTCGTCGCTTGGTGGTTCTGCCAGATCTCGATCGCCTTGCTGTCGATCGGCCTGAGTAACTTTTGTTCGAATGGAACGAGGTTTTGTTTTTCGCGTCGCGCGCGCTCTTCGGCGAGTTTCTGGTCGGAGCGTTGTTTGATCCGCCACGCAGCGGCGAGCCCCGCAATCAGCGAAAGCACCAGGAGCAGCAGCAACGTTTTCCGATTGGCGATTCGTTTTAGCGGGGAAAGCATGCAGCGCATTATTCAGATCACGCAGGGTTTGCGTGAGGTGAAGCGTCACAGTGCGTGGATGCGCGGTTACCAGTGCGAAAGTGAGGCTAACCCTGCCGGACCATCTGTGGAGAAACACAGGGACGGAAAGTTCGGCAATGTCGAGGGAATAACTACCGGCGTGGTCTACTCGTTGCCGGGTGACATCCGGCCCAGGCTGGCGATTACCGCCAGGAGTTCGTCTGGTTCGACGGGCTTCGCCAAATGCACGTGAAAACCGGCAACGAGAGCGCGGCGTCGATCGGAAGGGCCGGCGTAAGCTGTAAGCGCGACCGCCGGAACGGTGCCGCCTTTTTCCGGAGCTAAAGCGCGGACTTTCCTGATGAGGTCGTACCCGTTCTCACCACTCATACCGATGTCACTCAACACCACGCTCGGCACCTCGTGCTGAATCGAAGCCAGAGCCTCCTTTGCGGAATTGACCGCGATTACGCGGGCGCCGAATTCGCGCAGCATCGTCGTGACCAGATCTCGCGTGTCAGCTTCATCCTCGACGAGTAGCACCGTGATGCCTTCCAACGGGGGCCGCATGGGACCAGCTTGCGGATCCTTCCAAAGTTGTTGAGCGATTGTCGAAAAAAGATTCTCGCGCTGTACCGACGCCGCTTCACTGTCGGATGGCACGAGTGGAAAGTCGACGGTAAACGTCGCGCCCTTGCCTGGACCAGCACTCTCCGCCTTTACTGATCCGCTGTGTTCGCGCACTAAGTGGTTGACGATTGCCAGTCCCAGGCCCAGGCCACTGTGCATTCTCACGTTTGAGGAATCGGCCTGTTTGAACCGCTCGAAAATGTGCGGCAGCACGGCCGGATCGATTCCCACACCATTGTCGCTGACGCGCAATCGTGCATGATCATCGATGCGCTTCAAGCTGATGTCGATTCGTCCGCCCTCGTTCGTAAACTTGATTGCATTGGATAACAGGTTCGCCAGGATCTGCTTGAGACGCGTAGGGTCTCCGAGTATTGGTCCCGCGGCAGTGTCTATGTCCGCGGCTAATTGTATGCCCTTTGCTGCGGCGACTGGCCGGAACTCATCCACACCTTCCTCGACGATTTCCGGAAATTCAAGCGGTTGAAACTCGATACGCAGCTTACCGCTGATGATGCGCGAGACGTCGAGCAAGTCCTCGATGAGCTTCATCTGCGCCTCGGCATTTCGTTCGACGATTTCGATCGCCCGATCATGCTCGAGTTTTTCCAGTCTGCCTGCACGTAACAGACGGGCCCAGCCGAGGATCGAAGTGAGCGGCGTGCGTAGTTCGTGCGACAGGATTGCCAGGAATTCGTCTTTGACCCGGTTCGCTTGCTCCAGTTCCGCGGCGTGCGATCTCAAAGCTTCGGTCATCCGTCGCACATCGCTGACGTCTCGGCCGACGCCGTAACCGATCGAATCCTCGGGAACAGGGTAATAACTCCAGGCCACCCACTTGTATCCACCGTCCTTGCAACGAAACCGATTCTCGAGCGACTTGGTAGGTTCGCCGGCTCGCAGTTTTTCATATTCAGTTACGGCGGCTGCTCGATCGTCCGGATGGAGCCACTCCAAAATGGGCTGGTTCCGCAGCTCTTCTTCAGAGTAGCCGAATACCTTTTCAAACGTTGGATTGGTCCGCAGAAAGTGGCCGTCGAGACGAACGATGCACAGAAGGTCCATTGATAACCTAAAGAATTGATCCCGCTCCTCCTCGAGTCTTCGCTTCTCAGTCATGTCTCGCATAACTTTGATAAAGCCGAGCAACTCGCCGTCTTCATCACGGACAGCACTCAGGACTCCACTCGCCCAGAAGCGCGTCTTGTCACGTCGTTCATGCCAGCGCTCGTCTTCGGCGCGGCCGTTCGCGATGGCAGTGGCGACTTCAGCCTGAGGAACATTCGCGGCGCGATCTTCAGGCGTAAAAACGATAGAGGCGGATTTACCGAGTACCTCGTTTTCCGGATACCCTAAAATGCGCTCGGCGCCGCGATTCCAGTTGATTATGTTGGTCTCAGTATCCGTCAGGAAAATGGCGTAATCTTTGACATCGTTTTCGATGGCTTTGCGGTAGAGGTCGTCCACCCTGCTGGTTATAGCTGTGTCGAAGTCCTGTTGCATAAAACGATATGTTGTGAACGGTCCAACCTAACATTTCCGTCAGACCGAGTTTGTTCACAAGCGTACGGACGAACGCGCCGTCGATGATGTACGGCTGTGTGAGCATCGGCGCAGGACTTTTGTGCAAAGCCACGTTGCCTTGGATTTATGCTAGGCTGTCGGAGCGGAGCCTTTTGACTCTTCAGAACCGGAGAACCCCCAGCCTGTGCAAGATCTGCGTTATGCGATTCGGACGTTACTGAGAAATCGCAGCTTCACCATAGTCGCAACGTTGATGCTCGCCCTGGGCATCGGTGCGAATACCGCCGTCTTCAGCGTCGTTCTGTCCGTCCTGATTAGACCGCTGCCGTACGACGAGGCCGATCGACTAGTCTGGTTGACGAATGAGAATCAGGATCTCGGAGTTAAAGACGCCTTCCTCAATCCAGCCGACATCCTCGACTTTCGCGAGCAGAGTCAATGCTTTGATCTCATTGCAGCCTGGGGAACACTGCCGGTAAATCTCTACGGCGCTAAGACCCCTGAACGCGTCGAGAGCATTTTCGTCACGTCCAACTTCTTCCGCACACTAGGCGTTCGACCAAAACTCGGCCGGGACTTCGCCGGGCCTGACGAACCCGAGAACAGCGTCATCATCAGTCATGCGTTATGGCTGCGACAGTTCGGCGGCGAACAGTCCGTGATCGGACGCAAGATCTCCTTTGGTGTACCAGCCACCGATTACAACAATTCTTCAGTTATCGTTGGTGTGCTCCCTGAAGAGGCCAACTTCCCCGCCCGCATCGACGTCTTCAGCATCTCTGAAATCTCTCGAGCAGACCTCGAACGCGGTGGTTCCCACAATTGGCGAACGATTGGAAGACTCAAGCCGGGAGTGACCGTCGAACAGGCCCAGGCTGAAATGAGCGCGATGACACTGCGGCAGGCAGAGCTTTATCCGGACACGAACAGAGGCTGGCAGGTCCACATCGATTCTTTCAGGGAACACCTGTTCGGCAACTCCCGGCCCGCACTGTGGTCGTTGCTCGCTGCGGTGGGAATGGTGCTGCTGATCGCCTGCGCCAACGTCGCGAATCTACAACTCGGGCGCTCGTTTGTGAGGCGTCGCGAGGTGGCAGTTCGACTCGCGCTGGGAGCGGGAAGACTGCGGCTCGTCCGACAATCAGTCATCGAAAATCTGCTGCTCTCCGGGCTGGGTTGTGCTGCCGGATTGGTGGTGGCGATCTGGTGCTTGTCGTTCGTGCAAGCACTTGGACCGGAATCGATACCGCGGCTACGGGACGCATCGCTGAGTCTGCCGGCATTGTTTTTCGCCATGGGAGTCGCGCTTCTTTGCGCCATCACGATCGGCTTAGTGTCTGTGTTTCAAAGTTCGCGACTGAACCTGAACGACGTACTGAAGAATGCTCAGAGTGCAGGCACGACGGATCGGCACTCAAATCGCATTCGTCAGACTTTGGTCGTTGGACAAATCGCGCTGGCGTTGGTTCTGTTAACGGGCGCCGGTCTGATCGTCAAGAGCTTCCGGCGGTTGCAGGCTGTCGATACGGGAATGCGGACCGATCACCTCGTCACTGCCGGCCTCTCGTTGAGCTTTGCTGATTTTCCGAATGGCAGTCCGAAACGAACACAGCTCTATCAACAGGCAGTGGAGAAGTTGAGTGCTTTACCCGGTGTTGTTTCCGTCGGCGCCATATCGCATTTGCCGCTGGGCGGACGCACGATGCAGTTGCCATTTACGATCCCTACGCAGTCCACGCCGGCGAAGCACGATGAAAGAGTTGCCGATTATCGTGTAGTCACGCCGTCGTTCTTTCAGACAACGGGAGTCGAGTTGAAGAAAGGACGGCTGTTTGCTGAAAGCGATCGAGAGCGGGGTCGACAGGTGTTCATTGTCAACGAGGCGTTTGTGCGGACATACCTACCGGCAGTTGAACCGGTTGGCGTGAGGCTCGACGGAGAATCGGCGTTAGTAAAAGGAGAGATTGTCGGCGTAGTCGCGAGCATCAAACATCGAGGACTCGAGCTTGATGCACAGCCGGCGTTGTACGTTTCTTATCTTCAGTCGTCGACGTTTCCGATCATGAACTTCGTGGTGAAGACGCAGACCGATCCGTCCTCTTTGCTTGGTCCGGTAAGACGAGAACTCGAACAGCTCGAACCGCGCGCGGTAGTTTTCAACGTCAGAACTTTCGACGAGTTTATGAGTGATGCGGTCGCGCCGCGTCGCTTTAATCTTTGGCTGTTCGCCGGGTTCGGCTTTCTGGCCGTGCTTTTAGCCGCTGCGGGAATCTATGCCACGATCAACTTCGCGGTCGCGCAACGCAATCGAGAAATCGGCATTCGCGTCGCTTTGGGTGCACAAAAGAGCGCGGTGATGAAGTTAATACTGAGAGAAGCCGGAATACTGATCGCCGCGGGGTTGATCATCGGCGTCGCTGCATCGTTCGCGATCAGTCAGTGGATCAAATCGCTGCTCTTCGACGTCAGCGCGACCGATCCGTTCACATACTTGATCGCCGGTTTCGCAGTAATCTGCATCGCGCTCTATGCATCGTGGATTCCTGCGCGGCGGGCGACAAAGGTCGATCCGATCAGCACCCTGCGCGGGTAGTTAATCGAGCGAAGGTCGCCGTTTACGGGATCACTTCGAAATCGATCAATTGAGTTGCGTCGCTTCGCTTTCCCGCCTGGTCTTTCACCGTTACCTGTAGCACGTACGCGCCGGGTGAGAGCGAGTTCAAGCGCAACCCGCCTGCGGCTGCGATTCGTTCAAGATCGGTTTGGCCGGCTGGGTCGATAGATTTCGGGGCCCCGCCATATACCAATGTACCTTCACGAAAGAGTTTTGCTTCGGCTGATAATGAAGGTGCCTCCGCAGACTTTTTGACCGCGCTGACGTACACCACGTAGCTGTAGTAGAGATTAGAAGACGAGCGAAACCGTCGCATCGCGAGGTTCGCCACGTTTGTGGCAACCCCGGTCTCCGCACCCTGCGATGAATCAGACTTCGGCGCGGCTGTTTCGTTTTCGGTCGAGAGAGTTATTCCCGATAACGCTATCTTGTTTACGGCCAGCGCAGGTATTTCGACGAGCTGCGCCGCACTGCCGAGCTTTGCCGAACCTGTATCTCGCACCGCAACACGCAACTGATACGCGCCCGGCTGTTTCGCCGGAACGTCGAGCTGGTAAACGAGACCATCATGCGCGGCACGCTCGAAGTCTTTGGCTGTCAATTTCAATGTTCGATCTTCTTCAACTTGCTGAACCACACGACCATCGACGTCGAACAGTATGGACCACAGGTGCAGTTTCGCGCTGCGGCGGCCATCGCCTTCAGTGGCGAACTTCAGATCGCCCGGATTCAGATACACCATCGATCGGATAAACGAACCCGCCGACTTGTCATTCGCAAACAGCGAAGTCATGTGGACTTCGATTTGATTGGCGCCGAAGGGTGAAATCAGCGCCGCGGTCATCTGTTCGCGAGTGGTCCCATTGCCCTGCGCAACCTCTTTGTCGCTCAAGCCATAAAAACCCTCTCGCGTCCGCAACGTTAAGCCCGAGCTGGTTAAGCGAACCTTGATACGGTGAAAAGATCGATTGAACGTTTCGTTACTCGGGCGATAGCCCAGGACGTAGTAACCACTCTGATCTTCGACGACGCGATCCAACTGCAGATCGTTACTGTTGCTTATCATCAGACCGCCAGTCTGTTTTGCGAGCAGCGACATGCCGCCCCGCAGATCCTGAAGCGAGGCCGAACGATCGTTGAGGGCCCTGAGCGCCGTTCTGTTTAGCATCTCGGTCCCGGCGGCCTTTCTTCCTGGTCCACTCGGCGTTTGATTGTCGGCGGCTGTCAGCCCGATGTTTTTAGTACCACGAGTATCGACCGAATAGATTACGACCGAGGAGCGGTTCGCCAGTTCAGCGACCTTCCGCAACACGGTTTCGTTATCAAACTGCGTCTCACCTTCGTTTCGCACCGAGTCAGCATCGGGATCGTCATGGATTGGTATTTGGGCTTTGATAGGACCGCGCTCAAGCGAGTTAACGTTCGGCAGATCAAGAGGCAAACTGTCGGAAAGCAGGACCATGGCTTTGCGGCCAGGCAGGTTGCCCATGCCCGCGAGAATGAATCTCAGCGCCCGCACCGTTCCCTTCAATGGTCCACCTTGCAGCTCGGCGCACAGCCCGACGGCATTTTGACCAGAGCCTAACGTATCGGTCGGCACTACCATGTTTGCCAATGCTGGTTCAGCCGAGTAGCCCACGCGGCTACATAGATTCCATCTGAGCGAGTCGATCGCTCGATGAAGCAGCCGTCGGTCGTTCGTGAACTGTTGCAGCGCGCCGACCTCGCCACCAGTGCGAATGATCGCGACCAGATCTTGAGGCTGAAGCCGTTCGTCAACAAACTTTGTTAGCTGCTCTTTGACTGAACGGATGCTTTCGAGTGAAATCCCGAGGTCGTCTACAACGAACGCAATGGTCCGGCGTGGGTCATCACGACGAACAACGGCAGGTAATACTGCGCTCGCGGTTGACGGCGTGGACCTGGCGGCAGCGTTTTCCGAGTTCTGATTGGGAACGTTCGAGACGTAAGAAAAATGGGTGATCGTTTGAGGCTTGCCGTCTTCGGTGATCACGAAGTCGTTTGGGGTGAGATGGGAAACAACCCGTCCGTCCTTTGTCACCACCGCGTCGACCTGGACCAGGTTCGAAGTGATGCGCACGACGCTGTCCTGGTCCTCTTCCGTCTCGGGCTTTGGTTTTTGCGGCTGAGGTTGTTGCGGAAAAACCGGTATCGCGAGGACGAACATTACAAGAAGGCTGACGAACGCTTTGCCCATCACTTTACTGCCTCCAGTCTAGCCGGCCAGGTTTGTCGACACATTTAAAGAGAAATTACGACCCGATGCAATGTACGATCAGCGGCTTTGACTCAAAAGTCTGAAATCCCACCCACGTAAGTGGGTGGATTATTAACTTCCAGCCTACGGGTCTGGTTTAGAGGTCTTAGAAGAAGTTTCGTGAACTGTTGTGTAGGTTGCAGCTGAACAATCCACCCACTGACGTGAGTGGAATTCCAGACTTTAGGGCAAGGCCACGATCAGCCGACAATCGCGGTCAGATCGAGAACGCGGTTGGCGAGTTGCGGATCGCCTTCCATCTTGATTTGTTCTCTGGCTGAATCGCGATCGATGCCTTTGGTGAAGACACGCCAGGCGATCTCCTGCGGGATCGTCACTCGCGCGGCGAGTTGAGCGGGTGATTCCTTAACGAGAGACCAGCTGTCGGTCTGTCTCGCCAACAACCACTGTCCTCCACATTCACCCTCAACCTCCACCAGCAACACGGCGCCGGCGGGCGCCGGCGTTTCGCGATAGAGATGGGGCAGACCGCGCAGGAAGCAGTCAAGAACCGGATGGTAGAGTTCCGGCGTCATGATCCCCGGACGACGCGTCGCCAACCTAATCTGCTGTTGATGGTGCCAACGCTCGGTCAACTCGCGAGCAGTATCGAACCAGTTAAGCGACGTTTCTTCTCCGGCCCAACTAACACCAAACATGGCGGGCGCAAACGGATCGAGCGATTCGTGAAAGACGGCGCTTTGCTCGCACGCCAGCTTCATCAGGTCGATAAGAACGGGCGGGCTGAGTCGCCGGTAAACCCTCACGCCTTCTTCGTTCAAACGGTTGACGAGCGTGACGACATCCTGCGGCGATCGAATAGCAACGTTCTCAACCTGCCACGAGTCGCGCACCAGGGACAATTTGCGCAGCACTGTGTCGAGCAGGTGGGCCGCCACGTCGCGCACCTTCCACCGCGGCGCAACCGTCTGTGTATCCCACTCGCACGGCGACAACGAACGCAAGAGCTCGATCAGTTTTTCATCCACTCTGCGCAACAGGTGCGCGCAGAGAATTGGATCAGAACCAGCAGGTTGAAACGTCATCGTGATGCGTCTTGATTGTAAACTGGTCCAGGTCTTTACTCACGACACCGTAAGCACGACCTTACCGAACGTGTCGTTGGACTCGAGGCGTCGATGAGCATCCTGGATCTCTTCCAGTGGGAACACGGAATCGATGACGGGTTCAATTGTTCCCTGGACCATCAGCGGCAAAACTTCCTCTGCGAACGCGGCGGTGACGGCGATCTTCTCCTCCAGAGATCGCGCGCGCAGCACGGTTCCAATTACGTGGAGACGTTTGCCAAGGATGTGATAGAGATCGACCTCGGTCTTACCACCAGCGACACCGCCGATAAGAATGAGGCGTCCCTTCATCGCC
Source organism: Pyrinomonadaceae bacterium (assembly GCA_036266055.1). Classification (GTDB taxonomy): domain Bacteria; phylum Acidobacteriota; class Blastocatellia; order Pyrinomonadales; family Pyrinomonadaceae; genus PSRF01. The sequence continues at coordinate 1,589 of DATANW010000493.1, read as the reverse complement.
ATCGCGGCAAGGCTGGCGGCGAAATATGGACCACCCGTCAGGTCGAGCACCACGTCAAATCCGCGACCGCCAGTAACGTTCTCGCCAAAAGCTGCAAGCCCCGTTAAAGATTCCGGCTCCGGAACTGCGTATCCCGACTCGAGACCAAATTGTTTTGCGCGTTCGATCTTGTCAGGCGTGCGCGAGGTGCCGAACGCATGACCTCCCAAGGCTTTGACGAGTTGTGTGGCAGCGAGTCCGACTCCGCTGCCAACGGCATGGATGAGCACGTTTTCTCCAGCGTTGAATCCTGCCTGTCGCAGCGCGTCGTGTGCGGTTATGAAGACCTCGGGAACTCCGCCCGCCGCCGACCATTCGAGGTTTGATGGCACGGCGGCCAACGCATCCTGATGCGTCGTCACAAACTCCGCCTGCGCGCCGCCGCCGATGATCCCCATCACGCGATCGCCGACGCGCCAGCGTTGCGCGTTCGCACCCGACTTTGCGACTTCGCCCGCAAATTCAAGACCCGGAATGTTCTGGGTTGCGCCTGGAGGAGCAGGATATCGACCCAGTCTTTGCAGAAGATCGGCGCGGTTGAGTGCGCTGCCGCGTACGTGAACGAGGACTTCATCGGGACCAGGTTCAGGCGCCGGAACGTCCCGGATCTCCAACACCTCAGGGCCACCGAAACGAGTGATAACGACAGCTTTCATCGCTTGATGTGAACCTGCTCGTTCACCAGTCGAGCGATGTCGTCACGAGTAATGATCGGCACACTGCGCAGGTCGAACGGCAGATTGAGCGATTCGCAAAACTGATCGAACTGGTTGCGGGCATCTGCGGCGGTGCCGCCATTCAGAGATGACAGATAAAGATAATCACACTTGCCAAGCGCCGTTCGCGCTGAGGCCTTGAGCTTTCCACCTTCAGCGCGCGAACACATGATGGAGACGTCGGCCTTCACATAATCAAGAAAGCTGTTGCCTTCGACAATCACTCCTGGTGTCTTCACACGCTCGAGTGCTTCAGCAATTCCCTGCTCGACCTGATCATCTTTCACGATTACCCAGTGCACGTTCGAAGCGCCCGCATCCCAAAACTTTCCGGTGTCTTTTTCGGATTGATAATTTGCTTCGTAGCCCGAGCGGACGACTGGTTCGTCGCGGAGCAGATCGCTGACACAGCACGCCGCCGGATCTCGGCCGCACGAACGGTAATGACCGCGCGTCACCTTGATCGCTTCCCAGCCCGGCAACTGGCGTAACAACTCGCAGACGAGAGTTGTCTTCCCAACGTTGGACGAGAAGCCGCTGACCGCAACGATTGTAGGTCGAGACTGCATTGAAAATTTATTTCCTGCCGGCAGCAGCGATTGTACTCGTCGGGTCCGCTCCTTCCCAACGCACATCGGCAGTTGGACCATAAACTGACGGCACCTTCTTGTCCAACATCCGCAAATAAACTCCGAGTTGTGCTCGATGGTGAGCTGTATGCAAGACGCGCCGCCAGAAGATCCAGATTCGTTCGCGTTCCACGTCAAAAAACGGAACAACGGCAAGCCACCAGTCCTCGCTCTGCTTTGCCAGAAACTGGAGACGTTCGCGCGA